>NZ_CP040887.1:0-314858 GCF_006337125.1 Serinicoccus chungangensis
GCGCTTCCGGCACATCTCCACCGCTTCATCCACATCCTGTGGACAACACTGTGGATGACTGCCATCACGATCGTCGTCGTCCGTTCGAGAGGGGGCTGAGCCCACCCATGTCCTCACCCTCGACCGACGCGGACGACACCTGGGGACGTGTCGTCACGGCGCTCGAGTCCAACGGGCTGGGGGCTCGGGAGAAGGCGTTCCTGCGGATCACCCGCATGGTCGGGGTGCTGGACACGACGGTGCTGCTCGCGGTGCCCTACCCGCACACCAAGGAGTTGCTCGAGACCCGTCTGCGCCAACCCATCGTGGACCTGCTGTCCCGCGAGCTGGCCCGGGAGATCCGGCTCGCCATCACGGTCGACGACGACCTGCGCCAGCAGGTGGAGGAGGAGGCCGACGACACCGACGACGACCCCCTGACCCGGGAGTCGCTCACCAGGCCGGCCTCCCAGCCCAGCTCCTCGGCAGCGTCGCCCACGTCCCCGGACGCGAGGAACGGCGCCGGCCCGGCCGCCTCGGGCAACGGCATACCCCGCCCGGCGACACCGGCGGGCCCCGCGGTCACCGGCGCCGCGGACGAGGCGCGGCTGAACCCCAAGTACACCTTCGACACCTTCGTCTCCGGGCCGTCCAACCGGTTCGCGCACGCCGCCTCCCTGGCGGTGGCCGAGTCACCGGCCCGCGCCTACAACCCGTTGTTCATCTACGGCGAGTCCGGGCTCGGCAAGACGCACCTGCTGCACGCCATCGGGCACTACGCCCGCAAGCTCTACCCCGGGGTGCGGGTGCGCTACGTGAACTCCGAGGAGTTCACCAACGACTTCATCAACTCCATCCGCGACGACAAGGCCGGGGCGTTCCAGCGCCGCTACCGCAACGTCGACTTCCTCCTGGTGGACGACATCCAGTTCCTGCAGGGCAAGGAGCAGACCGTCGAGGAGTTCTTCCACACCTTCAACACGCTGCACAACAGCGAGAAGCAGGTGGTCATCACCTCCGACCAGCCGCCCAAGCGGCTGTCCGGCTTCGCCGAGCGGATGCGCAGCCGCTTCGAGTGGGGGCTGCTCACCGACGTGCAGCCGCCGGACCTCGAGACCCGCATCGCGATCCTGCGCAAGAAGGCGGCGCAGGAGGGTATGCAGCTGCCGGACGAGGTCCTGGAGCACATCGCCAGCCGCATCACGACCAACATCCGCGAGCTCGAGGGCGCCCTCATCCGGGTGACGGCCTTCGCCTCGCTGTCCTCCCAGCCGGCCGACGCCGTCCTCGCGGCCCACGTCCTCAAGGACATCGTCCCGGGCAGCGAGACGGCCCAGATCACCGTGTCGACGATCATCCGCGAGGTCTCGGAGTACTTCCAGATCACCATCGAGGAGCTGTGCGGCACCTCGCGCTCCCGGACCCTGGTGAACGCCCGCCAGATCGCGATGTACCTGTGCCGCGAGCTCACCGACCTCTCGCTGCCCAAGATCGGCCAGGAGTTCGGCGGCCGGGACCACACGACGGTCATGCACGCCGAGCGCAAGATCCGCGGGCAGATCGGCGAACGACGCGCGCTCTACGACCAGATCGCCGAGCTCACCGGGCGCATCCGCCGCGCCTCGCAGCGCTGACCCTCACCACGACTCTGTCCACACCTGTGGATAACCCTGTGCGTTGTGGCTCAGCGTTCACCGCCGTCACACCCGTTCCTCCCCCCACCCTCGCCGCGGGCCTGCAGACGTGTCGTCCGGCTGTGCACAGGGTGTGGAGAAGCTGGGCATCGCCGCAGGTCAGCATGGGGAAGGACGGTGCAGGAGCGCCGGGGCGCTGGGGACCGCGCCGATCCGTCCCCAGGTCGTGCCTCGCGCTCCACCGGTCCCTGCACGTCGTGTGCACAGGAGCCCACCCGGCTCGCCACGCCTGCCGACCTGCGTCGACGGCCTCCGGAGCGAGGGTTGTCCACAGGATCCACAGGCCCGATGACGATGACGAACAGTCCCTCTCCCCTCGATGATCCTCCTACGTCCCTGGGGACGTGCTGCAGCGGGACGGGGGTGTTCGTGGCAGAGTTGCCCCGAAGACCACACAGTGCGGAAGGTTCCAGGTGTCGTGAAGTTTCGTGTCGAGCGCGATGTGCTCTCCGAGGCGGTGGCGTGGGTCGTGCGTGGCCTGTCCAACCGTCCCCCCGTACCGGTGCTCGCCGGTGTCCTGCTGACGGCCGACCCCGAGGGCACGCTGACCTTCTCCGCCTACGACTACGAGGTCTCCGCCACGGTCACCGTCGAGGCCGAGGTGTCCGAGGGTGGTCAGGTGCTGGTGCTGGGCCGCCTGCTGGCCGACATCGCCCGCAACCTGCCCGGCAAGCCGGTCGAGGTGTCCACCGACGGTTCCAAGGTCTCGCTGACCTGCGGCTCGAGCCGGTTCGCCCTCATCCAGATGCCGGTCGCGGACTACCCCCAGCTTCCGGCCCAGGCGGAGACGAGCGGGTCGGTCCCCGGTGACGCCTTCACCCAGGCGGTCAACCAGGTCTCCATCGCGGCGGACCGCGGCGACACGCTGCCGATCCTCACCGGGGTGCGGGTCGAGATCGACGGCGAACGCATCACCATGCTGGCCACCGACCGCTACCGCCTGGCCCAGCGCGAGCTGACGTGGTCCCCGGGCAGCCCGGACGCCGACCACGTGTGCCTCATCCCGGCGCGCACCCTCTCGGAGACCGCGAAGTCGCTGGGCGCGAGCGCGGCCGTCGAGCTGTCGCTCGGCGCCGCGGGCCGTGGTGACGGCCTCGTCGGCTTCGAGGCCGGCCGGCGCCGCTCGACCACCCGGCTGCTGGACGGGGAGTACCCCAAGGTCACCTCGATCTTCCCCTCCTCCGTCGACAGCGTCGCCGTCGTGGACACCCAGGCCTTCATCGAGGCGGTGCGCCGCGTCGCCCTGGTGGCCGAGCGCAACACGCCGGTGCGCCTGCGGTTCACCGACGGCCAGCTCGCGATCGAGGCCGGCACGGGCGACGACGCGCAGGGCAGCGAGGCCGTGGAGGCCACCCTCGAGGGTCCGGAGATCGAGATCGCCTTCAACCCGCAGTTCCTCCTCGACGGGCTCAACGTCCTCGGTCAGCCCTACACCCGGCTGTCGTTCACCCAGCCCTCACGTCCGGCCGTGATCTCCGGCCAGGCCGACCTGGCGGGGGACGCCGACGACTCCTACCGGTACGTCCTCATGCCGGTACGCTTCGCGGGTTGACTCCCGGGTTGACCCCACGTCAGCAGATCATCACCCACCGAAGGAGCAGCAGATGAAGATCGGCATGATCGGACTGGGCAAGATGGGCAACAACATGCGCGAGCGCCTGCGCCGCGCCGGCCACGAGGTCGTGGGGTTCGACCTCGACGAGAAGCTCCGCGACGTCGACGACGTCGAGTCGATGATCCAGGCCCTGGAGCCGCCGCGGGTGGTCTGGGTCATGGTCCCGCACGGCAAGCCGACCCGCTCCACGGTCGAGCAGCTCGGGGAGCTGCTCGACGAGGGCGACCTCATCATCGAGGGCGGCAACTCCAAGTACACCGAGGACCGTGAGCTCGACGCGCTCATGGAGCCCAAGGGCATCGGCTATGTCGACTGCGGCGTCTCCGGCGGCATCTGGGGGCTGGAGAACGGCTACGGCCTCATGTGCGGTGGCCGCGAGGAGGACGTCGAGAAGGCCATGCCGATCTTCGACGCCCTGCGCCCCGAGGGCCCCCGCGAGGAGGGCTTCGTGCACGCCGGCGAGGTCGGGGCCGGCCACTACGCCAAGATGGTCCACAACGGCATCGAGTACGGCCTGATGCACGCCTACGCCGAGGGCTTCGAGCTGCTCATGGCCAAGGACATCGTCACCGACGTCCGCGGGTGCTTCCAGGCCTGGAGCCGGGGCACGGTGGTCCGCTCCTGGCTGCTCGACCTGCTGGTCAGCGCGCTCGGCGACACGCCCGAGCTCAAGGGCATCGACGCCTACACCACCGACTCCGGGGAGGGGCGGTGGACGGTCGAGGAGGCCATCGACAACGCGGTGCCGATGCCGGTCATCAGCGCCGCGCTCTTCGCCCGCTTCGCCTCCCGCCAGGAGAACTCCCCCGCGATGCAGGCGGTCGCCGCGCTGCGGGGCCAGTTCGGTGGTCACGACGTCCGGATGCTCGACGACGCCGACCTCGAGGAGGACCAGGCGGAGGTGCACCAGGGCGCCGAGCCGAAGAAGAACGACTCCGAGAGCCAGCAGCGCCCCGGTGCCGACGGTGGCGGCGAGGGTGACGGTGCGGCCACGGCCGACGCCGGGCCCTCCTCCGGCTCCGGCGCCACCGAGGACCGGTCCGGGCCGACCTCCGGCACCGGCGACACCCACTGAGCCGACGCGAGCGCGGTGCACCTGACACACCTGGAGGTCAGCGACTTCCGTAGCTATCCCGCCGCCGAGGTCGACCTGGAGCCCGGGGTCAGCGTGCTCCTCGGGCGCAACGGGCAGGGCAAGACCAACCTCGTCGAGGCGGCCGGCTACGTCGCGACCCTGAGCAGCCACCGGGTGGCCCAGGACGCCCCGCTGGTGCGTGCCGGCGCGACGGGGTCGGCCATCGTGCGGGCCACCGTCGTCCGCGACGGCCGGGAGTCCCTCGTCGAGCTGGAGATCGTCCCCGGCAAGGCCAACCGCGCCCGGCTCAACCGTGCTCCGGTGGGCCGGCAGCGCGACGTCCTGGGCACCCTGCGCAGCGTGCTCTTCGCCCCCGAGGACCTCGCGCTGGTCAAGGGGGACCCGGGCGAGCGCCGTCGGCTGCTCGACGACCTCCTCGTCGCCCGTCAGCCGCGGTGGTCCGCGGTCCGGGCGGACTACGACAAGGCGGTGCGCCAGCGGGGGGCCCTGCTCAAGCAGGCCGGACACCTCTGGCGCGCGCCCACCCGCCGCTCCGGGGGACCGCGGCTGGCCCCGGGTGAGACCCTCGAGGAGGCCCGGGACGGCGCCCTCGCGACCCTCGCGGTGTTCGACGAGCAGCTGGCGCAGATCGGCGGTGCCCTGCTCTACGCGCGGCTCCGGCTGCTGCGCGACCTGCGCCCCTACCTCGAGCAGGCCTACCGCACCCTCAGCGACAGCGAGACCCGCGCCGGAGCGACCTACCGCAGCAGCCTCGACCCCGGCACGGAGGTGAGCGAGGCCGTCGCGGCCGGCGAGGTCCCGAGCCAGGAGGAGCTGACGACGGCGATCCTGCGGTCGATCGACGTGGTCCGGACCCAGGAGCAGGAGCGGGGGGTATGCCTCGTCGGCCCGCACCGCGACGACCTCGTGCTCGGCCTGGGCGAGCTGCCGGCCAAGGGCTACGCCAGCCACGGGGAGTCCTGGAGCATGGCGCTGGCGTTGCGCCTGGCCGGGTTCGAGCTGCTGCGGCACGACCTGGGGACCGACCCCGTGCTCGTCCTCGACGACGTCTTCGCCGAGCTGGACTCCGGCCGTCGGGAACGGCTGGCGGGGCTTGTCGCGGACTGCGAGCAGGTGCTCGTGACGGCAGCGGTGGCCGAGGACGTGCCCGCGAGGCTCCTGGGCGCCGGGAGCCGGGTCTTCGACGTGACCCTCGGGTCGGTGAGCCCCCGGGCCCCGGAGCCCGTCGAGCAGGCGGCCAAGCAGCCATGACGGGTCCACGCACCCCCGGAGCGGGACCCGGCGAGGGGGACGCCGCCCCGGGCGACGGGACGATGGACGCCGCCCGGGAGGCGCTGTCCCGCGCTCGCCGCACCGCACGCGACAAGGGACTGCGCCCCGGCTCACCGGCGCGGTCCCGGCGACGTCGCGGGTCCACCGGGGAGGAGCCTGACCTGCGGGCCCGTCGCGACCCGCAGCTGCTCGGGGACGAGATGGAGCGTCTCGTCGCCGGGCGCGGCTGGGCCGGCGAGGTGCAGGTAGGCGGGGTCGTCGGCCGGTGGCGGGCCATCGTCGGGGACCAGGTGGCCGACCAGGTCGAGGTCGTCGCCTTCGAAGGCAGCACGCTCACCGTCCGGGCCCGCTCCACGGCCTGGGCCACGCAGATGCGCCTGCTCACCTCCACGGTGCTGGCCCGGATCGAGGAGCTCGTCGGGGAGGGCGTCGTCGCCGAGATCGTCGTGCAGGGGCCGGCCGGGCCGCACTGGCGCAAGGGCCCGCTCTCCTCCGGAGGTCGCGGGCCGCGGGACACCTACGGCTGAGACGCGCTCCTGGCGTTCGTGACCCGGGCCGCGTGGGGGGATGCCTGATCCGGGGTCACCGCGCTCTCGTCGGCGTTGGAACGCCTCAGACGACGGGGCACACGCCGTCGAAACTCGGATGCGTGCGGCGGAAAGGGTAGACTGAGACGTCTTTGACACATCCACCCGAGGAGCCCCCTTGTCCAGTGCCGGACCAGAGCACGGAGCGAGTCCCGACGCCACCGGTGAGCCGGCCATGCCGGAGCTCCCCGAGGCGGCAGCGCAGTCCGGGTCGCCGGAGTCCCTCGCCACGGCCTCGGCCTACGACGCCTCGGCGATCACCGTGCTCGAGGGACTCGAGGCGGTCCGCAAGCGGCCGGGGATGTACATCGGGTCCACCGGGCCGCGCGGCCTGCACCACCTGGTGTGGGAGATCGTGGACAACGCGGTCGACGAGGCGCTCGCCGGCGAGGCCGACCGTATCGACGTCGCCCTCCGGGCCGACGGGGCGGTGCGGGTGCGCGACAACGGGCGCGGCATCCCCACCGACATCCACCCGGTGGAGAAGAAGCCGGCCGTCGAGCTCGTCCTCACCCAGCTGCACGCCGGCGGCAAGTTCGGCGGCGGGGGCTACAAGGTCTCCGGCGGGCTGCACGGCGTCGGGTCCTCGGTGGTCAACGCGCTGTCCGAGCGGCTGGACGTGGAGGTGCGCCAGCGCGGCACGGTCTTCACCCAGACCTACCACCTGGGGGTGCCGCAGGCGCCCCTGGCCGAGCACGAGCCCGCCTCGGAGGCCGACCGGCAGACCGGGACGACCATCACCTTCTGGCCCAGCCCGGACATCTTCGACGCCGTCGACTTCGACTACGAGACCATCCGGGCGCGCTTCCAGCAGATGGCCTTCCTCAACAAGGGCCTGACCATCGCCCTGATCGACGAGCGCCCCAGCGAGGTGCAGGTCGACGTCGACGCCCTGGACGACGACCCCATGGACGGGGAGGGTGAGGCCGACGACGACGGAACCACCCCGGGTCTGGAGCGGGGCACCGGTGGGTCGGGCACCGGCCGCTCGCACACCTACCGCTACGACAACGGCCTGCTGGACTACGTCACCTACCTCAACAGGTCCAAGCGCAGCGAGCCCGTGCACGCCGACGTCATCGCCTTCGAGAGCTCGGACGAGAGCCGCATGCTGAGCCTGGAGATCGCGATGCAGTGGACGGGCGCCTACACCGAGGCCGTCCACACCTACGCCAACGCCATCAACACCCACGAGGGCGGGACCCACGAGGAGGGCTTCCGGTCGGCGCTGACCCGCATGGTCAACGACTTCGCCCGCGAGCAGAAGCTGCTCAAGGAGAAGGACCCCAACCTCACCGGTGACGACATCCGCGAAGGGCTGACCGCGGTCATCAGCGTCAAGCTGGGCGAGCCGCAGTTCGAGGGCCAGACCAAGACCAAGCTCGGCAACTCCGAGGTGCGCGGCTTCGTGCAGACCGCGATGTACGAGGAGTTCGGGCACTGGCTGCAGGCACACCCCCGTGAGGGCAAGGAGATCGTCGGCAAGGCGGTCCAGGCCGCCACGGCGCGGATCGCCGCCCGCAAGGCGCGCGACGCCACCCGGCGCAAGGGCCTGCTGGAGTCCGGCGGGCTGCCCGGCAAGCTGCGCGACTGCCAGTCCAACGACCCGACGATCTCCGAGGTCTTCATCGTCGAGGGCGACTCGGCCGGTGGTTCGGCGGTGCGCGGCCGCAACCCGCACAACCAGGCGATCCTGCCGATCCGGGGCAAGATCCTCAACGTCGAGAAGGCGCGCCTGGACAAGATCCTCGCCAACCAGGAGGTGCAGGCCCTCATCAGCGGCTTCGGCACCGGCATCGGCGAGGACTTCGACATCTCCAAGGCGCGCTACCACAAGATCGTGCTCATGGCGGACGCCGACGTCGACGGTCTGCACATCCGGACCCTGCTGCTGACGCTGCTCTTCCGGTTCATGAAGCCGCTCATCGAGGCCGGCTACGTCTACCTCGCGCAGCCGCCGCTCTACCGGATCAAGTGGACCAACGCCGAGCACCAGTTCGCCTTCACCGACCGGGAGCGCAACGCCCTCCTCGAGGACGGCGCCGGCAAGGGCTGGCGCCTGCCCAAGGACACCGGCGTGCAGCGCTACAAGGGTCTGGGCGAGATGGACTACGGCGAGCTGTGGGACACCACGATGAACCCGGACACCCGGGTGCTCCTGCAGGTCTCGCTGGAGGACGCCGCCAAGGCGGACGAGATCTTCGCCATCCTCATGGGCGAGGACGTCGAGTCCCGGCGCGCGTTCATCCAGCGCAACGCCCGCGACGTGCGTTTCCTCGACATCTGAGCCGCCCCACCCCATACCTGAATCGACGTAGGTGACCCATGGCTGACGACCAGACCCCCGACCTGCCGGAGATCCCGGACGCGTCCAGCGCCGCGCAGAGCGCCGACGCCGCCCTCGAGGCGGCGGTGGCCGGCACCGGCGACCGGATCGAGCCGATCGACCTCAACGCCGAGATGCAGCGCAGCTACATCGAGTACGCGATGAGCGTGATCGTCTCCCGGGCCCTGCCCGACGTGCGCGACGGCCTCAAGCCGGTGCACCGGCGGGTGCTCTACGCGATGTACGACGGCGGCTACCGCCCGGACCGCGGCTTCAACAAGTGCTCCCGCGTCGTCGGCGACGTCATGGGGCAGTACCACCCGCACGGCGACGGGGCGATCTACGACGCCCTGGTCCGGCTGGTGCAGGACTGGTCGATGCGGCACCCGCTGGTGCAGGGGCAGGGCAACTTCGGGACCCCCGGGGACGACCCGGCGGCTGCCCCGCGGTACACCGAGTGCCGGCTGCACCCGCTGGCCATGGAGATGGTGCGCGACATCCGCGAGGACACCGTCGACATGGTCGACAACTACGACGGCAAGACCCGCGAACCCGCGGTGCTGCCCGCCCGCTTCCCGAACCTGCTGGTCAACGGGTCGGCAGGGATCGCCGTCGGGATGGCCACGCAGATCCCGCCGCACAACCTGCGCGAGGTCGCCGAGGGCGCGCAGTGGCTGCTGCAGCACCCGGAGGCCTCCCGCGAGGAGCTGCTGGACGCCCTGCTGGGGATCATCAAGGGCCCGGACTTCCCGACCGGCGCGCTCATCATGGGCAAGAAGGGCATCGAGGACGCCTACCGCACCGGCCGCGGGTCGATCATCATGCGGGCCGTGGTCGAGGTCGAGGAGATCCAGGGGCGCACGTGCCTCGTCGCGACCGAGCTGCCCTACCAGGTCAACCCGGACAGCCTGGCGAAGAAGATCGCCGACCTCGTCAAGGACGGCCGGATCAACGGTGTCGCGGACCTGCGCGACGAGACCTCCGGGCGCACCGGCCAGCGGCTGGTCGTCGTGCTCAAGCGGGACGCCGTCGCCAAGGTCGTCCTCAACAACCTCTACAAGCACACCCAGCTGCAGCAGTCCTTCGGCGCCAACATGCTGGCGCTCGTCGACGGGGTGCCCCGCACCCTGCCCATCTCGGCCTTCATCCGGCACTGGGTCGACCACCAGGTCGAGGTCATCGTCCGGCGCACGCAGTACCGCCTGCGGGAGGCGGAGAAGCAGATCCACGTCTTCCGGGGCTACCTCAAGGCGCTGGACCAGCTGGACGCGGTCATCGCGCTCATCCGTCGCAGCCCGTCGGCGGACGAGGCCCGCGAGGGGCTGAAGGACCTGCTGGGGATCGACGACGACCAGGCGCGGGCCATCCTCGACCTCCAGCTGCGCCGCCTGGCCGCGCTGGAGCGGCAGGAGATCCAGAACCGGCACGACGCCCTGGAGGCCCAGATCGTCGAGTTCGAGGCGATCCTGGCCAGCCCGGAGCGCCAGCGCGAGATCATCTCCACCGAGCTCGCCGAGATCGTCGACAAGTTCGGTGACGACCGGCGTACCACCATCGTGCCGTTCGACGGCGACATGTCGATGGAGGACCTCATCACCGAGGAGGACGTCGTCGTCACCATCACCCGGGGCGGCTACGTCAAGCGGACGCCGGTGCGCGAGTACCGCGCGCAGCACCGGGGCGGCAAGGGCCGCCGGGGTGCGGCCCTGCGGGCCGACGACGTGGTGCAGCACTTCTTCGTCACCAGCACCCACCACTGGATGCTCTTCTTCACCGACCAGGGCCGGGTCTACCGCTCCAAGGCCTACGAGTTCCCCGAGGCGGGGCCGACCGGCAAGGGCCAGCACGTCGCCAACCTCATGGCCTTCCAGCCCGGGGAGACCATCCGCTCCGTGCTGCCGCTGCGCGACTACGAGCAGGCGCCCTACCTCCTGCTGGCGACCAAGAACGGCCTGGTCAAGAAGTCCCGGCTCACCGACTACGACTCTCCCCGCTCGGGTGGGCTCATCGCGGTGAACCTGCGCGACGGCGACGAGCTGGTCGGGGCGGCCCTGGCGCACGGCAGCGACGACGTCCTGCTGGTCTCCCGAGGTGGTCAGTCGGTGCGCTTCCCGGCGGCCGACGACATGCTGCGGCCCATGGGCCGGGCCACGTCGGGCGTGACCGGGATGAAGTTCCGCGGCGACGACGAGCTGCTCGCCATGCAGGTGGTCGCCGAGGGCACCGACCCCTACGTCTTCGTCGTCTTCTCGACCGGCATGGCTAAGCGCACCCCGGTGTCGCAGTACCGCGTGCAGGGGCGTGGCGGTCTGGGGATCAAGGTGGCCAAGGCCACCGAGAAGGCCGGCCCGGTCGTCGGCGCGCTCCTGGTCGACGAGACGGACGAGGTGCTCGTGCTGACCGAGCGCGGCAACGTCGTCCGCTCGGCGGTCGGCGGCGAGCGCGGGGTCCGGGTCACCGGTCGCGACACCAGCGGCGTCCGCTTCGCCAACCCCGGACGGGGCGACGCGGTCCTGGCGATCGCGCGCAACGCGGAGGCGGCCGGCGAGGAGGAGCTCGAGGAGGCCGTCGAGGCCGTGGAGGCGCAGGAGGACGGCGCGGATGCGGCGGTCCGCGAGGCCGATGGCGTACCGTCGGGTCAGAGCGAGGACCCCTCGCCGGTCGGCACCCACCCCGCCGACGACACCGAGAGCTCTGAGACCGACAGCACCGAGAGCACGGAGGACGACGGCGCATGAGCAGCACTCCGGGCCCCTCGGGGTCCCGCTCCTCGACCGACGAGACGCAGGTGCACCAGAAGGCCGGCAGCGACTCGGACGCCGACAGCTCGTCCGCCGCCGGGTCGACGCCAACCCCCCGGGACGAGCCCGACGACCGCTCGGCGGCCGCCAAGATGAAGGACGGAGCGCTCGCGCGCACCGCTCAGGGCCGTGACCTGGCCGCCCGCAAGGCCCGCGCCCTGCGCGGCGCGACCGCCGGGCTGGCCTCCGGGTCGGCGGCGGGGGCGAGCGCGGGCCGGGGCGGGTCCACGGCCCGTGGTGCTGGTCCGCGCGACGGAGTCCAGGGGAGCACGGCCCGCACGTCGGGCAACCGTCCGCCGGGGCGTCCCGCCCCGCGTCGCGGCGGCCCGCGTCGCGTGCGCCTCACCGCGCAGCGCGTCGACCCGTGGTCGGTGCTGAAGATCAGCTTCCTCGTCTCGGTGGCGCTGGGGATCTCCGGCGTTGTCATGGTGGCGGTGCTGTGGACCGTGCTGTCCGGGATGAATGTCTTCTCGACCATCAACGGCTTCCTCGCCCAGATCACCAGCGGCGAGGCCAGCGGCCCGACCATCGACCTCACCGACTACCTCGGGTTCAGCAGGGTCATGGCGCTGTCGGCCGTGCTGGGCGTGCTCAACGTCTTCCTGCTCACCGCGCTGGCCACCCTCTCGGCCTTCCTCTACAACATCTGCGCCGCCCTCGTCGGAGGCGCCCAGGTGACGCTCTCCGACGAGTGAGGTGAGCCGGCCGGCCGAGGTCGGGCGGGGACGGCCGGGTCAGCGCACGATGTGCACCGGCACCATGCTCATGTGCAGGATGTTGCGCGTCGTCGACCCCAGCAGGAACGACGAGAGCCGTCCGCTGCCCCGGTTGCCGAGCACCAGCAGCGCCGCGTCAGACGACGCCTCGACGAGGCTCTCGTCGGCGCGCCCGCTGGGGGTGGCGATCTCCACCGAGAGGTCAGGGAAGGCGGTCGTGAGGGCGTCCGCGGCATGTCGTGCCTGCCCCGCCGCCCGCTCGCGGCGCACCTCGGCTGCCTCGTCGACCGACCGCATACCGTCCACGCTCAGACCCCACGGGTCGGTCGTCGGCCGCTCCCAGCTGCTGACGACGAGCACGTCCGCGCCCCACGCCTGGGCCCACCGCGCGGCGGCCTCGGCCGCCCGCTCGGACTCCGGGGACCCGTCGACTCCGACCACCACACGGGACTCGGGTCCGGGCATCGAGGCCGGCCCCGGCACGACGGTGACCGGGCACCGGGCGTGGCCGGTGAGGCCGTAGGCGGTGGCGCCCAGGAGGGTGCTGCGGACCCGGCCGAAGCCGCGCGACCCGACGACGACGCCCCTCGCGTGGGCGGACGCCTCGTCGAGGGCCTGGCGGGGACCGAGCAAGGACCCCTGCGCGGTGACCTCGAGGTCGGGGTGCGCCTCCCGGGCGATCGCGGCGCCCTGCTCGGCGAGGTCAGCGGCCCGCTGGTGCTCGGCGGCGGGGTCCCAGATGCCGATGGAGACGTCCTGCGCGTGGACGATGCGGTCGGCGGCGTGCAGGACCACGAGGGGCGCGACCAGGCGGGCCGCGGCGTCGGCCGCCCACCGGATGGCGTCCTGGGAGCTCTGCGACCCGTCGAAGCCCACGACGATCGGTCGGGTGGTGCTCTGGGTGGTGTTCATCGTCCTCACCTCTCTGTGGGATAACTACTACACCCGATAGTAGCGCGGTGAGGGGAGTTCCCGCCATCGTCGGCAGGGGCGGTCAGCCGCCTAGCGGCGGGAAGGGTCGTCGGCTGAAGACGGTCTCGACCGGCACGGCGAAGTACTCGGCGATCTGCAGCGCGAGGACGAGGGAGGGGCTGTACTCGCCCCGTTCGAGGTAGCCCACCGTCTGGTAGTGCACGCCCAGCGCCTCGGCCAGCTCGCGGCGGCTGATGCCGCGCTCCACCCGCAGCATCGCGATCCGGTTGTGCAGCGGCGGTGACTCGCTCGGCATGGACGCTCAGTAGCCCTTGGCCAGGACGCGCTCGCGGGCCGCCTGGACGGTGCTGCCCGACTGCCGCCGCGCCATCCGGCGCAGCAGGACCGGGGCGACGAGCAGACCCACCACCGCCCACCCGAGGATGACGAGCAGCGCCAGCCCGAGCCGGAACTCGCCCCCGATCTCGGCCGCGGCCGCCTCCGGCGGCAGCAGGACCGAGCGCACCGCGACCCCGATCCAGTAGAGCGGGCTGGCCTGCGCGGCCCACTGGAGCGGCGCCGGCCAGCCACCGACCGGGTAGAACACCCCGGACAGGGCGGCGACGGCATACATCGCCATCATCGCCCAGGCGAGGCCGATCATGGTGCGGAAGACCGAGCCGAGCACCGCACCCCACGGGAGCATGGTCACCACCCCCAGCAGGAAGACGACGAGGAGCAGCACCCACCCGAGCAGGTCACGGGGCATGACGTCGGGCAGGAAGACCGCCGCCCCGACGATCGCCGGCAGCATGGGGATGAGCGCGTCGAAGGGTGCGACGAGGATCTTGGCGAGCAGGTGGCCCGTCATGCCGTGGGGCACCGCCTTGGCCCGGAGCAGGGTGCCGTCCTCCCGCTCCGCCTGCAGCTCGCCGGCCACCCCGAGGACGGCCGCCGAGATGACGCCGAAGGCGAGGAAGCCGCTGAAGATGTAGCCGCTCGCACCGACCTGGGCCACACCGATCTCGGCGTCCCGCAGGAACCAGAGCACCACGAGGACCACGAGCGAGACGACGACGACGCTCAGGCCGGCGGGCGAGGTGTACTTGCGGACGAGGGTGATCCGGGCCTGCCGGGCGGCGGACCGGACCACGGCGGTCGGTATGGTCGTGGTCATCGCAGGGCCTCCAGGGCAGCGGTGGGCAGGTCGGCGTCGTGGTCGTCGGCCTCGGACCGGCGCACGATGTCGAGGTAGATGTCCTCGAGGGAGGCGGCGCGCACCTCGAGCACCTCGACCTCGCCCGGGCGGGTGGCGAGGAGGTGGGAGAGGTATGCCGTGGGGTCGGGGTCTGCGTGCACGGTCACCTGTCCCGTCGACCGGTCGCGCCACCGCACCTCGCTGGACCGCGACAGCTGGTGGCGCAGCGCGTCCGGGGTGCCGTCAGCCACGATGCGACCCCCGGCCAGGATGAGCAGGCGGTCGGCGATCTTCTCCGCCTCCGCGAGGTCGTGGGTGGTGACGAGGACGGTCGTCCGCAGGTCGGCGAGGTCCGCGACGAGGTCGTGGATGTCGCGCCGGCCGGCCGGGTCCAGGCCGGTCGTCGGCTCGTCCAGGAAGAGCAGCTCGGGCCGACCCACCAGGCCGATGGCCACGTCCAGGCGCCGGCGCTGCCCGCCCGAGAGCTTGTCGATGCGGCTTCCGGCCTGGGTCGCGAGCCCCACGCGGGTCAGCAGCTCGTCGGTCGACCAGGGACGGGGCACGGTCGCGGTGGCGTAGGGCGCGTAGTAGCCACCCATGACCTCGATGAGGTCGCGCACCTTCCAGGTGCCGTGGTCGCGCCAGCTCTGCAGCACCACGCCGACCCGGGACCGCCACGACTCGGGGGCCGTCGCCGGGTTCTCCCCCAGCACCGTGACGCGGCCGGCGGAGGGCTGACGGAAGCCCTCGAGGATCTCGACCGTCGTCGTCTTGCCCGCGCCGTTGGGGCCGAGCAGGGCCACCACCTGGCCCGGGGGAATCTCGAGGTCGATGCCGTCGAGGACCAGACGGTCCCCGTAGGACATGGTGAGGCCCTCGCACTGGATCGCCGCTGGGGAGACCGACATGGGAGCAATGTAGTAGAGGTACTACAAATTGTTCAAGGTCTGCTACGGGACGAGGAGCGCTCTGCGGAGTGTTTTGGCGGCGCTCCGGGGGGTGAGGTAGTCTCGACCGTCGCGTGCCTCGCACGCGCCCGGGCCTATAGCTCAGTCGGTTAGAGCGCTGTCCTGATAAGACAGAGGTCACTGGTTCAAGTCCAGTTAGGCCCACCACCCACCTGCGTCGTCGCCGAGATCAGGAGTTGATCGACAGATG
The DNA here is from genome assembly GCF_006337125.1 of Serinicoccus chungangensis. GTDB lineage: Bacteria > Actinomycetota > Actinomycetes > Actinomycetales > Dermatophilaceae > Ornithinicoccus > Ornithinicoccus chungangensis. The sequence continues at coordinate 15,355 of NZ_CP040887.1, forward strand.
AAGCGCCTCCTCATGGTGGCCGCCGCCGCGGCCGGCCTCGTGGCCCTCAAGCGGATGCAGGACCAGCAGGCCGAGCGTGACCTGTGGGCCGAGGCCACCGACGACGTCCCCGGTCAGCCGGGTCAGTAACCTCTCGTCCGCCGGACCCGGCTCCCGTCCGCGGGAGGTCGGTCGCCTGCGTCTCACAACTGCATACCCTCGGGGGCGTGGCGCAAGTGGTAGCGCACCTGCTTTGCAAGCAGGGGGTTAGGGGTTCGAGTCCCCTCGCCTCCACCCCAGGTCAGAGGCCCTTCCCGCTCAGCGGGGAGGGCCTCTTTCGTGCCCGTACCCCAGCAAAGTACGGCAGCAAACACGCCGCGCAAGGCTGTGACCTGCAGGTATGCGGCCAGCAGGGGGTCCTCATCGTGGACTCGGCGCTTTCACCTCAGTTGTCCGCGCGGCAGACGCGAAGCCTGGAGGTGGCTCTGCGCAGCGACGGCGGTCGCGACCCGGCGGGCGTCCTCGGCGAAGGGTGCGGGTGCGGCCTCAGCCGCTGCGAGGACTGCTTCGGGCAGGCCTGTGCGCAGGCGCTCCACGCGGTCGACGGCCTCGGTCGCCTCCAAGCCAAGGGAGAGGCCGACGGCGACCCAGTCCTCGACGGTCACGTCGCGCACGAGCCAGGTGCGCCCCACCTTCATCGAGCTGCGCACCGCCTCCCCCTTGTTCAGGTACGGGGCGTAGGACGCGACGTCATAGAGGGGTGCCAGGGCCACCCGTGGCCCGCGCAGGAGCAGGGAGTAGTTCTTCGCGTGGGCGTCGGTCCCGCCCACCAGGACGTTGAAGGCGAAGGCATCGAAGAATGCCGACCGCACGGCATCGCGGTCCGCGAGGGCCAGCGTCGACAGGAGAGAGGCGACGTTCTTGACGCTGGGGCCGCCGTCGGACTGGTACTTCTTGGTCGGTGGGTAGCTCATGGCCTGAAGAAGGTCTTCCTGATGGAGGCGCAACCACATCCCGTCCTGTCCGCGACCGCGGTCGTAGCGGGTGGAGACCAGCGTCTTGGCCCCGCCGACGTCGATCAGGTCCACCCGGGCGACGCGCAGGCCCAGCAGACCCGCGGCACGCAGGCAGACGAACTCGTTGACGTGCAGGTCCTCGAAGCGGGTGCCGGCGCGGGTCGGCTTGAGGATGTGCGTCGTCGGCGTCGCGTCCTGAGGAACACCCCACCCGCCGTCGTCCAGGCGGTGCAGCGCCACCTTGTTCTGCGCTCCCGCCAGGCTCCATCGTCCTGAACCGGCACCGACGTCCCAGCCGTGGTCCCCCACCGTCAGGCGCAGAAGAAGACCCGAGAGCTCGTCTTCGGCGAGCCGGCGGACGTCGCCCGTGCGCCGAGCTGCATCCGGTGGGTCGACGTCGACGGGAAGCACCTGCACGGCCCCCGCGGCATCGCGCCCGACGTGCCGGAGCAGGGCGAACGGGTTGCGCGGTGACACCTCGAACCTACGAGCCCACTCCTCCCGCACGGCGAGGTTGTCCGGGAGGAGCCCCTCGAGCCAGGCGGCGACGACACGGTTCGAGTGTCGCGACCCACTCAGCGGCATCGACAGCGAGAGCGGCGTGGGGTTGGCACGGGCGGTGTAGGAACTGTCGTAGGCAAAAGCGAGCGCCCCACCAGGGGTCTGCGTCAGCTGTCCGGCAAGGACGCCGTCGAGGTAGACGTTCAGGAATGCCGTCATGAGCCGTCCTCGAACAGGCCGGCAAACGGGTCATCGGCCGTGGCCTCGGCCACGGGGGTGGTGACCAGGTCGACCGCGAGTCCGAGCGCGGCGAGGACGTCCAGCACCTTGCCCATCTCGGCGGAGGGACCCTTCCCCGCTTCCACGCGGGAGAGCCACTGGCGGGAGACCCCCGCCCGGTCCGCGAGAGCCTGCTGACTGAGCCCGGCCTCCCGGCGTGCTCGGCGCACCGCCGCACCGACGTCTCGGACCGTCCTGAGCATGCGACCCACCTCCCAACCGTAGATGTCACAGATTTGTGACATCTCGAAATGTCACAGTACTACGACATATGCATTTGTCGTCGAGCCGCGACATCTTCGTTCGTCGCACATGGGGCGACAGCCGGTCTAGCCAGCCGAGCCGCCCAGCCGTCCGCCGAGCTGGCGCAGTGCCTCGCGCGTGGCCTGCGCTGAGACCTGGGAGTAGACCTCCATGGTCATCGCGATCCTGCTGTGGCGGAGGACGGCCATCGCCACTCGCGGGTGCACGTCGAGCGAGACGAGCAGGCTCGCGCAGGTCCGCCGCGTGGCGTGGACCGGGATGATCGGGACCCCGGCCTTTCGCGCCCGGTTCTTGAACGCCGTGTGGAAGTTGCGCGGGTCGAGCGGGTCGCCGAGACGGGTGGTGAAGACGAGGCCGCAGTCGCCCCACATGTCGCCGGCGGCGATCCGTCTCCGATCCTCGTCGGCCCGGTGCCGCTCGAGGGCACGCACGGCGATGTCCGGAAGGGGCAGCGGCGCGTCCGAGGAGGGGGTCTTCGTCCGTCGCCGGAGCAGCTGGCCGTCGACCCGCTGTACCTGCCAGGCGATATACGCCTCGCCCCGCTCCAGGTCGACGTCCTCCCACGCCAGGCCGAGCACCTCGCCCCGCCGCCAGTCCGAGCACGAGGAGCAGCACGTAGGCCGCATACATCGCGTCCCCGGCATGACGAGCAGACTCGAGGAACCGCCGCGCGTCGTCCACCGACCACACGGCCGATCGCTTCGCCCGGGGCACGGGCACGCGCACGAGCGCGGCCACGTTCCGGAAGACGAGCTCCTCCCGCATCGCCTGGGTCAGTGCCCCGCGCAGCACCCGCCACGCCTGGTGGACCGTCCACTCGGAGGCGACCTCTTGGCAGCACTGCCCGCGTGCGCAGCACTGCGGTTCCGGCCGGGCCGCGTCCTTGCCTTGGAAGCAGCACTGGCACCGCACCCGCAGCTCGTTGACCCAGGTCTGGACGTCGCGGACCGACAGCTTCTCGAGCTTGCGGTCCCCCAGGTCGGGGACGATGTAGAGCCGGGAGAACATCTCGTAGTTGCTCGCCGTGGCCGGCGAGAGCCCGGGGCGCACGGTCTCCCTCAGCCACTGCTCCAGGAAGTCGCGCAGCTTGGGCGAGACCGGGACGACCGGGCCGCGCCGCGCCTGCTCGTGCAGCCGCAGCCACTTCTCGTGGACCTCGGCCCTGGTCTTGCCGTAGACGGACTTGCGCTGGCGCCGACCCGCGGGGGTGGTGATCCACACGTGGGCGGCGAAGCCGTTCCGGTACGGGTAGATCGACCCCTCCCCGTTGGCTCGCCTGCTCACGGCCAGTCCGCCTCCGCCTCGGCGGCCCGCTTGGCGACGTACTCGTCGACCCACGCCGGCAGGATGCGCCGGGACCCGCCGTCCTTGAGCGAGCGCAGGTCGCCGGAGATGCACATCATGCGCACCTTCGTGGGCCCGTAGCCGAGCATCTCCGCCACTTCGGGCACGCTGTACCACCGCCGCTGCAGCGGCCCGACCGGTGCCTTGCTCCGCTGCTCCGGACTCCCGCTCGCCATCGTTGACATGTCCACTCCCTTCGTCAGGGACCAACCTCCGGTAGGCCAGATCCCGTGCGGACCAGGCAGGCACTTGACCGTTCCTGTGGATAACCACCCGACGACGAACCTGCCTACCCCTAATGCGGACGAGACCCCCCGCTGGGGCTCACTTCTTCCCAACTTTTTCTGAGCAGTTTCGCGACCGGCCGACAGCCCGCAGCAGCAGATCAAGGACACACCTTCGCGACCGGACGGAGTGCACGCCATCCGCGGCAGAACAGGTCCTCCTGGCTGCCCACGCCTTCAACACCACGGATCCGTCCTCCCTGCGAGTGGCTGTTCGTCCCCCGGCGAGGGGCTGTAGGACTTTCCTATCCCGCTAGCATGCCTCCATGACCGACGATGACGGTGGTGACCAGTCGCCACAAGTTCGTGACGACATTGGGGATCCCATCGAGCTGGATGGCTGGGTGCGTGTTCTTGCGGCTGTTGCAGGTGTAGGACTTGGAACGGTTGGCTCAGTCGCCCTGTTGGACGGAGTCGACGGATTTGGATCAGTCGCGATCTTCCTGGCATCACTCATGCTCCTCTTGCTAGCAGCGGCGGGACACGTCCCCCAACGCATCTGGGGTAAGGACATGGGGATGATCCTGCGGGCCCGCGAGCAAGGGCGGCGTGAGGGCGCCGTAGAGACGGCCGAGAGCGCGAGCGAGGCGGTGAGTCCGAAGGAGCTGGCTGAACTGGTGAACCGGCTTCCACGCAACACGCCGGATGCCGCGCTGTGGACATTCATAAGAGCATCTGCCTTCGAGCAAGAGGCTATGGAGGTCCTGCAGCAATCGGCTCATAACTTGGGAGCCGAAGTTATTCCCGGAGGCGAGGATCAGGCCTGGGATGCCAGGGTGGTGCTCGGCGGCATATCCGTCAATGTCCAATTTAAGTACCGTCTCTCTACTCCGGTGCTTAAAGATCTCTTAGCTCGGGCAGCCATTGATGGAGCGGTGCTGGTCGTCACTTCATATGACCAGTCGCCAAATTTCGGGAGGCGTGTCCGCGACCTGCGGCGTCAGCATCCTGAACTAGCGTTCGAAGTCGCTAACATGACAATCGACAGCGTTAGCCGCCACCTCACTCAACTTGTTAGTTACATCAAGGCCCGTCCTGCTACCTGAGGGGGGACAGGCCGGACCAACATGGCGATTCAGTATGTGGCGCGCTTGGCGAGTCGTTCGCGTGCCGATATGTCCCGGGCGACCGTTCAGGTGCCAGATATGTACGGGGTGTGACAGTCCCTTGCCATGGAGTAACGGAGGTCCATCTCGGATGCGTGGCGCTTGGTCGCTCGATGTCTGGTGAACGCCCAGCGCCCGACCCCTGGTATGTGAGCACTCGCCCGTGGACGTTAACCAATCGGCCGGTGCGGCCGCTGCCTCGGACGCTCCGAAACATCCGGACATCGGCGTTATGTAGGTATCGGGTGTCAAGAGGCCTCGTCGTTGTCGAGGCTGGTGAGCAGGTTGTCGTAGATCTCGGCGCGGCGGGTCTGGCCCTTGGCGGCGGCGTCGTCGCGCTGGGCGTGCAGGGTGGGGCGGAAGGCGATGGTGGTCTGGAAGAAGGTGCAGACTCGCAGACCGTCTCGTAGACGCAGTCCATGGCCGCTCGTCGGGTGCAGTAGCCGTTGCCCAGGAGGCGGGAGTACTCGCGGCTGAGGTGGGCCATGTTGGGGCCGAGGGCGTCAGCGGGGAGCTGGGCGGGGCGGGCGTAGAGGGCCTCGACTTGGTCGGCGACGGCGAAGTACTCGTCGGCGACGGTGCGGTTGGCGATCTTGGCGTGGACCAGGGTCATGTCCATGGACTTGTGCCCGAGCATCGCGGCGATCGCTTCCAGGGACCTGCCGCGGTTGATGGCTTGCGTGGCCAGGGTGTGCCGCAGCTGGTGGGGGTTGATGTGCCCGAGCCCGGCGGCGGTGCCGGCCCTGTTGATGAAGCGGGTGACGGTGTGCCGGTCCAGGGCCTTGCCGTTCTCCCTCGGCAGCAGGGGGTTAGGGGTTCGAGTCCCCTCGCCTCCACCCAGGTCAGAGGCCCCTTCCCGGGTTCCGGGAGGGGCCTCGGTCTTGCCCGTACCCCAGATGAGTCAACGTGTGCTGATTCCGGCAACGTGTGCTGCTTCCGGGGGGAGCCGGCGTTCAGACGCCCTGCCCCCTGTGCTGTGCGGCAGACGCCCGTGCAAGCCGATCCAGGTAACTCACCATGACGGTGTCGTCGCCCATCATCTGGTTCTCCGCCGCAACGTTGTAGGACAGCGCGAGACCGAATGAAGGCGTGGGGGGCCTTGGCTTCCCGGGTAGGTTGAGCGGTACGCCGTACCGCAGACCCAGCATCAGCGCTAAGAGGCGGGCCGTGCTGCCGTTGTGATCAACGAACGGGTGGATGCGGATCCATTCGCCGTGAGCCCAGGCACACAGCTGTAGAACATCGGGGTAGAGGGTATTGAGGCCCTCCCCCACGGAAACCCGGGCGTCGAGGCCATCGATTCGGCGATCCAGCTCCTCGAACATGCCACGCACGCGCTGTCGTACATGGGCGGGCGGCTCGCCCAATCGCCCACCGACGTGCACCAGGGCATCGCGCAACTGAGAGCCGGAAGGTCCCTCGCCTCGGTAGTGGCCCGCCACCCACGGCTCCGCCAGGCGGATGCCATCCAGCGAACGTGCATGCCATCCCTGCACCAACGCTGGCGTCGGTCGATTCCTCGCGAGGCCCGATTGGACCACTTCAGCTCGAAGGTGTCGGTAGTTCTCTTCTATGCGCTTGCGGTTGCTGTCTGACCGAGAGTCCCAGGGGAAGGGAACTGGGACCTTTCGGGACTTCCCCCGCTTACTCGGCACCGCTGTCTTCCGGGCCCAACTTCCACGAACCCCTCGTCTTCTCATGCGTCTGCTGCACAAGTTCGTCCTCAACGTCGGATACAGCAGCGATTAGCTCATCGCGCGTGAGTCCCGTCAATGCATTAGGTGCCTGGAGCTCTCCAGAGATAAGCTGTTGAACAGCGAGCTCAAGACCACCTAGGCGCCGGTCATCTAGTCGACCCGACAGCCACCCGCCTTCATGGAGCTTGGCTCGCCCCTTTTGGAGGCCCAGCTCGCCAATGAGCAGACCAACCGCCGTACGAAAACGGAGAAGCCGGCCGGCCTTGTTCGGCCGCACTGGCGCGTCGGGGTGCTGACGCCACCAGGCTCGTGTGGAGGGGCTAAGACCCACTATGCGCACCAGTTCATCGAGCGACAGGCCCAGCCAACCCTGAAGCTCTTCAAGTGCTGCGGTTCCAGGGTGCGGTGAAGAGCTGCCCGGCTCAGTTGGGGGATCTGTCCTAGATGGAGCCACCGTGGTTACCACCGTCAGGTTGCGACGGACACGAGTCCAACCAGAGAACTGGGGCGAGCTGGTCAATAGCGCCAGAAATGGCTCTACTGTCCCCGGTGGCGGGATGACAGGCGTCACGTCCTCGGCCCAGGCGTCGAGCGCGCTAGCCGCCTTTGCTTGGGCGGAGTCGTCAGACACGGGCGTGCGCTGAAGCAGATCACTCATCTTGCCCTCCTTCTGGAACCTCGTCCCCACGCAGATTACCGAGCATCTCAGCCGAGATCATAGATTGAAACACAGCCACGCCGCGAGCGTTCAGTTTATCGAACTCGTCCATCACCCGTTCGAGGGTCCAGAGCGCTCCTGATTCCCCATAGTTATCGAGGTCGAGGAGGTAGTTCCCATCGTCGGTAGGCCCACTGCGCAGGCCACAACGGAACCCATCACCTATGTCTAACTGGAGTTGCTGGGAAAAGGCGAGCATCCCCTCCGACAGCCACACATCGTCGAGAACCGCCACGAGAGAGGGGCGCATCCAGCGTGCCCACTCGCTGTCTGGATGCCGTTCTGGGAGACGCATCAAGTTGACGAATCGAAGTCCGGACCGGGTAAGTGATATCGGATTCAGAATATCAGTGGCTCCGATTACGAGTTGGTGCCATCGCGGACGAAAGTTTTCTTCATAGCTCCTGAAAGCAGGAGTCTCCAAGGCAACCGAATCAGTGGTTATAGTAGCTGTCCACTCCCCGTCCGCACTGATCAGTTGGTAACCGCTAGTACGAGACGTCACAGGCTCGGGCGTAGTAGTACCGAAAATGACTTGGTTGAGTTCCAGTGGGCTGACGCGTGCCATACGTATCCCTGCTTCCTCGAGAAGTTCCTGGAAGCGGGAGAGAACACCCCCGTCGAGTTCGGCGCCGCCGGAGAAGCGGGCTTGGGCGACCACGAGGGGGAGCGCGACGTTTTGGAGTGGACGATGGTCGGCCTGCGGCAGTCTCAACATAGTGTCTCCACACGGTTACTGTAGCCCTACTGTAGGTACAACGTAGTGGAGTGGTCACGAGTTCCGCCAGCACCGATCCGGGCTCCCTGTCAGACGGTCCTACGGGCCCGACGTGGGCTCTAGACCTTGGAGCTCCATCCCCAGGTTGCGGAGGGCTTGGCGGGTAGCGCGCGCTGAGACCTGGGAGTAGACCTCCATGGTCATCGCGATCCTGCTGTGGCGGAGGACGGCCATCGCCACTCGCGGGTGCACGTCGAGCGAGACGAGCAGGCTCGCGCAGGTCCGCCGCGTGGCGTGGACCGGGATGATCGGGACCCCGGCCTTTCGCGCCCGGTTCTTGAACGCCGTGTGGAAGTTGCGCGGGTCGAGCGGGTCGCCGAGACGGGTGGTGAAGACGAGGCCGCAGTCGCCCCACATGTCGCCGGCGGCGATCCGTCTCCGATCCTCGTCGGCCCGGTGCCGCTCGAGGGCACGCACGGCGATGTCCGGAAGGGGCAGCGGCGCGTCCGAGGAGGGGGTCTTCGTCCGTCGCCGGAGCAGCTGGCCGTCGACCCGCTGTACCTGCCAGGCGATATACGCCTCGCCCCGCTCCAGGTCGACGTCCTCCCACGCCAGGCCGAGCACCTCGCCCCGCCGCAGTCCGAGCACGAGGAGCAGCACGTAGGCCGCATACATCGCGTCCCCGGCATGACGAGCAGACTCGAGGAACCGCCGCGCGTCGTCCACCGACCACACGGCCGATCGCTTCGCCCGGGGCACGGGCACGCGCACGAGCGCGGCCACGTTCCGGAAGACGAGCTCCTCCCGCATCGCCTGGGTCAGTGCCCCGCGCAGCACCCGCCACGCCTGGTGGACCGTCCACTCGGAGGCGACCTCTTGGCAGCACTGCCCGCGTGCGCAGCACTGCGGTTCCGGCCGGGCCGCGTCCTTGCCTTGGAAGCAGCACTGGCACCGCACCCGCAGCTCGTTGACCCAGGTCTGGACGTCGCGGACCGACAGCTTCTCGAGCTTGCGGTCCCCCAGGTCGGGGACGATGTAGAGCCGGGAGAACATCTCGTAGTTGCTCGCCGTGGCCGGCGAGAGCCCGGGGCGCACGGTCTCCCTCAGCCACTGCTCCAGGAAGTCGCGCAGCTTGGGCGAGACCGGGACGACCGGGCCGCGCCGCGCCTGCTCGTGCAGCCGCAGCCACTTCTCGTGGACCTCGGCCCTGGTCTTGCCGTAGACGGACTTGCGCTGGCGCCGACCCGCGGGGGTGGTGATCCACACGTGGGCGGCGAAGCCGTTCCGGTACGGGTAGATCGACCCCTCCCCGTTGGCTCGCCTGCTCACGGCCAGTCCGCCTCCGCCTCGGCGGCCCGCTTGGCGACGTACTCGTCGACCCACGCCGGCAGGATGCGCCGGGACCCGCCGTCCTTGAGCGAGCGCAGGTCGCCGGAGATGCACATCATGCGCACCTTCGTGGGCCCGTAGCCGAGCATCTCCGCCACTTCGGGCACGCTGTACCACCGCCGCTGCAGCGGCCCGACCGGTGCCTTGCTCCGCTGCTCCGGACTCCCGCTCGCCATCGTTGACATGTCCACTCCCTTCGTCAGGGACCAACCTCCGGTAGGCCAGATCCCGTGCGGACCAGGCAGGCACTTGACCGTTCCTGTGGATAACCACCCGACGACGAACCTGCCTACCCCTAATGCGGACGAGACCCCCCGCTGGGGCTCACTTCTTCCCAACTTTTTCTGAGCAGTTTCGCGACCGGCCGACAGCCCGCAGCAGCAGATCAAGGACACACCTGGTGCACTCGGTGATATTGGTGCCGAAAAAGTGACCCCCTGAGCGCTGCTGCTCCGCATTAGGAGGCATGATGACGTTGCACAAGCTCGCCGCGGGGAGCGGGTACACGTATCTGACGAAGCAGGTCGCTGCCCACGACGCCACGGAAAAGCGGCAGGTCGGCCTGGCCTCCTACTACGAGGAGAAGGGCGAGGCACCCGGTCGTTGGCTCGGCACGGGCCTGGTCGGGCTGGACCTGGCGGTGGGGGACGTGGTGACCGAGGAGCAGATGAAGCTGCTGTTCGGGCAGGGCCGCCACCCCCGCTCCGATGAGCCCGACGCGGCCGCGAACGGGTGGGGCGGGTTGGGGCGGGCGTTCCCGACCTTCGACGCCACGTCTCTGCGACAGGTGACGGCGCGGGCCTTCAGCGAGCACAACACCAGTCGCGGGCTGACGTGGAACGCGCCGATCGCAGCGGACGAGCGGGCAGTGATCAGGACGCAGGTCGCCCGGGAGGTCTTCGATCAGCGGCACGGCCGTCCACCCGTGGACGGGGGTGAGCTGACGATGTTCGTCGCGAACGCATCGCGGCCGGCGCAAGTGCCGGTGGCGGGGTTCGACCTGACGTTCTCGCCGGTGAAGTCGGTCTCAGCCCTCTGGGCCCTCGCCCCGGTCGAGGTCGCCCGGCAGGTGGAGGCCGCGCACGAGGACGCGGTCCTTGCGACTCTGGCGATGTTGGAACGCGAGGTGGCGTTCACGAGGGTTGGGAAGGGCGGCATCCGCCAGGTGCCCGTGGTCGGGCTGGTCGCGGCGGCGTTCGACCACCGTGACTCGCGCACCGGTGACCCGGACCTGCACACCCACGTCGTCGTGTCCAACAAGGTCCAGTCCCCGCCCGAGGAGGGCGGACGGTGGCTGACCCTGGACGGGCGGATGCTGTTCAAGGCCAAGGTGATGGCCTCCGAGCACTACAACACCCACCTCGAAGCCGGCCTTGTGGACCGGCTCGGGGTCGGCTTCGTCGACCGCCCCGGGGTGGAGGGCAAGCGGGCGGTGCGGGAGATCGCCGGGATCGACCCGGCCCTGCTCAGTGCCTGGTCGTCGCGACGGCAGGCGATCGAGGCCCGGCAGCGCGAGCTCACCTCGACCTTCCGAGCCGACCACGGCCGCAACCCCACCGCGATCGAGTTGTTGGCGCTGGCGCAGCAGGCGAACCTGGAGACCCGCCCGGACAAGCACGAACCCCGCTCGGAGGCCGAGCAACGGCAGACCTGGCGCGAGCAAGCCACGACCGTCCTCGTCGACGCCGGACAGACTCCGGAAGAGGTGGTCACCGCGGCGGTCGGAGCGGGGTGGGGACGCAACCAGGGACGTGACCGGGGACGCGGTAGGGACGTGAGCAGCGTCGCAGGTCACGGGGTGGGGACCCTCCAGCAGGGACGTTTCCGGGGACGTGTCCAGGGACGTGCTGGGGACGTGCGTCCCCAGGTCGTCGCGGCCCGGGTGCTCGCGGTGCTCGAGGGGTCGCGGGCGACGTGGCAGATCTGGCACGTGCGCGCCGAGACGCTGCGCCAGCTCCGCACCGCGCAGGTCCCCCTGGACAAGCTCGAGGCGTACCAACGTGACGTTCAGCGATGGGTGCTGCAGGGCTTCTCGGTTCCGGTCGGGGTACCGCCGGACCTGGGTGAGCCGGAGGTGCTGCGCCGCCCGGACGGACAGTCCGCGCACACGGTGCACGGCAGCCAGGCCTACACCTCCCGTGCGATCCTGGCCGCCGAGGACGAACTGCTCGCGCTGGGGTTGCGCCGCGACGGCCGTCAAGCAGACCCGGTCATCGTGGAGGACGTGCTGGCCGCCCAGAGCGCGGACCGTCCGATCCTGGACCGGTCCCAGGCGGCGCTGGTCCGCAACCTCGCCACGAGCGGATGCCGGGTGCAGGTCGCCCTCGCCCCCGCCGGCGCCGGCAAGACCGCCGCGCTGCGCGTGCTAACGCGGTCCTGGGAGGCCTCGGGAGGCACCGTGCTGGGCCTGGCCCCCACCGCGGTCGCGGCCGAGGAGCTCGGTCGCGTTACCGGAATCCGCGCCGACACCCTTGCCAAATACCTTCATGAGACCACCCCGGCAGGTGCTTCAGCGGCGACCGGCACGACGTCCGCCGTGGGCAGAACGGTCGGCCCAGGGACGTTGGTGCTGATCGACGAGGCCGGGATGGCCGGCACGCGCGACCTGGCGGCCGTGGTCCGGCACGTCGTCGACACGGGCGGGAGCGTGCGTCTGGTGGGCGACGACCAGCAGCTGGCCGCCGTCACGGCTGGCGGGATCTTCCGGGACCTGGCCGAGCAGGGTCATGCGCACGGCACCACCGCCACGCTGACCGAGCTGCACCGGTTCACCGACCCCGCCGAGGGCGCCGCCACCCTCGCCGTCCGCGACGGCGACCCCGCCGCCCTAGACCACTATTACGATCACGACCGGGTCCACATCGGCGACACCGGAGACACGGTCGAGGCGGCCTACACGGCCTGGCGGGCCGATCAGCGCGCCGGGTTGTCCAGCCTGCTGCTGGCTGCGACCCGGGAGACCGTGCGCGAGCTGAACCAGCGCGCCCGGCAGGACCGCCTCGACACCACCGGGCAGCCGCTCGGACCGGAGGTGACCCTGGCCGACGGCACCCGCGCCAGCGCCGGCGACACCATCGTCACCCGTCGCAACGACAGGTCGCTGCGGACTGAGGAGGCCTGGGTCAAGAACGGCGACCGGTGGCGCGTCCTGGCTGTCCACCCGGACGGGACCGTCTCGGCCGAGCGCCACCGCGACGGGCGGGGAACCAAGTCGGCTCACGTCACCCTGCCGGCTACCTATGTGGGCGAGCACGTGCAGCTTGGGTATGCCAGCACGATCCACGGAGCTCAGGGAGCTACCGTCGACACAACCCACACCGTCCTCACCGGCGCAGAGAGCCGCCAGGCGTTGTACGTCACCCTCTCCCGAGGGCGTCAGAGCAACCACCTCTACCTCGGCACACCCGCCGCCTCGCTGGACAGTGTCGGCCCAGACGTGCACGACACGTCGGCTACGGCGGAGCCGCGGCAGGTGTTGATCGACATCCTTGCCCGCGACGGCCGCGTGCTCTCGGCCACGACCGTCGAGCACGGCGACACCGCCCAGCTGCTGCGGGAGGCCGTACTGGCCTACCAGGACGCGCTGCCGGTCCTGGCCCAGCACCACCTCGGACCCGAGCGGATGACCGCTTTAGACGACGCGCTCGGGGAGTGGATGGCCGGCCTCACCGGGGCGCCGGCCTACCCGCACCTGCGCGGCCAGCTCGCGCTGCGATGGGTCGACGGCGCGCCGCCACAGGCCGTGATCGAGGAGGCCACCTGGTACCGCGGAAAGGAAAACCTGGCGGAGGCCAACGACCCGGCCGCCGCACTCGCCTGGCGCATCGCCGGCACCATGCCACCGTCCTACCGGGACGCGCCCCTGTCTTGGCTGCACGACGTCCCACCAGCGCTACGACAGGACCCAGAGACGAGCGACTACCTCGACCGGCTCACCCACCGGGTCCAGCAGCTCGTCGAGCGCGTCGCCGACGAAGCCCGGCAAGCGGGTGCGTCCGACCGGGTGCCCTGGCAGCGGACCCTGCCCCCGGACGTCGACGACCATCTCATCGGCGACCTCGCCGTCTGGCGCGCCGCCCACGGCATTCCAACCACCGAGGTGGAACCCACAGGTTCACCGATCAGAGAACCCGCTGCAGCCAGGTACCAGACACGACTCGGCCGCCGGTTGAGCGCGCCGTCTCCGATCTCAGGCGTGTCGACGCCGAACACTGACGGCAGCAGGCTCCGAGCCAGCCGACGACGAGCAGACCGGCACGCGGGGCACCTGAGTCCCTCCCGTGAGGTTCCTGGACCCGCCCGATGACCGGTCAGTGACGCGGCCTGGTCCGGGTAGCGCGAAGTAATCGATACATCGCTGATTCGCCGATGTCCGAATGTCTCAAGGAGCTAATGGAAGGATCGCCTCGACGTGGCTGGAACGGTTGGCCGGCTAGAGCGTGCCCACACGGGCGATGGCGCTTGAGGCCCGGCTGCGGCCGGCCGTCGCCCGGGGAATGGGAGGCGCGCCAACCTATGAGTGCTCCTCCTCGCGACCTCCTGCTGTACCGTTCGCAGATAACTCGGCAAACTGAAAGGTTGGCAAGGATGAAGCGTGACGTACGTAAGGCGGCCAAGGGTTACCACAGCAGTCTGGACCCCTCGTTTCCACCGCTCATCACCTTCTCCAGCCTCGAAAAGGCGGAGTCCTCTTTAAGTGAAACCGCAGAGACCATGTTGGACGGGGAGCGATACCCATCCGGCGAGACGCTCAGCGTGCCCAGGCGGAGCGGCGGCGCGCCTCGTCCCGTGACGGTGCTCCCACCTCCGGTCTCCGTAGCATATTCAGCTCTCACCGACACGTACAGCGAGGTGCTGCCAACACGCACCGCTCAAGACTATGCCGAATTTCACGGGGTGGGGCTGAGCGGGAACGCCACTTACGTGGTGGAGAGCGACATAGCCTCCTGCTACGAGTACGTGAATCATGATCTTCTCCGGCTTGAGATGCTCAAAGCTAAACCTGGCGGCCTTGCACACGCCAATGAGTTACGTCGCCTACTCAGCGAGACGCACCCCCGTCACGTCGGTCTTCCACAAATGAACACAAATAGTGACCGCCTCGCGGATCTGTATATTTCTGCGATCGTTAAGCAAGCGCGGTTGGCGGGCTACGACATATATTCGTACGCCGACGACTTTAAGGTTCTGGTCCACGATTGGGCCGAGGCCAACACCTGTGTTGAGGATCTTTCCGAGTTCGCGCGGTCCATGGGTCTTGTTCTTTCCCAGCATAAAACAGTCACTTGGCGTGCCGAGCGACTCCGAGAGCGCGAAGCTGAATCTACCAGTTTCTTTCGGCAGCATCTGCTTCCGGCAGAAGGGAAAGAGGAGGTGTCATTGGTAAATCCGTACGACGTGAAGATCACTGTTGGTCAGGCCCCGAACTTCGCCGGCGCTTCTGCGCTAATCGAGCGATGGAGTGAACGAGGGGAGGAGATAAGGCAACATCCTTGGGAGCTTCGACTCGAGGATCGATTCATCACCCAGGCCCTCCTCATTGCAGCCGCTGGCCAGCAGGCTATAGATAATGAGACGTTGACCGATTTCGTGTTTTTCAACCCGCACCGCCTGAGCACCCTTCCATTTATTATGCTCCAGCGGAGCAATAATGACCAGAACGACCCTTTGATCGATTCACTAGTCACCTCAGGCCGTCAAAGTGCGTGGTTCAAGCTTTGGATGATGCACCTCATTCAGCATCGATCGGGAGACCTGACGAGTGCCCAGGAAACGTGGCTACTTCGGCAGTTTGATGATCGTCACGAGGTAATACGCGCAGAGTCCGCCTGGGTCGCTTCCCAATTAGGCCTCCTGACGTCTGACCACCTGGAGCGCGCGTATCGTTCCGCAGGGCCTTTAACCATGCACACGTTGGCGGCCTGCTCGGCTCACTTGCCGACGAGCAAGAGCCTTCACGCCATCGGCAACGATGGGCCCTTGAATAAGGCGGCAAAGCGCTGGGCAGAAGAGGATTCGGGAGCTTGAGCAGAATCGGCGAAGTCTACTTGGGCCAGACTGTTCACCTGCTCACTCGAGCTCAAGACAACGACCCTTTGGGTACGCTCGTCGCTTGTTGCGCCTTAGGAGAAGCGTTCGCCGGTTCCATACTTGAGGAGCGCATCGATACCACGGGCGTCCCTGCGCATCCCTTAGGGCGGTTCATGCTAAGCGAGTCCGCAAAGGATCGCGATGGAACCTGGGAAGCTAGAACCAAGTGGCTAACTGCGACTGGTATCCCAAGTTTCCGGGGTGCGAAATGGTATCAGGACTTTGACGCCCTAACTCAGGCGCGGAATGCCATGCTGCATGGGTACGGAGACCTTACGCAACGCCAGACGTCGAGCATCACGCATATGGTCGTACTGCGTGACACGATCACTCGACGAACCAAAATCGAAGTGGTGGGGACGCAATTGCAACTTGATCCGAGTAATTCCCCGACATGGGTAGAGATAGTACACAACTTCATCAGGGAGCTGGACGCGCTTCACGAGAAGAGTGCGGTTGAATGATTGCGCCGCTCGGTGCCTCCCCCTGCGTCAGCAGTCTGCGGACCGGCTGTGGTGCTGACACGGCCAACGGCGTTCGAATCCCCGCCGCGGCGCGGGCTGACCGCGCCACGCCAAGGCCGCGCAGGCAAGGACGCATAGGCGGAGGTGCCCGCCCGCGCGTTCCTGCTGAACCGCGTGCCCTCCACTCAGCGCCGCGTGCCGTTGGACCATGGCGGTGTCCGGGTCCCCGACCTTGACGTCAAGTGCCATCGACGACAACTTGGGCAGAGGTATACACCAATTGGCCGCTGTCTTCCCGAAGACTTGTAACGCCGTTGGATGGCTCGCAAGGCAAGCTCGGCGGCGGGAAGACAGGGGTAGGGCACCTTGCGGGAGGCAGGCACGACGCTCCTCGAACAGAGACGTCGTGCTCGGCTGGCTGGCACCCGCTTCCACGGCCGGCTGAGGTCGAAAGTTCGGGCGCCCATTCCGTTGCCCTGGATGACGACGTCCAGGTTGGGTTGTCTTGGTGCGTCGGTGCGTGCGTGAAGCAAAGCAGCTGACTCACCCCTGGCGCTTCATGGGCAGCGCGGAGGTCGCGGAGCACCTTGGCCTCAGCCGTCAGTGAGTCCTGCAGTTGCTCGCCGACGACGCGACGTTCCCGAAACCGGTCGCCGGGTTCAGGATGGGCAAAGTCTGGCTGGCCACCGACGTCCGGGCGTGGGCAGACCGCTCGTGCGCCGGGACGCCGACGGCTACTTCACCGCCGGCGTGACCTCTGTGTCGCTGCACCGGCAGGAGAAGGTCCGCTGTCCTCGCCGTTCTACCCAGCGCCCGCAGGACGAGCAATGCAGCGCCGCCACCAGTTCGGCCACCGCCCAGCCGAACCGCTCGGCTTCGGCCCAGGTGACGCCCTCCGCCCACTCGTTGTAGTGGGCGCCTGCGGCGTTGCGCAGATGCAGCCACCGGTCGACCTCGGCCACCGAGCCGCCCACGGATGTCGCCTTGAGCTCCTTGGCGGTCCCGGGCCACAGGTCCGCGAGCGTGTACGCGTCGCCGTGCTTGCGCTTGACGCTGATCGGGATGGTCCAGCTCATCCGGTCACACGCCTGTTCAAGAACGCGTCCGGCCACGCCGCAGACGGTGTGCGGGTCCTGTCCCTCCAGCGCCGACCACAGAGCAGCGGCCGGGTTGGAGTCGGCGGCCGCGTTGACGGTCGGCCCGCGCTCGAAGTCCCACCCTCGCACTTCGATGTCCGCAACAGGATGGCCTGCCCGCTGGAAGACGTCCCGGAGCTGGGTGCGCCACAGCCGGTCGTGGACCGTGACCAGAAGCTGCCAGTCTTCGAACTCCTTCACTACCAGGTCCATGACCGCGACCCGGATGCCGGCATCGACGCTCTGCAGCACGTCGTCCAGGACCAGGACCTTGGCCTGACCGCGCTCCCCGGCGGCCCGAAGCACCGCGAGGAAGTAGAGCAGCGCGATGAGGTCCTGGTAGCCCTCGCTGAACACCTGCTGCGGCGACCGCCGGGCGCCGTTGCTCATGTGGGCGAAGAGCTCGATGGACATGTCGCTAGCGGCCCCGTAGACCGCGTCCAGCCGAGTGACGTGACGAGCTCCGGTCACCGCGTGGAAGGCATGGGTCAGCCAGTCGCTCACGTCGCCGAGGATGTCGTGCATGGCGCGTAGCCGGGCGATGACCGCCGGGACCGTCTGGGTCGTGGCCCTGAGTCGTTCGTTGTGCCGAGCCACCTCCTCGCGCCAGCGCTCGATCTCGGCCACGTCCGGTTGGACGGAACGATGGATGGCCACGCGGGCCCGATGCTCAGGCGGGACGCCCTTGTAAACGTGCTCGTCGAGGAGCGCGTCGATGGCGGTGGCGGACTTCGGCGGCTCGGCACCGAACCGCTCGGCCAGTCCCGCCGCTGCCGCGCGCATCGACGCCTTCGCCGAGTGGAGGTCGTTGCGAACGGCCTCTGCTTCGTCAGTCGCCACCTGGCTGCCGGTCGGGTCGTCGTCGAGCGAGTGACCCATGAAGACCTTGGCGCGCTCCAACGGCGACGTCCCCAGGAACTTGAGGATGTCGGCTCGCTTCAAGGACATCGGGACGCGCCGGAACGCAGCCGGTGTCGGGTCTCCCTGGATGCGGTGGGTGCCTTCCGCGTCCAGCGCGGCCCGGCGTTCCACGACCCTGCCGTCGGTGAGCAGGACGCGCACGCGAGCAGTCGCGGACGCCGCCGCCACGTTCACCACGGACGGAGCGCCCGGGCTCGTGCTCGGCGCCTGTCGCGCGACCCGGCCTTGGCACGCCCACTCCACAGCGTCAACGATGCTGGACTTGCCGGACCCGTTCTCGCCGAAGATCAGCGCGGATGTCGGCCGGGCCGCGTCGCCGAACGCGACTCGCTGGCGCCCCGGCATGCCGCGGAAGCCCTCAAGCTCGACCTCCGCAACACGGAGCCGTCGGACTGCGTCGCCCATGTCTCCGCTGCCCGGCCTCAGACGTCGCGGGAACTGGGGTTCGTGCCGCTCGCGCGCGCAGCCTGCTCGATCCCGTCAGCGACATCGGCGGCCAGAACCACCTTCACCTGGAGCTGTGCCCAGGAGACCTTGCCCTCGTCGGCGGCGTTGGACAGCTCCAGGAGCAGCCGGCGGACCGCGTCGCGGGTGTCACCGTCGCCCAGGCTCGTCATCAAGCTGAACGCGATCTCGCGCTCGGTCGCGACGGGGGCGGGACCTGGGCCGGGTTCGGGGTCGGGCGACGGACCAGGGCCCGGCGAGGGACCAGGGCCGGGGCCGGGTGACGGGCCAGGACCCGGCTGAACATCGGGCCCGGGGCCAGGATTGGGGTCGACGGACTTCGGCGGCGCAAGGCGCAGGCCCGAGGAACCGACGGCGATGTCGCCGGCGCGGGTGACGGCGCGGTCCTGCCCGTCCGCACCGACGAGCCGCAGGAGCCCGGCCTCGACGGCCTCGTACACGGCTCGCTGAAGGTCAGCGTCACCGCCGGGCAGCAGCGGCATCCGGGGGCTGCTCCAGAACAGGTCCCGGAGCTCGTCGAGCGGCCTGCCGTAGTCTTTAGCGTCGAGGTTGTGCAGCAGCGCCTTCGCGGTCAGCGCGGAGGTGTCGAACGCCTTGCCCTGTCCGGCGAGCGACTTCCATACCGCGGTGCCGTCGAGCGAGGTGAGGTTGCTGTCCGGCTCGAACGCGTGCGTCCGGTCGATGCGGGGCTGGTCCTGCTGGTCGCCTTCAGCGAGGTAGATGAGGTGGCGGTAGGAGCGGCGGACGGCGCTGTCGAGGTTGCGTCGCGCCTCTGCTCGCTCGGTGCGTGCCTGCTCTGAGAGCTCGTCGTCGGCGCGCACGGCGTCCATGACGGCGACGCGGTCCCAGGCGAGGTAGGCGGCGGCCGCTCCGCGGGCGGCGGCGCGGCCCTGCGTGTTGACGACGGCGTAGACAGCGGACGATGCCCACTGCACCGGGACCTTGTTGGGTCCGAGCCCCATGACGGCCCGGATGGCGTCGCGGGTGTCCTTGTCGACGCCGTTGAGCAGGCTGAACTGGCACGGGTCGAGCACGACCAGTCGGGTCGTCCTGGCGTCGTCGATGCCAGCGGCGGTGAGCACTGCCAGCGGGTCCCGGTCGGGGTCGGCGCGGACGAAGACCTTGCTCTTGAACGGCCCGGTGGTCGAGAGGCGCTCGGCAGTCCGGGCAAGCTCCTCGTCGCGGTCGTCGTCGGTGACGCTGGTGCGGGCGGCCTTGACGAGCATGTTCAGCGTCCGCCTGGTGGACATGAACAGCCGCGGCGCCTGGCCGCCCTTGCCGGCGAGGTGCTCGACGCTGGACAACCCGCCGCCCTCGATGTCCATCAGCTCGGCGAGCACGCTGTCGGCCTCGCCGATGGAGTAGTTCGGGTCGGGGACGAAAAGCGCGGCCTTGAGCTCTGCCTCGGTCGCGCCCTGCCGGCCGCCGGCGCGGGCGCCGATGACCGAGCACAGGAACAGGCAGGTCGCGGCGCGCTCGGCGGCACGCGGGTTGAGCGAGCCGATGATGCCGTCGGTGCGGCCGCGGTCGAGCTCGCGCGCGGCGCCCTTGAGATCGTCGGCAGCGGCGATGTCGGCGCTGGCGATCTGGCGGTAGTTCGCCTGGGTGCGGGTGTCCACGATGAGGCCGCTGTTGATGACGGCCTCGCGCACCGTGGGGTCGGACAACGGCAGATCGCCGGGGCCGACGAGCAGCGGCGCCCACTGTCCGGACTTGCCGCGCTGGTACTGCGAGTGGGCGGTGGCGGCAAAGATGCGGATGGTCGAGCGGACGCGCTGGAACCCTGCGAGCTTGGCCCACTCCTGCTCGGCCAGCGCCATGAGCTGAGGGTGGAACGGGTAGCAGCGCGCGACCTCCTCCGGGAACTCCGGGTTGGCCGTCGCGGGCACCAGGTCGAACACCTTCGCGCGCCAAGGGCCGATCATCCGCGAGGCGTAGGCGGTGGCGGTGGCCTTGAGGACCTCGGCGGGCGGCGTGCCGTCGAACAGCCGACGCCGCAGGATGGCAGCGAAGTCGGTGTTGTCGTTGATGGTGGCGGTCTCGCCGTTCCGGATGAGCAGGTCGTCGAGCTCGGCTCGGCGCTTATGCCCGGCGTCGTCCAGGTCGATGTTGTCGGCCTCGGACGCGATCATCACGACGACGGCGGCGACGTTCGGGACGTCGTTCACGCTGTCGAGCAGCGCGCGCAGGAAGGCCATGTCCTTGACCGCCAGGTCTGCGTTCTCGGTCAGCGAGAGCTGCCGGACGTAGTCCATGATCTCGTCGATAAGGATGAGCACGGGCCTGCCAACGGCGGTGAGCGCCTCGACGATGCGGTGCTTGTCGGCGTAGCCGTCGCGGTAGCGCAGGTAGAGGTTGTTGTCGCCGCTGAACAGACGCCACAGGAAGCGCTCGTGCAGAGTCTGCGCCGGACCGTCGAACTCCGCGCTGCCCTTCCCTGCGGTCATGTTGTCGGCCGCGATCACGACGACGACCGGGCTGTTGAGATCAGCAGGCGGCTGCTCGTCGAGGATCTGCGCGGCCTTGTCCCAGGCGGCCTTCCCGACGTCGGTCTGACCGAGAGCGGCCGGGTGCGCCGCGAGGTGCCACAGCCCGATGAGTCCGTGCGACTTGCCGCCGCCCATCGCCTGGTCCAGCCGCCACAGCGCCCGCGCGCGGGTGTTCTTGTCGCCTCCGCCCAGGCGCACGGCGACCTTCGCCATGAGGTCGGTGAACAGCGGGCTCGGGTGCGTGATGTCGCCGTAGTAGCCGGCGCCGGCGTACGGCGGCCGATCCTGAGGCGTCCCGTGGACAGCCTGAAACAGCGACATCTGCACGTCGTCGATGGACCCGGACGCGTGGACGACCTCGTCCCTGAGCTTGAGGACCTCCCACCAGGGGGTCACGCGGCTGCTCAAGACGTCTCCTCTGCCATGTCGATGTCGAACAGGGTGCGCTGCCGGTCCTTGTCCTGATCGGCCTCGCGCTGCGCCGAGACGACACCTCGCGCCACGCTGGCGATACCCCGCCGCGCGCGGACGAGGGATGTCCACGCCACGGCGTCGGGGTCGGCCTCTGGCAGGAGCGACGACAGGTACCCTAGCGTCGCCCACAGGTAGGCGTCGTCTTCGTCCCGCTTCGCCGATGCCAGCACCTGCGCCACCTCGTCGAGACCGCCGGGCCAAGCCTTTGCCATCGCCATCGCCACGTCGATGACCGACGAGGTCGGCCCGATGGCGCCCTTCCACTCCTTGGACGTCACCAGCCGCACGGCCTTATCCGCCTCGTGCAAGACGCCCTTGAGCTCTTCGAGCGTCAGGTCCGCAGCCAGTGCTTGCCAGCGGGCCTCGGACTTCGCGGCTGGAGCGCGGCGGTAGAGGCGCGCCCAGCCGAGCGCGAAGCGCGTGCGGGCGTCGAAGGTATCGAGCGGTAGATTCTCAATAGGAACCGAAGTGGCGTCTACGACGGCCTTGCGGGCCACAATGAGGTAGTGCGACGGGTCCACCGGGTCGCCGAGGTGATCCAGGACCTGGGCGTACCTGCCCACAGCCTCCATCGCCGGCCCTGCAGACGCCATGAGCTGGTCAGTCGGGGCGAGCCCAGCGGCATCCCACAGCGGGATGCGCGACTGCACCTCGCGCCGGACCTCCGACTCGATCAGGTGGGCCCTGCCGTTGGGGCGACCCACCGGCGCGGGCCGGCACGACATCGTCAGCGTGGTCAGGATGTTCGCCGACCCGCCGCTCGTGTTCGCTTCCGTACGAGCCGGCCACGATCCTGTGAGCACCAGCCCCGCTGCGGCTACCGATGCCAAGAATCGGTGCCAGACGTCGGGGTCACCGTGACCGAAGACGATGCTGACGACGCCGTCAGCGCTGACTGCTCGTGCGGCTTCCCTGAACGCCTTGGTGATGCTGGCGTCGTAGTGAGCCCTGTTCCGATGCTCTCCTGGCGCGTTGCCGCCAGCCTTCCGGACGATGGCTTCGAGCGCCTTGTCCTGAACTCCCGTGAGGTCGCCCACCATCTGCAGCTCCGGGGCGGAACTGAGGAGCGCCCGCTTCATCCAGACGAAGAACAAGTCTGACGCGTCGAGGTACTCGATCATGCTGTCGTACGGCGGGTCGGTGACAACCGCGTCCAGTACCCCGTCGCGGTACGGAAGGGCGGTGGCCGTGCCCCAGGCGATGTGCGCGGATCGGCCCACTGATCGTGATGCCTGGTTCCTCAGGATCACCAGGGTGTCCTTGCACAGGGAGCGCCAGGTCCCCGGACCGTCTCCGAGGCCCGCTTCGAAGTAGTCAAACGAGAAGGTGATGCTCCCTTCGTGCCGGAACAGGTCGGTCGTCTGTACCGTGCCGGTCTTGTGGGCCATGAGTGAAACGCCGCGAGTCGCCCGGCGGAACTTGCGGATCATGACGGCGGTCGCGTAGCCGGCCAGGGCCGTCGCGTAGTCGCTGGAGACACCCGCATCCCGCATCTCAACGGCCAGGTCGTTGATCGCCCTAGCTAGCTCGACAAAACCCAGCGTCTGCCGTGCGTTGCACAGGTCGCCGTACGTCTTGGCCCCGTAGACGAGGGGCTGCACTGTCCATGTGTTGGCGGGTGGAATCGGCTCTTCGGGGACGGCGCTCAGTCCTGGGCCGAAGTCCGGCTGGCCGGCCAAGGCATCAACGGCCGCTGCAGCGGCGGCGATCTCCTCGTCCGTCAGCGGCCGGAACCGCTTGCCCACGGCGTCGTCGAAGTCCGCCGCGAGCAACTGGGCGTCCCGCATGAGCCCGAGCTTCGCCAGCCGCGTCTGCAGGTCCTTCGAGTGACCGTGCTCGCAGAACGGGCAGATGGCCGACTTCCCCGCAGCGTCGTACTTGGACTTGCCTTCTGGCACCACCCGCGTCGGCCGGTCAGTAGGCGGTCCGTCGTGGATCTCCGCGCGGAAGGTCCCAGCGGCTCGGTCGACGACGAGCCGGAAGCTCTGCCCGGGGTCAGACCGCTTCGCCGACGGGTGACGCAGCACCAGGGACCCGATGAGAGGGAAACGGCGGTCGCACTCCTGGCAGGGCATCGTCAGCGCCCACACGTACCCCCAAGGCTGGCTGGTTCCCCGAGTCGGGTAGTACTGGCGCATAGCCGCCTCGTACCGGTTGCCCACCTCGTTGAGGACTTCTGCCACGTCCTGTGTCAGTCGATCGTCGAGCGGGTTCTGCGCGTACCCGTCCATGGGGAGGTCCGGCTCGCCGGACCAGTCCCTGAGGGGGTAGTCGGCGAGCAGTCGGCCCGCGATGGCGGCGACGGGCGAGTAGTCGATGCCCTCGGCTCGGGCGCCCATTCTTGCCGCTTCGAGCGGGATGATGGCCCTGCCCGAGAACGGGTCGAGGACGCGCGCTCCTTGCGGGTAGTGCTTGCCGAGCTCCGCCAGAAGCTCGTCGTGCGCGGCGTCACGGCCTAGGAGGGACCGCCGGACAAGGTCCTGCAGCCGCCGCTGCTCGGCGACGTCCTCGGGCCAGGGCAGGAGACTGGTGATGACAGCGGCTCGCGCTTGGGCCAACGGCCTGGCCGCGAACCAGGTAAACAACGCCTTCTCGCTCTTGCCGCTGCCCCAGCCGCTCGCAGAAGCTTCGCTAACCTCGGCGCAGGGGAACCAGCGCTCGATCATGCGCACGGTGCGTGCTCCTCGGTGTCTCGGGCGGCCTTGAGGGCGCTGCCGGGTACGTGAACGATGACCTGGGCGATGGACAGGTCGCCGAAGGTCCGGACGGGGTCGGGGTAGGTGCCGTAGAGGCGGCCGGTGCCGTCGTTGCACTGGTCGACGACGTAGAGCCAGTAGTCCTTGCCGTGCTGGGTCGCGATGAGGACTTCGTCGGCGGTGAGGCTGACGCCCTGGCTGCTGGCGGCGTTCCAGACGCCCTTGATCTCGACCAGGCGCTGCTCCCGACCCCGGCTGGCGTGCAGGTCGTAGCCGCGGCCTTCGGTGTGGACGTCGCTGACGGCGTACCCCTGCTCGCGGAGCATCTCGGCCACGAGGTCGCTGCTGATGCGCTCGCTGTCGGCCTCGGTCGGCTCGGTTGGCGGCGCGGCGGCGGTGACGCGGGCCCAGGCGAGCCGGCGCGGCTCGCCGATGGTCACCTCGCTCATCTGGCGCAGGTCGGCGAGGCGCTGGTTGGTCATGGCCTTGAGCCGGGCGCGCTCGGCGATGCGGGCGTCGCGGTCGCCGATGTCATTGGTGAGCTCGTTGGGGAGCAGGTCAAGCTCGCGCTGGGCGACGCGGAGCCAGTCGTCCAGGGCGCGGGAGCGGCGCTGCTGCTCCTCGAGTCCTTCCATCGCTGCGCGGGCGGCGGCGTCGTGCGAGCGGGCCGGGTGGGGCCCCCCGGCGGGGGCGTCGGCGGGGACGAGGTTGGCGAGCATCTCCCAGCGGACGAGCCGGGCGCCTGCGCTGTCGACGCGGACCAGGCACGCCCACGTGCCCTTGCGCCGGCCGCCGGCCTCGGTGAGGTCGGCATCGTAGGCGAACAGGTCGTAGTCGGTGCTGCTGGTTTGGTCCACGAGCCCGGCTCCGCGGAACATCGCGGGGCCGAGCGCGTCGGTGCAGTGCGCGACGAGGGCCTTGAACGGCGGGTCGCTCGGCCCGAGGTTGACGGCGTCGGAGACGGCGGCACCGTTGCGCCGGGCGTGGGCCAAGCTCTTACCGCTGGTGGCGATCAGCGCGGTGGTGCCGGCGCGGCGCTGACCGGGCGGAGCGAACTCCCGCGGCAACTCGGTTCCGCTCGGGAGGGCGAGGGTGAACATGCCGTCGCCGGCTGCGTGCGGGCTGACCCGGACGGCGCCTCCGTCGGCGGCGTGGCGCAGGAACGCCTCGACGATGGCCGGGTTGATGCGGTCTAGCCGCTCGTCCTTGAGCGCGGCGACGGCCTGGCTGATGTCGACGCTGGTCTTGAGGGCGCGCTCCTGGTCGTCGGCGCGCTTCGCGGCGTCGGCCAGCCGGCTGGCGGTGACCGCGCCGACCGCGGACAGCGCGCGGGCGCGCTGCTCTTCGTCGCCGAAGGTGTCCGCGAGGACCTTGCTGAGCTCGTCGTCGGCCAGGCCGACGAGCTCGCCCACCAGGCTGAGGCTGTCGAACATCCGGCCTTCGAGCTGGTTCGCGGCGGTGACGAAGTTTCCGAGCAGGACCTCCAGCACCTCGCCCTCGCGCGTGTCCTTGGCGATGAGGTTGTAAAGCTCGACGTCGCGGGTCTGGCCGACGCGGTGGATGCGGCCCATGCGCTGCTCAAGGCGGACCAGCGACCACGGGATGTCGTAGTTGACCAGGACGTGCGCGGTCTGCAGGTCGATGCCCTCGTTCCCGGCGTCGGTACTGACCAGGACCTGGAAGTCGCGGCGGGCAAAGGCGTCACGGGTTTCGTCGCGGGTGTGGTGGTTGTC
The DNA here is from genome assembly GCF_006337125.1 of Serinicoccus chungangensis. Lineage (GTDB taxonomy): Bacteria > Actinomycetota > Actinomycetes > Actinomycetales > Dermatophilaceae > Ornithinicoccus > Ornithinicoccus chungangensis. The sequence continues at coordinate 41,118 of NZ_CP040887.1, forward strand.
CCGGCCGGAGTACCGCTTGGCGGTGAAGCCGGCGTGCAGGAGCCGCTGGACGAGCCAGTCGGCGGTGTCGGCGTACTCGGTGAACACGACGGCCTGCTCGCCGTTTCCGGGCTTGATCCCGTTGCGGCCCAGGCAGGTGAGCACGAGCGGGTCCCACTTCGACGCGGGCTGCTCCATGTCCGCGACCAGCGGCCCAAGACGAGCCAGGAGCGCATCGATCTCCTTGCGCTCGGCCTTCGCGCTCTTGGAGCCCTCGTGGACGATCCGGGCCTCGTCGGCGGTCGCGGGGTCGTCGCCGTCGGGGTCGGCCTCCTGCGCGGCCGCGGACGGCATCTGGGTGCCCATGCCGTCGCGGCGGCGCTTGAGGGTCTCGGCGAGCGCGTGCAGCGAGCTGGCTGCGCGCTTGCCGTAGACCATCTTCCCGAGCGGCACCGCGATCGCGGGGAAGTACCGATCGACCAGGTCCAGGGCCTCGGCGTAGAACTCGGTCTCGACCGGGGACAGCCGCACGGGCTGGTTCTCGGCGTGCCGACCCTTGAAGAGCTTGGTGGTCCCGTCGAAGTCGACGAGGTCCTCCTTCATCCGGCGCAAGAAGTGGACCCGTCCGGGCTTGACCTGCCGGGACGGCTCCTTGTTGCTCTCGACCTCCGGGAAGACGTCTGGGTCCACCAGGTGGAGCAGCGCGCGGAACAGCCACTCCTTGCCGCGGTGCGGCGTCGCGGTCATCAGCAGCGCTCGCGGGGTGTTCAGCGCGAGCATCTCGCCCGCCTGGTAGTAGCCGACGGCGGTCGGCGTGAGCCGGTGCGCCTCGTCGAACACCACGGCGTCCCAGCCCATCCGGTCCGGGTGCACCGCGTCTTGGACCGCGCCGTTCACCGACAGCAGGTCCAGACTGACGATCCACAGGTCGTGACCGCTGTCCAGGCCATGCTCCCTCACCGTCTGGGCGGTGATGGCGCGGAGCCCGCCGCCGAAGAACCGCTCGAAGTCGGCCTGCCACTTGCTCACCAGGTGCGCCGGGACGACGATCAGCGCGCTGCGGACGAACCCGAGACGCTGCATCTCCCGCAGGTACAGCCCCGCCATGATCGTCTTGCCGGTGCCCGGCTCGTCGGCGAGCAGGAACCGCAACCTCGGCTGAGGGAGCATCGCGCCGTACACCGCGTTCATCTGGTGCGCGTACGGCGTCAGTGGCGACGACGCGAGCACCGCCGACCGCGCCCCCGCCCCCGCGGCCCGCATCCACGCCGTCCACAAGCCCGCCAGCAGCGCCTTGCCGTCACCGGCGCCGTCCTCGGTGAGGACCTCGCACGCCGCGACTTGCTCGGCGGTCAGATCGAGTCGATGGAACTGGGAGTCGCCGTCGGGCTGGACGTACAGCCGGACCGCGCCGCCATCGCCCTCGCTGGCATCGTCGACGGTGACCCAGTTCAGGTCCGGCCGCGACGGGACGCGGATGCGCAGACCGGGCACGAGGATCACGGTGCAACCCTAGAGGGACATGGCGGGGAGAACCGACACGTCCGGACGGCGCGGCGGCTGAACGCGCACCTCCGTGCCGCGAGTTCCTCGCCTCTGCGCGAAGCTGCGGCGGCGGCTAGCACCATCAGGCGCCGAGCAGCCGCTAACCGGGATGGGGGCGTCTCCTGGCGCTGCTCCTCAGCGGCTACGCCCAACAGCATCCTCCAGGCCCCGCCGTCCTTGCCTACCGCGCCGACGATTGGCGATCCCAACAAGTCGCAAGTCCGAGCGGCCGACCTTCGGCGCACAGGTTTGCCCATCCCCTCATGCACGTCCCCGGGCCCGCCGCTCCCGGGCCTAAGGCAGCCAGAGCGGGCGTACCCCACTTGTACCCCAGAAAAGTACTGCAGTGGGGTACATATTTCGCGCGATCGAGTGCTCTGCAACGCGACATACTCGCAGGTCAGAGCGCTCTCGCGTACCCCAGCCGTGGACTTTGCAAGCAGGGGGTTAGGGGTTCGAGTCCCCTCGCCTCCACCGAGCGACGTCAGAGGCCCTTCCCGCACTGCGGGGAGGGCCTCCGTCATGGGCGCCTCCTCCGGGTGGGTGACAGGATGGCCGAATGAGCTCCCTCTCCTCTCGAGGCGTCCTCGTCACCGGCTCCTCGCGAGGCGTGGGGGCGGCGGTGGCCCGCGCCTTCGCGGCGCGGGGCGACCGGGTCGTCGTCCACTACCTCGGCAGCGAGGCGGCCGCGCACGAGGTGTGCCGTGACCTCCCCGGAGAGGGGCACGCCGTCGTCCAGGCCGACCTCGCGGATCCGGACGCCGTCGAGCGGCTGGCAGCGGAGGCGGTCGAGGCCCTGGGCCGGGTCGACGTCCTCGTCAACAACGCGGCGATGCTCGCCGCCCCGTCGGAGGGCGGGAGCCGGCGCGGAGACCACCCGCTCGAGGAGACCTCGTACGCCGCGTGGGTGGAGATCTGGCGGCGCACCCTGGACACCAACCTGCTGGGCCCGGCCCACCTGACCTGGCAGGTGGCCCGCCACATGATCGACGTGCCGCCCGCCGACGGCGTGCCCGTCGGGCGGATCGTCAACGTCGGCAGCCGCGGCGCCTACCGGGGCGAACCGGACATCCCGGCCTACGGCGCGAGCAAGGCCGGCCTGCACTCCTTCGGCCAGTCGATGGCGGTGCGCCTGGGCCGGCACGGGATCGCGGTGACCTCGGTGGCCCCGGGCTTCATCGAGACCGAGATGGCCGGGTATGCGCTGGCCGGGGACCGCGGTGCGGCAACCCGGGCGCAGAGCCCCTTCGGCCGGGTCGCCCGGCCGCACGAGGTGGCCGATGCCGTGCTGGCGCTCGCCGACCCCCGGGCGGAGTGGGCCTCGGGCGCGGTCCTCGACCTCAACGGGGCCAGCCACCTGCGCTGACACGCCGCCGGTCCGGCCCTCATCAGGTCGCGACCGGTCTCGTCGGGGTGTCCAGGACGCACGGCCGTCCGAGGGAGATGGCCCGCGCAGGCCCTACCCACGGGGCGCGCGGAGTGCCACACTGAGGAGATAGGCGACATGTGACGAGTCGCCGGGACGACAAGGGGTCCGTGATGCTCCTTCGACGGTTCTGGACAGCCGTGGTGGTGGCCGGCTCCACGCTGGCTGTGGCGCTGGGGCCGGCCCCCGCCCTGGGTGACGGCGCCGGCGCTCGGGTGCCGCCGGCCCCGGCCGCGGCACCGGTCCTGTCCCAGCTGCCCCCTCCCCAGCCAGGTGCCGAGGTCTACCGCCGCCCGGTGGACGGGTCGTACACCATCAGCGGACGCGGCTTCGGCCACGGCATCGGCATGTCCCAGTACGGCGCGCACGGCGCCGGCCTCGCCGGCCTGACGCACGCCCAGATCCTCGCCTACTACTACCCGGGCACCCGGTTGGACACCCGCACCCTCGGACCCATCCGTGTCGGCATCACCGTCGACGACGACGGGGGGACCCGGGTCGCCCACCGCTCCGGCCTCCGGGTCGGCAACGCGGCGACCAGCACGACGACGTATGCCCTTCCCTCCGGTCGCGACCAGTGGCGGGTGCGGGCCACCGGCTCCTCCGCCTCGAGCTGCGTGCTGGAGGGTCGGGTCGACGGGGGGTGGTCGACGACCTGGCCGGCGGGGCTGACGCGAGCCTGCCCGCTGACCTTCAGCTCGCCCACCGAGAGCAGCGTCGACCTCGTCCTGCCCGACGGGTCGCGGCGGGTCTACCGTGGGGTGCTCACGGCGGTGCATACCGGCTCGTCCACCCTGACGACCGTCAACCGGGTGCCGATGCAGTCCTACCTGCGCTCGGTCGTGGCCGCGGAGATGCCCGCCTCCTTCCACGCCGCCGCCCTGCGCAGCCAGGCCGTGAGCGCGCGGACGTATGCCGCCCGTGGCGTGGGCGGGACGGCGATCTACGACACCTGCGACACGGTGGCGTGCCAGGTCTACCGGGGCAGGGGGGTGCGGACCAGCGGCGGTGGCCTCACCTCCTACGAGCACCCCGACACCGATGCCGCGGTGTCGGCGACGCCGGGTCAGGTCCTGACCTACCCCTTCGGCACCGGTCGGGCGTTGGCCACCACGATGTTCTCCTCGTCCTCGGGCGGGCACACCGCACCAGGCTCAGCGGCGCACCCCTACCTGCGTGCCCACCCGGACGCGTACGACGGGGTAGCCGCCAACGGCCGGCACACCTGGTCGGGCGAGCTGCCCGTGAGCACCCTGGAGTCGACCTTCGGGATCGCCTGGGTGGAGCGGGTGCAGGTGCTCAGACGAGACGGCTTCGGGTCCTTCGGCGGGCGCATCGAGGCCGCCCGCGTGGAGGGCTACACCTCCTCAGGCCGTTACACCTACCGGGACGTCACCGGCCCCGACCTCCGCTTCGCCCGGCCCTACCCGACGCACCGCAACGGGCTGTCCTCCCACTACTTCACCTTCGTCGCCGAGCCCACGGTGCGACCTGCCACCCGCATCGCAGGTGCCGACCGGTACGCCACGAGCGCCGCCGTGGCGCGTGCCTGGCCGGCGGGGGTCTCCACCGCCTACATCGCCTCCGGTCGCGACTTTCCCGACGCGCTCACCGCGGCAGCCCGCAGCGGGGTCCGCGACGCTCCCCTGCTCATCACCGACCCGGTGTCGCTGTCGTCGTCGACCGCCCAGGCGCTGGCCCGGTTGCAACCGGGGCGCATCGTCGTGGTCGGGGGCTCGGCGGCCGTCTCCGACACGGTCGTCTCCCAGCTGGCGGCATACTCCTCCAGCGGCGAGGTGCAGCGGCTGGGTGGCGCCGACCGCTACCACGTGGCGGCCAACGTCGCCGCGCACTACCCGCCGGACGTCCCCCGGGTCTACCTGGCCAGCGGGCAGGACTACCCCGACGCGCTCTCCGGCGCTGCCCTGGCCGCCCGCCAGGGAGCCCCGCTGCTGCTCACCCGCCCGACGTCGCTCCCACCCGTGGTCGCCGAGCAGCTGCGACGCCTGTCCCCCGGCCAGGTCATCGTGCTGGGCGGCGATGCGGCGGTCTCGGGGGCCACGGCGCGGGCCGCCGGCAGCTTGAGCGACACCGGCGCGTTCACCCGGGTGTCCGGCGCCGACCGGTACGCCACCGCCCAGGCCGTCGCCCAGCTCTACCCCGCCGGCACCAGCCGCGCCTACGTGACCTCGGGCACCGCCTACCCCGACGCGCTGGTGGCCGCCGCACGAGCGGGGCGCCAGGACGCTCCCCTGCTGCTCACCCGGGAGACCGCGGTGCCCGGACGCACGGCCGCAGCCCTGGACCGGCTCACCCTCTCGGCGATCTACGTCGTGGGAGGGTCCGCCGTCGTCAGCGACCGCGTGGTCGCCGAGCTGGGCCTGGCGCTGGAGTGACCCGGGGGAGCCGCCCGGTCAGCCATCGACGGTGCTGTCCGCCGTGTCGACCGTGGCCGACGGGACGACCTCGTCCGCCGGCCGGTCGTCGGCCGACCGCCCGCTGCGCAGCATCTGCAGCAGGTCGATGCCGGTCTGCGACTTGAGCTGCTTGGCGAGCTCCTGGACCCCGGTCGACACCTGGCCGGAGAGCCGGGAGGCGCCGTCGCGGTCGATGACGGTGATGTCGTCGATGCTGCCCAGCGCGTCGGCGTAGGGCTGCGCCATCTTGGGCAGGGCGTCGAGCACCATCTGCAGGCGCGCCGACTCCGGGAAGGTCTGGTAGGCGTCGGCCTCCGCCTTGATCGCGGCACCGCGCGCCTCGCCCTTGGCCCGCTCCGCGGCGGCCTCGGCCTCACCGCGCGCCTGCACCCCGTCGGCCTCGGCCCGCGCCCGCGCGAGCGCTCCCTCGGCGTTCCGCTGCTGCTCCACCAGCGCCGCCTCGGCGCGTGCCCGCAGGGCCGCGGCCTCCGCGTCGGCCTGCGCCGTCGTGCGCTGCGCCTCGGCCTCCGCCTTGCGGATCGCCGTGGTCTTGGCGGCCTCCGCCTCCTGCTCCGCGGCGTACTTGCGGGCGTCCGCCTCCTGGGCCGCCTCGTACTTGCGCGCCTCCGCCGGCTTGCGCACCTCGGTCTGCAGCTCCTGCTCGCGCAGCGCCGCCCGGCGCTGGGCGACCTGCTCCTGCTCGACCAGCACCGACTGCTGGGCCTCGGCCTCGGCGCGCTCCTTCGCCGCCCCGGCCTCGGCCTCCGCCGTCGCGGTCTCCCGGGCGATCTGCGCGTTGCGCAGGGCCAGCGCCTTGTCGGACTCCGCGATCTGCACGGCGGCCTCGTTGGAGCGCTCGGTGCTCTCCTGCCGGGCCTGCGCCTCGGCGATCTCGGCGTCCCGGGCGACCGCGGCGGCGCGCGGCCGGCCCAGGTTGCGGATGTAGTCGCCGGAGTCCTCGACCGTCTGGATCTCGAAGTTCTCCAGGATGAGGCCGCGCTCGGCCAGCATCGGCACCGCGATGTCCTTGACCTCCTTGGAGAAGTCCTGCCGCTCGTAGAGGATCGACTCGACGGTCAGCGTGCCCGCGATCGTGCGCAGCACACCGACGAGGACCTCGCTGGTCTGCTGCTCGATCACCTGCTCCTGGCTGCGCCCGGCGAAGCGCTGCGCCGCGGCCCGCACCATGCGCTCGGTGCCGCCCACCTTGACGACGGCGATGCTGCGCAGGGTGACGCCGACACCGCTCTTGGTCGTGGCGTCCTCGGCCGTCACCGGGAAGCTCTGCGAGGCCAGCGACAGCCGCGCGACCTGCTCGAAGATCGGCTTGACGAAGGTGCCGCCGCCGATGACGACCCGCTGTCCGGACAGGTCCGTGGTCTCGTCCCCGGTCTCGGGGTTGATGACGGGGGTGCCGCTCTTGCGCCCGGTGATGATGAGCGCCTCGTCCGGGGTGGCGATCTTGAACCGCACCTTGGCGTAGACGAAGGCGACCACCGCCAGGACGACCAGGGCGACGACGATCGCCGCGACGATGAGGACGGGGCCGGCGAGATCCATGGGGCTCCTTCGGGGACGACGTGTGCTCCGGCGGGGTGGCCGAAGGTCCGTCGTGGACGTGCAGCCCCCCGGGTCGACCGTCCCGTATGCCTGCACGACGCCGGGCGGTCCCCCTCAGCCTAACCAGGCGCGTCGGCGTGACGGGGCAGGTCAGCCCGCCAGTCGCCCTCTCGTCACGACGCTGCGGCAGCCCTCAGCAGGGCCAGGCTGGCCTCGACGACCTGCGCCTGCGCCTCCGCCCGGCTCGTCCCCGGTATGCCGTCGCCCGGCTGCTCGCCGTAGTCCCCGAAGAAGGCGTGCACCCCGCCGGCGACCTCGACCGCCTGGGTGTCCGGTGGGAGGTCGGCCAGGCTGGCCCCGATGTCGGCCGGGGTGGCGAGGCCGTCCTCGCTGCCGGACACGGTGGCGACCGCCAGGTCCGCGCGCCCGCTGAGGTCGTCCAGCGGGTAGGACGCCCAGAGCAGCAGGCCGTCGATCTCGTCGGGGTGGTCGGCGGCATACGTGGAGGCCACGACCCCGCCGAGGCTGTGGCCGCCGGTCACCCACGTGCCGACCTCGGGGTGGTCCGCGATGACCCCGGAGGGCGCCCCGGCCGCGGTGAAGCCGATGCCGAAGGGCTGCTTGACGACGACGACCAGGTGGCCGTCGGCGGCGATCTCGGTGAGCAGCGGGAGGTAGGCCCGCGGGTCGACCCGCGCGCCCGGCTGGAAGACCAGCCCGTCCGCCGGCGCTCCCGCCGTGGGCGTGATCGTGATCCGCGACGCGGAGTCGGCGACCGCCACCTCCGGCGTGCCGTCCGTCAGGGCGACCGCCTGCGGGCTGGCGCCGAAGGGCCGCAACCAGGTCAGGACGCCCAGCACCAGGACGCTCGCGAGGACCACGACCGCACCGCCCGCGACGCGCAGCCACGGCCGCCGTCGGCGGTCCCCTGGCGGCGGGGCGCCAGCTCGGGCCCGGCGGATCCCGTCGGCGAGCACCAGGACGCCGACGACCGCGGCGAGCGAGACGGCGACCGCGTAGGCCGGGTGGCCGGCCAGCAGGACCCCCGCCAGGGTGGCCCAGACCCAGGCGGGCACCAGGACCCACAGCGCGCCCAGGACGAGCAGGGGCCAGGACGGGCGGTGACCGCTGGTCAGGGGCCTCACGGGAGCCCCGCGAGCCGGCCGAGCGCCGCGGCCGTGGCGCCCACCACGACGACGAGGAGGAAGGGCGCGCGCAGGAGCAGCGCCACCACCGCGGCCGCCAGGGCCAGCAGCCGGGAGTCCAGGGCGAGGGCCTGGCCGTCGGCCACGGCGTTCATCGTCACCAGCGAGGCCAGCAGCCCGATCGTCATGCACCCCGAGACCCGCACGACCGCGGGCGAGCCGAGCAGCCGCTGCGGCACGAGGTATCCGCTGAGCTTGGTGAGGAAGGCGAGCCCGCACGCGGCGAGCAGCCACAGCCATACCGTCACCGCGCCACCACCCGGTCGGGCGTGCGCTCGCGCCCCCACCAGCCGACGAGGGCGGCGACGGCGGCCGCCACGAGGATGGGGATCCCCGGCGGCACGAGAGGTATGGCCAGCACGGTCACCACCGCGCAGACCGTGGCGATCGCCCAGGGCTCGCGCCCGCGCAGGCGCGGCCACAGCAGCCCGAGGAAGGCCGCCACCGCGGCGCCGTCCAGGCCCCACCGCCGCGGGTCGCCGAGCGCGTCACCGGCCAGCGCGCCGAGCAGGGTCATGAGGTTCCACAGGACGAAGATGCCGACGCCGGCGGTCCAGAACCCTCGAGCCTGCTCGTCCCGGTCGCTCTGCCCCAGCGCGATGGCCGTCGACTCGTCGATGGTGACGTGCGCGGCCGCGAGCCGGCGCCAGCCGCGTGGCCGCAGCAGCGTGCTGACCTGCATGCCGTAGACCCCGTTGCGCAGCCCCAGCAGCGTGGCCGCGCCGGCGGCGGACGCGGGGCTCCCTCCCCCGGCGAGCACCCCGATGAAGGCGAACTGCGACCCGCCGGAGAAGAGCAGCAGGCTGAGCACGCAGACCTCGGCCACCCCCAGGCCGCTGGCCGTGCCGAGCGCGCCGAAGGACACGCCGTAGGCCCCGGTGGCCACCGCGATGGACAGCCCGGCCCGGGTGGCCGGGCTGGTCCGCACCCGCTCGCGCACGTTCACCCCGTCATCGTGCCTCCTCCGCGGGGCCGGGGAGGACAGGACCCGGGATGGAGAGGCGGCGCCTGGGGCGGATCCGGGTGCCGTCTCTCCATCCCGGGAGTCTCAGCAGGTGGCGGAGCCGGCGTCCCAGGAGAGGACGCCCGACCCACCGGCGAGCCGGGAGAGCCGGATGTCGAGGGCGTCGTAGACCTCGTCCACCGAGGTGGTGCGGCAGCCCTTGCGCACGAGCAGCAGCGGGGCCGAGCGGTCGGCCGCCAGCTGGGTGCCGGCCATGGCGTCCACCGGCGCGTCACCGGCGGCGAGGACCGCCGTGGTGGACTGCTCGAAGGCGTCCATCGCGATGAGGGCGCTCGTCTGGTAGCGGTTGGCGCCACCGATCCGCTCGATGCTGGCGCCGGGCAGGAGCTGCTGCGCCTGCTGCACCACCGACTCGGCGACGGCGCCCGTCCCGCCGAGGACGACGACGCGCTGGGGGGCCAGCTCGGCCAGCCGGGCCGCCGTCACCGGCGGCAGGGCGGTCGTGCGGGTGAGCAGCATCGGTGCCTCGACGTGGGCGGCCGCCGCGCCGCCACCCAGGGCGTCGGTGAGGTTGCTGCCGCTGGCGAGGTAGACGGTGCCGCTGTGCCACTGCTGCTCGTAGCTGAGCTGCACCGCGGTGTCGTAGCGGTCCCTGCCCGACACGCGCCGCACGGCATACCCCTCGGCCTCCAGGGCGCGACCGACCGCGGGGGTGACGGCCTGGGTGCCGCCGACGAGGACGACCTCCAGCGCGCCCATGTCCTCCAGCACCTCGACGGTGGACGGCGGCACCTCCTCGGGCCGGGTGAGCAGGACGGCGGCGTGGCCCTTGCTGGCGACCGGGCCGACGCCCAGCGCGTCGGCGATCTCCCCGCCCTGGGTGATGTAGGCGGTGTCCACGCCGTAGGGCGCGCCCTCGTGGGCGAGACCGGCGGCGACGTCGTAGCGGGTGGCGCCACCGATCCGCTGCACCGCGGTGCGCTCCAGGCGCTGCTCGGCGGCGACCATGGTGCGCAGGGCACCGAGCATCTGGTACATCTGCCAGCCGGGACAGCTCGTGGCGTAGACGTCGCGGTGCCCGTGCAGCGTGGACAGGGTGCGGGTCCAGCCGAGGTAGGAGTTGGTGTAGCGCTTCTGCTGCGTGACGTCGGCCCCGTGCAGGTTGAGCACCCACCCGGCGGTCCGCGCCAGGCCGGCGAGCTCGGCCTGGGGCACCGGGCTGATCTCGTGGTTGCCGAGCGAGCTGAGGCCGAACCAGTCGTAGTTCATGCCGTAGGAGTGGGCACCCTGGACGTTGTTCTCCAGCCCGCCGGAGCGGCCCTCCCAGACCCGGCCGTAGCGGTCCACCATCGCGTTGTAGCCCACGTCCCGCCAGTCGAGGGTGTGCGCGTGGTAGCGGTAGACCGCGCGCAGCATCGCCGGGACGTCCTCGGCGGCGTAGTAGGCGTCGGTCGCGGTGTGGTGCAGGGTGATGCCCATCTTCGGCGAGGGGCGGATGGGTCCGGCGCTGGGGATGAGGTCCATGTCCTGCGCCCAGTCCTTGCGCCGCGCGACGACGAGGCCGTCCGGCCCGGCGTCGGGCACAGGGAGCTCGGCCACCGTCGCGGCGTCCTGGGCGGTGACGTAGGTGGTCCAGCTCTCGATGCGCGCGTCCTCGGTCTCGCCGGAGAGCTCCACCTGGACCCGGTCGGCGTCGAGGAGCACCGTGCCCTCGGTCCCCCACTCGCCCGCCTCCTGGCCCTGCTCGTCCGGACCGGTGGCGAGGCCGTCCTCCAGGGAGGTCCACTCGCCCCAGGCCCCCTCCTGCTCCACCCGCATGCGGGCGCCGCCGTCCTGCGGGCCCGACCAGCGCACCCCCACGACGGTGACGGCACGCTCGTCCACGTCCAGCGTGCCGCGTAGGACGTCGGCGCCCTCGCCGGACGTGGTCTGCGCCACCGGGTCGAGCGCGACCGAGCGGTGCTCGGGGTCCGCGGAGGGCTCCTCGGCGAGGGCGGCAGGGACGCCGACCCCGGGCACGACGAGGGCCATCGCGGTGAGCGCGGACAGCACGAAGCGGCGGGCAGAGGGCATGGCGGATCTCCTTGACCGGAGACGTCCGGCCGCGGCTGACTGCTTCAGGGGACGCAGTGACAGTAACCTCAGGAGTCACTGATGTCACTACTCTTTACCCAATGCATACCTTCTGATCTGCAGCGATACCGTTACTGCAGGAACTGCGCCGGGTCGAACTCCGCGATCGGGATGATGCGCAGGCGCGGCAGCGGGGCGTTGAAGGCCCGGGTGTCGTGCTCGAGGTCGAAGAACTCCATGCCCTGGTGCACGAGCTGGTGGAAACCGGCGTTGCGGAACTCCTCGAAGGCGATGAGACCGACGCGGCGGGTGCCGTCGATGAGCGGGGTCACCGTCTCGAGGAAGTCGCCGTCGTGGCTGACGAGCATGACGTCGTCGCTGCGGGCGTGCAGCGCCTCCAGGGTGCGCTGGATGGCGATGTCGACGACCTTCTCCTCGGCCGTCCCGGACAGCGGCACCGGGGTGTAGCCCAGCGCGCGCAGCGCCTGGACGAAGGACATCGGCAGCCCGCTGCTGGCGTTGAGGAAGAACAGGCCCTTGGCGCTCTGCCCCCACGTCTCCTGGGTGAAGGTGAGCAGGCGGTCCCACCGCGGGCGCTCGTCCGGGTGCGGGCGGCGGCCGAGGATGGAGTTGCCCAGGGTCGCGTCGATGTTCTCCCCGTCGACGAGGAGATAGGTGATGCGGTCAGCAGTCATGACGAACCTTCGTCTTTCTTCTCTTGTATCAATTTATTCGTAGACGAGCTTCTGCGGACCCGGGAAGATCCACGACAACCCGTCCCGCAGCCGGTCCCGCCAGTTCTCCCAGGAGTGGCCGTCCCGCGACTCGACGTACTGCACCCGCGACCCGGTGGACTCGAAGACCGGGACCATCGAGCGGTTCGGCACGATGAGCGGCTCGTAGACGCCGCAGGTGATGAACATCCGCTCGGCGACCCGGCGGGGACGCTCACGGTAGCGGTTCATGAAGCGCACGACCGGGTCGAAGGCCGGCCCTCCGCCGTGGTCGGAGCCGATGTCGGTGAAGACGAAGGAGCCGGACTGCAGGAAGAGGTTGTCCCACACCCCGGGGTTGCGGGCCGCGGTGGACAGCGAGGCGACCGCGCCGAAGCTCGCGCCCATGAGGCAGCGGGCGTCCGAGCGGCGGATGAGCGGCAGCTGCTCCTCCAGCGCCGGCAGCAGCTCGGTCGTGAGGTGGCGTGCGTGCGGGGCGGAGTTGGGGTACTCGCGCAGCCGGTCCCCGGGGTTGGTGAAGACCACGATCGTCTCGGCCATGTCCAGGTCGTGGATGAGGTTGTCGAGCACCGTGCGCATGGCGGCGTAGTTGAGGTAGTCGTCACCGTCGTGCACCACGAGCAGCGGGTAGCGGCTGCTGCGGCGGAACCGCGCCGGGAGGTAGACGCGGGGGTGGGTGGCCCGGCGCAGCGCCTTGCTCTGCACGGTGAGGTCGACGAGCTCACCGGGGCGGGCGTCCGGCTGCGGCGCGACCCACTCGGGGGTCTCGTAGCCGGCCGCCTGGCAGACGCTCGAGGACCCGACGGGGCTGTGCGCCACGTAGGGGTTGAGCGGGTCGTTGAAGGTCTCCACCGCCTCGCCCTGGCGGACCTCGATCTGGTACTCCACCCGCGACGCGGCCGGCAGCTCGATGGTGACGTACCAGAGCGGGGTGGTCCCCTCGGGCACCTCCACCCGCTTCATCGGCACGTGCTGCGGCTGGTTGACGATGCGGTGCCGCACGGCCACGCCGTCGGCCTGGCCGCGGTAGAGGAAGGTGCACTTCGCCCCCTCCACGATCGGGACCTCCTGCTCGGCCAGGAAGCGCTCGATCACCTGGTCGTCCAGCCGGCGGGCGCGCAGCGCGTTGATCGCGAGCTTGCCCTTGTGCCGCGGGGGCAGCGGGTATGCCGTCTGCTGGCTCACGCGCCCTCCTCCCCGGGGATGGTGGGAGTCGCCCCGGAGGGGTCGACGGAGGTGGGGACGGCGACGCGCGCGGCATACCTCGTGACCGTGCCCTCGGGGCCGAAGATGCGGGTGCCCTCCGGCACCCGGCCGTCGGCGGTGAGGGTGACCCGGTCACCCGGGTCCAGCGGCAGCGCCACCCTCGGGCGGCACCGGTAGGTGAGGGTGCGCATGCGGTCCAGGTCCTTGACGTCGAGCCGGTCGGTGGCGGCGGGCAGGGCGACGAGGCCGCGGGTCAGGCCGAGCCCGTCCATGAGCACCTCGGCCACCCCGGGGGCCACCACCGAGTCGTCGTAGAACAGCACCACCCGCTCGGTGAGCGCCATCGCGCCGGCTCCCCAGGCGACCACCGGGCGGTCCACCCGGGCGTGGACGCCCCGGGGGTCGGCCGGGTCCGCCACGGCGGTGGCGAGCACCGGGGCGAGGTTGAACATGTGCAGGGTGCCGAGCAGCACACCGACGTGCCCGCCGGCGATGACGACCGCGTCGCACTCGCCGACGAGGCTCCCGACCTCGTAGCGACCTCGCACGACGGCGTCCCGGTGCTGCGGCTCGTGGGTGGCGAAGAACTCCTCGTTGAGCTCGGCGACCCGCCGGACGTGTCGCTCGTCGAGCTCGCGCATGACCCCGAGGACGTCCTCGACGGCCAGCCGGTGCACCCGGGGGTCCCGCGGCTGGTGCGCCCGGATCCGGGTGCAGGCCTCCACCGCCTGCTGGAGGCCGATGAGGTAGAGCTGCTGCATCTCGGTGAGGATCTGCCGGCGCCGCCGGTCGGCCTGCTCCAGCTCGGGGTCGTCCTCCCAGATCTGCTGCATCCGCTCCCACAGACCGAGGTTGACGCACCGGCCGCCGAGCTGGTCGACGAGCACCCGGTCGTCGTGCTCCCGGTCGCGCCACCCGGCGGTGATGGTCGCCACCCGGGCTCCCTCGAGCCCGAGGGAGCGCATGACCTCGTCGACGACGGGGTCGCGCTGGGGGCCCAGCAGGGTGATCCGGTGGTCGGGCGCCCCGTGCCCGTCGCCGTCGGCGGAGCCCTCAGCGGGCATAGACATGCACCGTGCGCCCCACGTCGTCGAGCATGTCCCGCAGCACGTCGAAGTCCGGGTGCCGCATCCGGATCCACGCGTTGGCCATGAAGCCGGCCTCGACCGGCTGGGTGCCGGTCCCCGCCACCGGGACGTGCGCGTCGATGATCCACCGGCCGTAGCGGTTCTCGACGTCCTCGAGGCCGCTGTAGCCGGTGATGACGCCGTCCTGGTCCGGGCGCAGCGCGACGATCCCCGCACTGTGGCTGCGGCTGGGGCGCTCGCGGACCTCGCCGTGGACGATCGACTGGGCCCATGCGGCATACACGTCCATGTCGTTGGCCGCGCAGTAGAGGTCCCAGCAGCCGACCCCGGGCGGACGGCAGCCGATCTCGGAGAAGGTCAGCCCGCGCGGCCCGTGGAACCACTCCATGTGGGTCGCGGACGTGCCGATCCCGAGCGCCTCGTTGACGCGGTGCCCCATGGCGCGGATCTCGTCGTAGAGGCCCCCGTCGTCGATCCGGTTGGTCGCGACGAACTGCGGGGAGATCCACCGCGCCCGCATCCCCTCCAGCACCCCGGGGAAGTAGTGGGAGGCGAAGTCGAGCTCGATGCGGCCGTCGACGGAGACCGTGTCGTAGAACCCCTCGTGACCCTCGATGAACTCCTCCACGGCGATCGAGCTGTAGCGCCCCATCCGCTCCAGGGCGGCGGAGAGCTCGGTGTCCGAGCCGACGCGCACGGTGTCCGCCGCCCCCGCGGCGTCACGGGGCTTGAGGATGAGCGGGTAGCCGACGGCGGCGGCGAAGTCCCACACCTGCGCGGCGTCGTCGGCCCCCGTGGACCGGGCGGTCGGCACGCCGGCGGCGCGCAGCGCCTCCTTCATCGAGGGCTTGTCGCGGCACAGCCAGGTCGTGCGGACCGAGGTGCCCGGTATGCCGAGGTCCTCGCGGACCTGGGCGGCCACCATCTGGTGGGACTCGATGGTCGACTCCATCCGGTCGACCCACACCATGCCCTGCACCCGGCGCACGGCCTCGGTCATCTGGGCCCGGTCGGTCACCGACCCCACCTGCTCGTAGTGGACCATCCAGGACGTGAGCTGGTCGTCGAGGTAGTCCAGCGGGGTCTCGCCGATGCCGATGACGTTGGCGCCGGCCTCGGCCAGGGCCCGGGCGAACTCGCGCTGGTTCTTCGGGAAGTGCGGCTCCACGAGGACGATGTTCACGACCCTGAGCCTGCCACATCCGGGCGGCGCACGGGAGTGCCGACCGGTGCGGACCCGACGCGCCGCGCCGCGTCAGTCGCGGCGGGCCAGCTCGTCGAAGGCGTGGGCGACGACCTCGGCGTAGACGTGCATCCCGTCGATGTCGGGGTGCACGTTGTCGCTCTGCAGCGTCTCCGGCTGCTGGCTGATCGTCGCGTTCCACTCACCGACGACCGTGTGGGGGTAGTCCTCGACGACCTCGCGGATGGTCTCGTTGGAGGACTCGGTGAAGGAGGCCTGGACGTAGAGGTCCATGACCACGACGTTGCGCTCGGGCCCGAGCGTGTCCAGCACCGCCCGCAGGGCCTCCTCGTCGACGCCCGCGTTGGTCCCGAGGTGCAGGACGACGTTGTCGCGCACGGTGCCGGCCGCGAGGGCCTCGTCCACCCGCTGCGTCGCCTCGCCCCACTGGCGGTTCGACTCGGCGGCGAAGGCGATGTCGGGGAAGCGGAAGCTCAGGCCGTCGGCGCTGGTGACGACCAGGGAGTCGCCGATGGCGGTGAGGTCGGACCCCGACGGCACCAGCAGCCCGTCGGCGTCCGCGGTGAAGGTGCTGCCGTTGACCTCCACCTCGCCGGGCGACGGGGCGGCCTCGGTCTCGGTGGCGTCCTCCTCGTCCTCGGCCGTGGCCTCGTCGCCCTGCTCGTCAGCGGCCCCGGAGCTCCCCTCGCCGGCGGGAGCCGCCCCGAGGGTGGCGCCGAGACCGGTGCCCCGGCGCGGGGCCTCGGCCGGCGCGCCCCCGGTCGGGGCGGGAGCCGGGGTGCCGTTGTCGATGCGGGTCTGGGACTGCTCGATCTGGCGCTGGGTGGCGGACTTCTCCGGGGCGGTCACCAGGGCGACGACGGTGGCCACGAGCAGCAGCACCAGGCCGGCGGCGACGATGCGCGGCCGCTTGCTGCGGTGCCACCCCTGGGTGAACCAGCCCGCGGCGGCCCGGATGCTCGCCCGGATGCCCCGTCGGCGGACCGGCACCTCGAGCAGCCGCCAGGACAGCTCGGCGAGCACCAGGGTGACGACGAGGGCGCTGAGCAGGACGGCGGTGCCCCGGGCGGTGCCGACGGCGTAGGGCACGAGCGCCCCGGCGATGACGAGCACCGGCCAGTGCCAGAGGTAGATGCCGTAGGACCGCTGTCCCAGCCAGGCCAGCGGCCGCAGCGACATGACCCGCCGCCACGGCGACGGGGCCTCGAGCAGGCCGGCGATGAGGACGACGGTCGCGACCGAGGCCAGGGCGATGCCGCCGCGGAAGGTCAGCGCGGAGTCCTCGCCGGACCAGCGCATCAGGCCCGCCAGGACGAGCAGCGCGGCGAGGACCGCAGGGCCGCGGAACCGACGCCAGGTGGCGGTGCGCAGGCCGGCCCGGTGCACGGGGTCGGCCCAGGCGAGGGCCAGCGCGGCGCCGCCCATGAGGCCCACGAGGTGGGTGTCGGTGCCGTAGTAGACGCGGGTCGCGTCCGCCCCGGTGGCGATGAGCGTGGCCATGAGCACGGTCGAGGCGAGCCCCAGCAGCACCACCGCCGTGACGCGGTGCCGGGTCGTGGGGGCCAGCGCGAGCAGGACGACCAGCGTCAGCGGCCACAGCAGGTAGAACTGCTCCTCGACCGCCAGGCTCCAGAAGTTGACGAAGAGGATGGGGCTGGTGCTGTGGAAGTAGCTCGCCCCCGCCGTGATCTCCAGCCAGTTGCTGGTGAACGTCAGGGCACCCAGGGTCTGCCGACCGATGCCGACGAGCAGGTCGCCGCCGACCAGCCGGGCGGTGGCGACGCTCACCAGCACGACGACGGCCAGCGGGGGCAGCAGCCGGCGCGCCCGGCGACGCCAGAAGGTGGGCAGGTCGACCCGGCCGCGGTGGTCGACCTCGCGCAGCAGCAGCGTGGTGATGAGGAAGCCGCTGACGACGAAGAAGACGTCGACGCCGAGGAACCCGCCGGGCAGGGCCGTCGGGACGAAGTGGAAGGTCAGGACCGCGAGGATCGCGATGGCCCGCAGGCCGTCCAGGCCGGGGATGTGGCCGGGCCGCGGTTCGACGTCGCGAGGGCCGCGGCCGCCACGACGCGGTCGCCGGGTGGGGGTGGTCTCGAGGACGGCGCCCGGCGCGGCGCCGTGCCGCGGGGGCAGCGACGCACGAGGGCGGGGTGCTCCCGGCTCGACCAGGGCTCGCTCACCACCGGGGACGGGGCCGCGGTCCTCCGTGGGGGTCGGGGACGAGGCGGGCAGCGACATCTGCCGTGCCACCTCCTTCGTCGACCGACCCGGGAACCGCTGGAGAACAATCTAGGCGCGCCGTCACCGGGGGTCGGGGAGGTGGAGGGTGTGTCGCCGGACGGGCCCCGGACGCGCACGAGGCGCCCACCGGGGTGGTGGGCGCCTCGTGCCGGGCTGGTGCGGCCTGGTGTCCTCAGGCCCGCGTGGAGCTGTCGTCCTCGCCGTCGCCGTCCGTGGTGTGCGGCAGCGACTCGTGGTGGTGCTCCTGAGCCGACCGGATCTCCTCGGTGGGGGACTCGCCCTTACCCTGCTCCTCGACGGGAGCGGCGCTGGCGCTGCCGAGGTCGTCGATCTGCTCGGTGTCGAGCATCTTGGCGGAGCCGTCCTCGTTGAGCGAGGGTGCCTCCACCTCGTCGCCGGCGACCGGCTGGTCACCCTGCGTCTCCTGAGCGTCGTTGCTCATGGTCCTCTCCTTCTCTGTGGTGGACCCGACCGCGCCCGCCGACGCGGCGGTGGTCGTCGCGGGTGCGGCGGTCGCCGAGGGGGCAGAGGTGGTCGAGGTGCTCGCGGCCCACGGGTCGCGCGTCTCCTTGGCGGCCCACGGGTCGGCGGCCGGCTGCTTCTGCTGCTGGGCGAGCCACCAGGCGAGACCCGCACCGGCGGCGGCGAGCAGCCCCAGCGTGATGAGAGCACTGCCCCGCCGCTTCTTCGTCTTGGGCGAACCGGTCACGGCGGCCACGACGCCCTCGTCCTGGGCGAGCAGCCGGTCCTTGCCGACCTGCATGTCGCCGAGCATCTGCTGGATCTTCGGCAGCAGCTCGTCGTTGATGAGGTCGCGGACGTGGTCCACCGCGGGCGCGACGCCGGCGATGCCCTCCTGGGCACGCGGCACGGCGACGTCGATGCCGTGGTCCACCCCGGAGACGGCGCGGTCGCGGGTCGCGGCGGCCAGTCCGGCGAGGGCGGCAGCCCCCGCACCTGCCCGGGCCACGGCGGCCTCGCCGACGGGACCGGCCTGGTCCAGGGCGGCCGCGGAGCGGTCGCGCAGCACGTCGACGGCGTGGAGACCCTGCTCGCGCAGGACGTCACCCTGGTGACGGGCGTCCTTCACGGCCAGCTTGCCGCGCTTGCCGGCGTCCTTGGCGGTCTTCTTGCCCTGCTTGCGGGCGTTCTTGGCCGCCTGCTCGCTCTGCTTGCTGACGCGCTTGGCGGTCTTCTTGCCCTGCTTGCGGGCGTTCTTGGCCGCCTCCTCGCTCTGGGCGCGGACGTCCTCGGCGAGGCGGGAGGCGCGGTCGGCCGCGGCGGCACTGACGGCCGCGGCCCGGCCCCCGGCCTTCTTGCTCTGCTGCTCCAGGGCCGCCCGGCTGTGCTGGCGCGCCTGTCCGGCGGCCTCGCGCGCCTTGCCGGCCGCCTTGGCGGCCGACTCGCGGTCCTGCTGCGCGGCCTTGAGCGCCTTGGCCCGGGCCTTCTGGGCGTGCTTGCGCCCGGACGTGTCGTCCTGCGGGGCGGTCACCTCGGCGAGGGTCGCCAGGAAGGCGGCTCCGAGGTTGCGGGCGCCGGACGCGGCGCTCGCACCGGCCTCGGAGGCGTCCTGCCGGGCGCGGCTGGCCTGGGTCGCGGCCCGCTCGGCATCGGTCTTGAAGAACACGTGCTGTCCCTCCTGTTGTCGGTCTGGGCCCCATCCTGCCCTGTCGCGCCCCCGAACTCCACCTCACCCGCCACGGCACCCGGCCCCGGGGGACCGTGCGAAACTGGGGCCATGAACGTCACGCTGCATACCAACCACGGCGACATCGCGCTGGTGCTCTTCGAGCACGCGGCCCCCAAGACGGGCGCCAACTTCACGGGCCTCGCCACGGGCGAGAAGGAGTACTCCGACGACGCCGGCCGGAGCAACCCGCAGCCGTTCTACGACGGCCTGTCCTTCCACCGCGTCATCCCCGGCTTCATGATCCAGGGCGGCTGCCCGATGGGTGAGGGCTTCGGCGGTCCGGGCTACACCTTCGACGACGAGATCAGCCCCGACCACGACTTCACCCAGCCCTACATGCTGGCCATGGCCAACGCCGGCAAGCGCATGGGCAAGGGCACCAACGGCTCGCAGTTCTTCATCACCGTCGAGCCGACGACCTGGCTGCAGGGCAAGCACACCATCTTCGGCGAGGTCGCCGACCAGGCCTCCCGCGACGTCGTCGACGCGATCGCCGCGGTGCCGACCGCTGCCGGTGACAAGCCGGCCGAGCCGGTCGTCATCGAGCGGGTCAGCGTCGAGGGCTGAGCCCTGGACGAACCGGTGAGCGGGTCTGCCGCCGACGCCCCCCGGGTGCCGCCCGGGGGCGGCGGCACGCCGGGCGGTCCGCCCGTGTGCCCGCGACACCCCGACCGGACGTCCTACATCCGGTGCCAGCGTTGCGAGCGCCCGACCTGTCCTGACTGCCAGCGCCCCGCGGCGGTGGGGGTGCAGTGCGTCGACTGCGTGTCCGAGGGCGCCCGCTCGGCTCCTGTCGCCCGCACCCGCTTCGGGGCACCGGTGCGCGAGGGCCGTCCGGCCGTCACCTGGACGCTCATGGGGCTGTGCGCGGTGGTGTACGTCGCGCAGCTCGCCAACCCGGTGGTGACCCGGGAGCTGGCCTTCGTCGGCGTGCTCGCGGGGGCGGAGCCGTGGCGGCTCGTCACGTCGGCCTTCGTGCACTCCCCGCAGAGCCTGCTGCACATCGCCTTCAACCTCTACATCCTCTTCGCCGTCGGCCCGGTGCTGGAGCAGGCCCTGGGCCGCGCCCGCTTCGCGGTGGCCTACCTCATCTGCGCCGTCGGCGGCTCGGTCGGGGTGCTGGTGCTGGCGGCCCCGGACCCCGGGTGGGTGCGCCCCGTCGTGGGCGCCTCGGGTGCCATCTTCGGGCTGCTGTTCCTCTACATCGTGCTGGCCTGGCGCAGGGGCGGGGTCTCGACGGGGCTGCTCGTGATGATCGGCATCAACCTGGCCCTGCCGTTCTTCGTCGGCGGCATCGCCTGGCAGGCCCACATCGGTGGCGCCGTGACCGGTGCGGCCATCGGGGGGCTCATGCTCCTGACCTCGGCGCCGGGCCGCTCCCCGCAGGCGGTGCGACGTCGGGCCCTGGCCTGGCCCGCGCTCTCGGGCGTGCTCGTCGTCCTGCTGCTGCTGGCCGGGCTGCGGCTCTGGCAGGTCCTCGGCCCCGCGGCCCTGGGGCTGCCGGGCTGAGCACCACTTTCTGTCGCCTGGACCGAGTTACACCCGTGTGGTTATCCCCATCGTGGGGACAACCTGTGGACAACTACCGCCACTGGGTGGCCATGCCGAAGCCGATCATGATGAGGCCCATGCCGATCCCGAGGTTCCAGTAGCGGATCGACTCGATGGGCCACAGGCCACCGGTGATGTAGAAGATGGCCACCCACAGCACGCCGATGATCATCAACGCGCACATCACCGGCACGAACCAGGAGGGGTTGCTCGGCAGGCTCTGGGTCTGGGGCTCGGTCTGGCTGGTGCGCTGGGCGCGCTTGCGAGCGCCGTCTCGGCCTCGGGACTCGGGCA
The DNA here is from genome assembly GCF_006337125.1 of Serinicoccus chungangensis. Taxonomy (GTDB): domain Bacteria; phylum Actinomycetota; class Actinomycetes; order Actinomycetales; family Dermatophilaceae; genus Ornithinicoccus; species Ornithinicoccus chungangensis. Next base: position 62,298 of record NZ_CP040887.1, read on the forward strand.
CGTCGACTCCTTCGTGGTGGGAGCCGCCAGGATATACGCCGGATACCCTGGGTCCCATGACCGATGAGCCGAGCGAGGGTCCGGGCTCCGCGGTGGCACCGCGCCGGGCCCGGAGCAGGACGGTCGGGGTGACGCTCGTCTGCCTCGCCGCCGGGCTCCTCTTCGGCACCAGCGCCTCCCTCGCCCGCGACGCGCGTCCGGAGCCGGGGGACCTGGTCGGCCTCATCACCCAGCGCGACGTCGAGGTGCGTGAGCTCAGCGCCCAGGCCGAGGAGCTGCGGCACGAGGTGGACCGGCTGCGGTCCGCTCAGGCCACCAGCGCCGCGGCGGTGGACGGCCAGCGGGCGGAGGACCTCGCGGTGGGCGTGGGGGCGACCGCCGTCACCGGACCGGCCGTGAGCGTCACGCTCGACGACGCCGGCTACAGCCTGGACACCCTCCCCGAGGGCTACTCGGTCGACGACGTGGTCGTGCACCAGCAGGACCTCCAGGGCGTGGTCAACGCCCTGTGGGCCGGCGGGGCCGAGGCGATCATGGTGCAGGATCAGCGCATCGTCGCGACCAGCTCGGTCCAGTGCGTGGGCAACACCCTCTACCTCCAGGGACGGGTCTACTCCCCGCCCTTCACCGTCACCGCCGTCGGGGACCCCGAGGCCCTGCACGCGGCGCTCGCGGCGGACCCGGTCGTCGCGACCTACCGCGACTGGGCCGACGCCGTCGGACTGGGGTATGCCGTGGCCGACCTCGGGGAGACCGAGCTCCCGGCCTACGCCGGTCAGGTGCGGCCGAGCCACGCCCGGGTCGTCGACTCCCGCTGACCCGCGCGGCGGTCAGTCGGTCGGCTCCTCCGAGGGGGGTGGGTCCTCCGGCGGTCCCGGCTCGGTCGGCTCCGGCTCGGTCGGCTCCGGGGGCACCGTCGGATCCTCGGTGGTGGGGTCCTCGGTGGGCTCCTCCGTCGGCTCGTCCGTGGTGGGCTCCTCGGTGGGCGTCGGCGTCGGGCTGGGCGTCACCGTCACCGACTCGGTGACGACCTCGGTGGCGGTCTGGACCGGCTCGGCGGCGACGACGAGCTCGACCGTGGTGCCCTGCTCGACCGTGTCGCCGGGGTCGATCGACTGCTCGAGGACGGTCCCGGCGTCGGCGTCCCCGGTGCGCCGCGTCGTGACCTCCCACTCCAGGGTCTGCTCGTCCAGGAGCAGCACCGCCTCGTTCTGGTCGCGACCGACGACGTCGGGGACCTCGACCTCACCGCTGGACACGGTGAGCACGATGAGCTGGTCGGGGGCGATCTCCTCGCCCTCACCGGGGTCGCTCGAGACGACCTGGCCCTCCTCCCAGTCCGGGTCGTCGGTCTCCTCCGACTCCCCGCGTACGTTGCTGAACCCCTCCCGCTCCAGCAGGTCGCGGGCCGCCTGCTCCTCCAGCCCTTGCAGCCGGGGGATGGTGCGGGCCTGCGGGCCGGCCGAGACCGTGAGCTCGATCTCCTCGCCCCGGGGCGCCTCCCCGCCGGGCGGGTCCTGCTCGATGACGATGCCGGGCTCCTCGGCGCTGTTGCGCTGCACGACGGCCTCGGCCACGGTGAAACCTGCCGCGGTCAGCGTGGTGCGCGCCTGCGCCTCGGTGCTGCCCACGGTGCTCGGCACGACGAGCATCTCGGGCCCGTCGTCCCCGTTGGGTCCGAGCACCTGCACCAGGACCCAGGCGACCCCGGCCAGCGCCACCAGGGCGAGCGCCCCGAGCATCAGGGCGGCACCCGGGTGGCGGCGCTCGCGGACGGGCAGCTCGTCGGTCCGCTCGTAGCGGTCGTCCTCGTCGGAGCTCGGGAAGATCCCCGTGGGCTCCTCGGGATGGTCCTGCGCCCCCGCGCCGGCGGCGGGCACCGCCTGCGTGGCGGCACCGGCCCGGCTCGTCGCGGCGGCCGCGACGGCGGCCGCCCCCGCACCGGCCACCCCGAGCCCGAGGGCCCGGTCGTAGGTGGATCGCGCCGCGGCGGAGACCGGCTCGCCCGCCCGGGCGGCGTTGAGGTCGGCGCGGAAGGCCGCCGCGTCCTGGTAGCGCTCCTCCGGCTTCTTCTCCAGCGCGTGCAGGGTGACCGCGTCCAGGGCCTGCGGCAGCCGGGCCGCGTGGGTGGACGGCGCCTTCGGCGCCTCGCCGAGGTGCTGGTAGACCAGCGAGACGGGGTCGCCCTGGAAGGGCGTGCGCCCGGCCAGCAGCTCGTAGAGCAGGCACCCGACGGAGTAGAGGTCGGAGCGGCCGTCGACGTCCAGCCCCTGGGCCTGCTCCGGGGAGAGGTAGCGGGCCGTGCCCATGACGGCCTGGGTCTGCGTCATGGTGGCGGCGGTGTCGGCGATGGCCCGGGCGATGCCGAAGTCCATGACCTTCACCGCACCGGCCTCGGTCACCATGACGTTGGCGGGCTTGATGTCGCGGTGCACGAGGCCGCGCTCGTGGGCGTACTCCAGCGCCGCGAGCACCGCGGCGGTGATCCGTGCCGCCTCGTCGGGGTCCAGGGTGCGCTGCTCGTTGAGCAGCTCGCGCAAGGTCTTGCCCTCGACCAGCTCCATGACGATGTAGGGCACCTGCACCGTGGCTCCGCCGGACTCGACCACCGCCTCCTCGCCGGAGTCGAAGACACCCACGATGGCGGGGTGCGACAGGCCGGCGGCCGACTGCGCCTCGCGCCGGAACCGGGCGAGGAAGGAGGAGTCCCGGGCCAGGTCGGTGCGCAGCACCTTGATCGCCACCGGCCGGCCCAGCCGCAGGTCGTGGCCCAGGTGCACGTCAGCCATGCCACCGCGGCCGATGAGGTCGCCGAGCTCGTAGCGTCCGCCCAGCACCCGCTGCGAGGCCGGGGGGTCGTCGGGGCGTGGGGTGGCCTGCGTGGGGTCCTCGCTCATCGTTCCACTCCTGCGTCGAGCATGGCCCGGGCGACCGGCGCCGCGACCTGTCCACCGGTCTCCCCGGTCCAGTTGTCGGTGGCCGACTCGACGATGACCGCGACCGCGATCTGCGGGTCGTCGGCGGGCGCGAACCCGGTGAACCAGGCGTGGGCAGCTCCGCTGTCACCGAACTCGGCGGTGCCGGTCTTGCCCGCCACCTGCACCTCCGGCAGGGCGGCGGCCTGGCCCGACCCCTGCTCGACCACGCGCACCATCATGTCGGAGAGCTCGTCCGCGGTCTGCCCGGAGACGGCCCGCGCCCGGGTGCGCGGCTCGGCGGACTCGATGACCTCCAGGTCGGAGTTGCGCACCTCCTCGATGAGGTATGGCGTCATCAGCACGCCGTCGTTGGCGATCGCCGCCGAGATCATCGCCACCTGCATCGGCGTCACCCGCACCTCGAACTGGCCGATGCCGGTCAGCGCCAGCTGGGCGTCGTCGAGGGTGTCCGGGTAGATCGAGGGGGTGACGCTCATGGGGACATCGAGCGGCTCGCCGAACCCGAAGGCCTCGGCCTGCTCACGGATGGCGTCGGCGCCCAGCTCACCGGCCAGCCAGGCGAAGGAGGTGTTGCACGAGACCTGGACCGACTCGGCGAGGGTCGGGCGGTCCTCCGGGTCGCAGGCGGCGCCGCCGAAGTTGGGCAGCGTGGTCTCGGTGCCGGGCAGGGTGTAGGTCAGGCCACCCTCCAGCTCGGTGTCCGGCTCGTACTCCCCCGACTCCAGCGCCGCGGCGGCCAGGACGAGCTTGAAGGTCGAGCCGGGCGGGTAGAGGTCGCCGCCGATGGCGCGGTTGGTCAGCGGGTCCGCCGGGTCCTCGATGAGCGCGGTGTAGGCCTCGTCGACCGCGCTCAGTCGGTGGCTGGACAGGGCGTTGGGGTCGAAGCCGGGGCGGCTCACCATGGCCAGGATCGCCCCGGTGCTGGGGTCCAGGGCGACGGCGGCTCCCTGGCGGTCACCCAGGGCCTCCACCGCCGCCGCCTGCACGTCCGGGTCGATGGTGAGCTCCAGGCTGGCCCCGGAGGCCGGCGTGCCGGTGACGACGTCGGACAGCCGCTGGTAGAAGAGGCTGTCGTCGGTGCCGGCGAGCAGCGAGTCCGCGGCCCGCTCCAGGCCCAGCCCCGCGCCGTAGGTGAAGGAGTAGTAGCCGGTGACGTGGGCGTACCGGGACGGCTGCTGGTAGCGGCGCAGCCACTCCAGCTCGTCGTCGGTCGGCTCCGAGGAGGCGATGGGGCTGCCGTCGACGAGGATGGCCCCCCGGTCACGGCTGTAGTTCTCGATGAGCGTGCGCCGGTTGCCCGGGCGCTCGCGCAGGTCGTCGGCCTGCACGAACTGGATCCACGTGGTCGCCAGCAGCAGCGCGGTGAACATGGCGAAGACGACGAGCGCCAGCCGTCGGACGGGGGTGTTCATCGCAGGGCCTCCGCCCGCTCGGCGGCGTCGATGCTCGGGTCCTGGCGGCGCTCGGAGATCGGGCGCCGAGCGGCGTCGCTGATCCGCAGCAGCAGCGCCACGATGATCCAGTTGGCCAGCAGCGAGGAGCCGCCGGCGGACAGGAACGGGGTGGTGAGACCGGTCAGTGGGATCACCCGGGTGATGCCGCCGACGATGACGAAGACCTGCAGCGCCACGGTGAAGGACAGCCCCACGGCCAGCAGCTTGCCGAAGCCGTCGCGGGATCCGATCGCGGTGCGCAGCCCGCGCTCGACGAGCAGGGCGTACAGCATGAGGAGGGCGAACAGGCCCACCATCCCCAGCTCCTCGCCGAAGCTGGCGACGATGTAGTCGCTGTTGGCGTAGTAGGTGATGTAGGGGTAGCCGTTGCCGAGGCCGGCACCGAAGATGCCGCCGTGGGCCAACCCCATCAGCCCCTTGGCGACCTGGTCGGACTGGTCGGGCGCGAACGGGTCCAGCCACAGGGTGACCCGGCTCTGCACGTGGCTGAACAGCCGCCAGGCCAGCACGGCGCCGGAGGCGAAGAGGGTCAGGCCGATGACGATCCAGCTGGTCCGCTCGGTCGCGACGTAGAGCATCGCGACGAAGAGGCCGAAGAAGAGCAAGGAGGAGCCCAGGTCGCGCTGCAGCACGAGGATGAGCACCGAGAGGGACCACGCGACGAGGATCGGACCGAGGTCCCGGGCCCGGGGGAGCTGCAGGCCCAGGACACGGCGCCCGACGAGCGACAGGGCGTCCCGGGTGGAGACGAGGTAGCCGGCGAAGAAGACGGCCACCGCGATCTTCGCCAGCTCGCCCGGCTGGAAGCTGAACGGCCCGATGCGGATCCACAGCCGGGAGCCGTTCACCGTCTCCCCGATGACCGGCAGCATCGGCAGCAGGAGCAGGACGAAGCCGAGCGCCATCGCGATGTAGGTGTAGCGGCGGAGCACCCGGTGGTCGCGCAGCAGCACGAGGACGACCGCCGCCATCGCCATGGCCAGGCCCGTCCAGATGAGCTGACGGCTCGCGACCCCGGAGGTGCCCAGCTGGCCGGGCACGAGGTCGATCCGGTGGATCATCACCAGGCCCAGCCCGTTGAGCAGCGTCGCCAGCGGGAGGAGGAGGGGGTCGGCATACCTCGCGCGCAGGCGGAGCACGACGTGCAGACCCGCCGCCAGCGCCGCGAAGATGCCGACGTGCCACCAGACGTCCGTGGGCAGCTCGCCGGTGACCGTGAGGTTCACCGCGACGTAGGCCAGGGTGACGATGCCCACGGCGAGCACGAGCAGCAGCAGCTCGATGGTCCGGCCGCTGCGGACCGCGAGGCTGGTGACGGTCGAGGGGGTGGGGGTCGAGGTGCTCACGGGCATCCCTCCGGCCAGACGACCGTCGCGGTGGGACGGGGCTCGTCCTCGGCGCCGGTGGGCGCGACGCCGGAGGTGGCGTCCCCCGGGCCGGCGAGGGCGCCGCTGCCCAGGTCCAGGGACTCGCGCAGCAGGTCGTCCACGGGCGAGGGCGTGCCCGAGCCGCCGGTGGCGTCGGCGAGGCTGTCGGCGGTGGTCGTGTCCATGTCGTCCGGGACCTGCGTGGAGGTGGTCCCGTCGGGCAGCAGCACGGTCGGGACGCAGGCCGCCGGGGTGAGGGCACGCAGGTCCTCGACGACACGGTCGGCCCCGGCGCGGCCGTCGGCGGACAGGGTGTCCTGGACCCGGGCCTGGTAGTAGTCCGGCAGGTCTTCCACGAGCACGTCGGTCTGCTCCTCGGCCGTGGACAGCCGCAGCGGCCCGAGGTCCTGGGAGATGCCGCGGTAGATCGTCACCCGGCCGTCCTGCTCGCCGACGAAGTACTGCTGCTGGCTCCACGTCCAGGCCGCCCAGCCGCCCGCGACGAGCACCGTGGCGACGGCGACACCGACCCCGACCAGCCGCAGCCAGCGGACCCAGGGGCGGGTCTGCTCCTCGGCCAGCACCGGTGCCTCGGCGATCTCCGAGGTGCCCGCCGCCTCCCGGGACAGGGCGGCGGCCTTCTCGGCGGGGCTGAGGTGGCTCAGCGGGCGGGTGCCGCGGCGCTCGCTGGCGGCCCCCACCACCTGGGGCTTGCTCGTGCCCTCGCCGGGTGACACGGCGTCGGCGACGATGACGCTGACGTTGTCGCGGGTCGAGGCGCGCAGGGCGGTGTGCACCAGCGCGTCGGCGACCTGGCCGGGGGTGCGACCGGGCTCGGCGAGGATCTCCGTGACGACCTCGGTGGAGACGTAGTCGGTGAGCCCGTCGCTGCACAGCAGCACCCGGTCGCCCTCGCGCAGCTCGCGCAGGGACAGGTCGGGGTGGTCCTCGGGGCGGCCGGTGAAGACGCGGGTCACGAGGGAGCGCTGCGGGTGGTGCTGCGCCTCCTCCTGGCTGATCCGGCCCTCGTCGAGCAGCTTCTGGACGAAGGAGTGGTCGGTGGTGATCTGGGTGAGGCGGCCACCGCGCAGGAGGTAGGCCCGGGAGTCGCCGATGTTGGCGACCGCGAGCTTGCTGTCCACCCGGAGCATGGCGATGCACGTGGTGCCCATGCCGTCGGAGTCGGGGTAGACCTCCATGACGTCGGCGAGCCGGTTGTTGGCCTCCTCGAGGGCGTGCTCGAGGATGTCCAGCGCGTCGTCGGCGCCGTGCGACTCCCCGTCGAGGTGCACGAGCTCGCCCACGACGAGGGACGAGGCGACGTCACCCGCGGCGTGCCCGCCCATGCCGTCGCAGAGCACCAGCAGCTCGGGACCGGCATACGCGGAGTCCTCGTTGCGGGACTTGCTGCCGAGGCCGATGTTGGTGCGCGCGGCGTAGCGCAGGGCGAGGGCCATGCTCAACGACGCAGCTCGAGGACGGTCTGGCCGATCCGGATCTGCGCCCCCGGGTCGAGCCGGGCACCGGTGCCGATGCGCTGGCCGTTGACCTCGGTGCCGTTGGTCGAGCCGAGGTCGTCGGCGTACCACGCGTCGGCGCCGGGGTAGATGCGCAGGTGCCGGCCCGAGGCGTAGTCGTCGGTGAGGACGAGCGAGCACTCGGGGTTGCGCCCGACGAGGACCCCGGCGTCGTGCAGCGGCACCGAGGTGCCGCGCAGCCGGCCCTCGGTGACGACGAGGTGGGTGGGGGTGTTGCGGCGCTGCTTGCGGTCCGAGCGCGACTCCGGCTTGCGGGTGGGGCCGGCGTTGCGGGTGAGCACCCGGGTGCCGTAGAGGTCGCCGCGCAGCGCGCCGACGACGGCCACGACGAAGGCCCAGAGCAGCACGACGACGCCGAGGCGCAGCAGGTTGAGGGTCAGCTCACCCATCAACCCTCCAGGTGGACCGTGATGTGGGTGCGTCCCAGGGTGATGCGGTCGCCGGAGCGCAGCTCCTCGCTCCCGACCTGCTCACCGTTGAGGTAGGTGCCGTTGGTGGAGTTGAGGTCGCGCAGGATGACCTGCAGGTGCGGCCCGTCGTGGCCGATGCGGATCTCGGCGTGGCGGCGGGAGGCCCCGGGGTCGTCGACGACGATCGTGCAGTCGTCGCCACGACCGAGGGTGGTGACGGCCGTGGTCAGCGGGACCTGACGGCCGTCGATGGTCAGGGCGGGGCCGGAGCGGCGCGGGCGCGGCCGCTCCTGCGCGGGCCGACGGTATGCCGACTCCTCGTAGGCCTCGGCGTCGCGGTCGTGGTCGCTCGCCTGGGCGGCACGACGTGCGTCGGCCTCCCGCTGCTCGCGCTCCTGCGCCTCGCGGCGCTCGTCCCGGGCGCGCTGGGCCTGGGCGAACTCGCGCGCGCCGCCGCGCTGGCCGCCCTGCCGGCCGTCCTTGGCCGTCGGGCGGACCCGGAAGATGCCGGTCTCCAGCTCCTCGCCGGAAACGAGACGGACCTCGAAGGGGCCGGGGGCGACATACCGCTGGGCGTCGGCGTGGTCCTCGGCGGCGGCGACGAGCTCGTCGGTCAGGGCGTGCTCGTAGGACGCCAGCCGCTCGTAGTCGGACTCGGCCAGCTCGACGGTGAAGACGTTGGGGACCATGGTGCGCCCCGGGCCGAGCACCGCGGCCCGGTCGTCCATGGCGCCCCGCATGGCGGAGGCGATCTCGACCGGCTGCACCTCGGCCTTGAAGACCTTGGCGAAGGGCTGCTTGACGGCGCGCTCGAGACCCCGCTCGAGCCTGTCGAACACACCCACGTCCTGCTCCTCGGTCTCGTCACGGCACTGGCTGGCGCCTCGATGGTATCTGCCGACGGTGGGAGGAGCCTGGAGGCTGGGGGGTGCGGTGAGGGCTGCGGCGGCGGGTCCGGTGGGCCTCGGGCGGGGTCGACGATTCGGGCCGCACCCTCCCGGCGTGCTAATCTTGCTCGGCACTCGCGCGAGTGGCGGAATAGGCAGACGCGCACGGTTCAGGTCCGTGTGCCCGCAAGGGCGTGGGGGTTCAACTCCCCCCTCGCGCACGACGAAGGGCCCCAGGGATCATCGATCACCTGGGGCCCTTTCTCTGTGCCCGCCCGGGCTTGTCTCGGTCACGCCGGGGGGTCCGGCGCCGGGCCCCACGCATCACCTGTCCCATCCGTCACCTGCTGCGGGGACGTGCACGACGGCACGGGGTATGTCCCCGTTCCCGGTGCATATCCCCGCGCCGTGCGGCGGGTGAGGCTCGAGCGACCGGTGGGAGACCCGGCCGTGCCCCGGCCGCTCGGCAGACTGCTCAGAGCCGGGTGACCGGCCCCCGGCTCATCCCCGCAGCCGGTCCTCAGGCCTCGTGGGCCACCACGCCGCGCTGGAGCACCATCTGCAGCTGGCTGTCGGGGTCGGCGAGGACCTGGGCGTCCTGCAGCGGGTCGCTCCGCCAGAGCGTCAGGTCGGCCGTCGCGCCCTCCGCGACCGTGCCCAGCGTCCCGGTCCGCCCCAGAAGGTCGGCACCCACGAGGGTGGCCGAGCGCAGGATGTCCTGCGGCGCCTGGACCTGCGCGCGGATCGTGAACTCGTGGCTCTGGTGCCGGTGCATGGCGCCCAGCAGGTCGGTGCCCAGTGCGATCCGGACCCCGCCCTTGGAGGCCAGGTCCAGCGCGTGCAGCCCGGCCTCGAGCACGTCGCCCACCTTGGCCTGGCTGGCCTCGGGCAGCCCGGCCTCGGCGCCCTCCTTGCTCAGGTAGTCGTAGGTGACGAGGGTCGGGACGAGGAAGGCGTCGTGCTCGCGGAAGAGCGTGACGCTGGAGGCGTCGATGAGGTTGCCGTGCTCGATGCACCGCAGGCCCAGCTCCAGCCCGCGGTTGACGGCCCGGGCGGTGTAGGCGTGCCCCGTCACGTAGCGGTTGGCGTTGGCGGCCTCCTCCACCACCGCCCGGATCTCGTCGACCGAGAACTGCAGCGAGTCGACCCGGTCGGTCGGGGAGGCGACCCCGCCGGAGAGCATGATCTTGACGTGGTCGGCGCCGGTGCGCAGCTGGTTGCGCGCGGCGCGGCGGACCTCGTCGACCCCGTCGCAGAGGGTGCCGATGTTGGGGCAGCAGACGTGGTGGTCGACCACCTGGCGGCCGGCGCTGCGCAGGTCCGCGTGGCCTCCGCTCGGGGACAGCGCCTTGCCGCCGAAGAACACCGTGGGTCCAGACCAGAGCCCGTCGGCGACCGCGGCCGCGACCCCGTGGTCCGCCCCGCCGACGTCGCGTACCGAGGTGAAGCCACGCCGGAGCATCCCGCGCAGGATCCCCTGGGTCTGTGCCGCGACGTAGAAGGGCGAGTACTCCGCCTGGGCCGCCAGGTCCGCCGTGCCGGCGGTGACGTGGACGTGCGCGTCGATGAGCCCGGGGCTGACGAACAGCCCGGTGGCGTCGACGGTGGTGGCGGACCGCGGGACCGTCACGTCGGTGCCCACCTCCTGGACCACCCCGTCGCTGACGACCACGTCGGCACGCACGGCCTCCCCGGCCGTGACGTCGCAGACGGTCCCTCCCTGTAGGACGACGGTATGCGGTTCCACTGGTGGTCTCCTCTCGCGGGCTTCGTGCCTCACCCTGCCACAGTCCCGCAAGAAATGTTGCACAATGTCACCATGTCCGTCAGCGAGGTGCCGCCGTGGGTGGCGGCGCGCCTGGGGGCACGTGCACCGGGGCGGGGGGTGCAGGAGGTGCTGAGGACGCTGGGCTCGCACCCGCGCCAGATGTCGTATGCCTCGGTCCAGGAGGCGGCGGACCTCGCCGAGGTGAACCCCGCCACGGTCGTGCGTGCGGCCCAGCTCATCGGGTTCACCGGCTGGCCGCAGCTGCGGGCGGAGGTCCGGTCCCGCTACCTGTCGCTGCTCTCCGCCTCCGAGGTGCTGCAGGAGCACGGGGAGGCGCAGGGTGCCGGGGAGTCGGCCGTGCGTCAGGACCTGCACAACCTGCGGGACCTGGGCACCCTCCTCGACGAGGACCAGCTCGCCCGGGTGGCGGCCATCATCATGGCCGCCCGCACCACCCTCGTCCTCGGGTCGGGCAGCTTCGCGGCCCCCGGTCTGCAGCTGGCTCACCTGGCGCAGACCCTGGGGCACGACGTCCGGCTGGAGCGGGCGGGCGGCACGGCGCTGCTCAACGCCTTCGCGACGCTGCGCGAGGGGGACGCGCTGGTGATCTTCCACCTGTGGCGGACGCCCGGGGACCTGCTGCAGATCGCGGGGCTCGCCCGTGACCGGGGGGTGCGGCTGGTCGTCGTCGGCGACCACGCCCGCCCGGGGATCACGGCGCTCGCCGACGAGTTCGTCATGGTCCCGAGCGAGGGGGCCAGCATGTTCCCCTCGCTGGTGCCGACGGTGACGGTGGTCCAGGCGGTCGTGGCCGCGATCGTGGCGGCCGACCCGGGGGCGGCGACCCGGGCCACCGACGCCGCCGACGAGCTCTGGCGCGACTTCGGTCTCTTCCCCCGCGACAAGGACGGACTGCTGCCCGAGGTGCAATAGTTGTTGCAATCTGGTGGCACTCGCGGTTGGATGGCGTGCAACGTCCGCCGGGCCCGGCGGTCCCATCCCGTCCCTGTGGGAGGTCTGTCATGCAGCCCGTGCACGTCACCATCCTGGTGCTCTACCTGGCCCTGATGGTCGGGATCGGCGTCTGGTTCAGCCGGCGCAAGTACACCGCGACCGGGGACGACTTCCTCTTCGCCGGCCGCAGCCTGCCCAAGCCGGTGATGATCGGGACCCTGCTGGCCACGTGGGTCGGGTCCGGGACGATCATCGGCGGGGCGAGCTTCGCCTACACCTACGGGCCGCTGGCCTCGATCTTCTTCATGGCGGGAACCCCGGTCGGCATCGTCGTCCTCTACTTCATCGCCAAGCGGGTCCGCCGCTCGGCCGCCCACACCGTGCCCGAGCTGCTCGAGCGGCGCTACGGCGTGGCGGTGCGGATCATCGCGGCCCTCATCACCATCCTCGCCTACACCGGCATCACCGCCTACCAGTTCACCGGCGGCGGCTACATCATCAGCGTCATCACGCCCCTGTCCCCACAGGGCGGCGCGATCCTCGTGGCCGTCATCATCACCCTCCTCGCGGTGGGCGGCGGGCTGCGGTCGGTCGCCTGGAGCGACTTCGTCTCCGCCATGGTCATCGTCGTGAGCCTGCTCGTGGCGCTGCCGATCATCCTGGGCCGGGACATCGGCGGGTGGGACGCCTACTGGCAGGGGATGCCGGACACCCACACCACCCTCTCCGGCGGACTCCCGGCGCTCGCCCTGCTGGGCTACTTCCTCCCGCTCTTCCTGCTCATCCTGGCCGACCAGAACATGTACCAGCGGCTCGGCGCGGCCCGCACCGAGGAGGAGGCCAAGCAGGCCACCGCGGGCTTCTTCCTCACCAGCTTCCTCGTCACCGTGCCCGTCGCGCTGCTCGGGTCGGCGGCCGTGGTGCTCATGCCCGACATCGAGCCGGACACCGCCATCCTCTCCCTCGCCGGCGAGGGCTACCTGCCGGTGGTCATCGGCGGACTGCTGCTGGGCGGCGCGCTGGCCTTCATCATCACCACCGGGTCCTCGTTCCTGCTCTCCGGCGCCGGCAACGTCGTCTACGACGCCGTGCAGCGGATGATGGGTGTCTCGCTCGACGACGGCGGCCGGCTCAAGGTGCACCGCCTGGCGGTCCTGGGGATCGCCGTGGTGGCCTACGTCCTCGGGCGCTTCTTCCCCACCGTGCTGGAGCTGCAGCTCTACTCCTACACCGTCTACGGCGTGGCCCTGGCCCCGCCGGTGCTCGCGATCTTCTTCTGGCCGCGCGCGACGAAGTGGGGCGCCATCGCCTCGATGAGCGTCGCGGTCGTCGTCACCATCACCTGGGAGCAGCTGGGCCAGCCCGGCGACGTCACCTCGGTGCTCGTGTCCCTGCCCGCCACCCTGGTCACCCTGGTGGTCGTCAGCCTGCTGACGCCCGGGTCCCGGCGCGCCGGCGAGGACCAGCCGCTGGAGACCGCCGAGGGTGAGGCGCGGTGATGCGGCTCCAGGACTACCGTGCCCTCAGCTTCGACGTCTACGGCACGCTCATCGACTGGGAGGCCGGGATCGGGGGCGTCCTCGTCCCCTGGGCCGCGCAGGTGGGCCTGGGCCTGAGCGAGGAGGAGCTGCTGCGCGAGTATGCGCGGCACGAGGCCGACGTGGCGCGCGAGCACCCGCGCACGCTCTACCCGGAGGTGCTCGCCCGGGCGTTCGCGCGCACGGGTCGGGCGCTCGGCGTCGAGGTCGACGAGGGGTGGAGGCAGCGGCTGGGCTCCTCGGTGCCCGACTGGCCGGCGTTCGAGGACTCCGCCGCGGCGCTCGCCTCGCTGGCCGAGCGCTTCTCGCTCATCATCCTGTCCAACATCCACCGCGACGGCTTCGCGGCGAGCAACCGCCACCTCGGCATGACCCCGACCGCGGTCGTCACGGCGCAGGACGTGGGGGCGTACAAGCCCGCCGACCCGCACTTCCTGGCGCTGGACGCCACCCTGCGGAACCTCGGGATCGCCCGGGAGGAGCACCTGCACGTCGCGCAGAGCCTCTTCCACGACCACGTCCCGGCCGCCCGGCGCGGGCTCGACTCGGTCTGGATCAACCGCCGCCACGCCCGCCCCGGCTGGGGCGCGACGCCGGAGCCGCGCGGGGAGTGGTCCTACCTGGCGGAGTACCCCTCGATGGCCGCCTTCGCGCAGGCCGTCCGGGACGGCGAGGAGATCTGAGCGCCCCGAGGGCTGCGCCCCGGCCCTGAGCGCCACGGGCTGAGCGGCCCGTGCGGGCGCGCGTCGCCCCGTCGGCTCAGCCGGGCAGCCCCGGCTCGCGGTGCTCGCCGAAGCGGTCCCAGTCGCCGAAGGTGATCATGGGCACCCAGTGGGCCGAGACGTCGACCCCGGTGAACTCCTCGACCTTGGCCGCGGGCTCACCCTTGACGGCAAGGTAGGAACGGGCCCACCCGTCGGGCTTGAACGTGAAGGCGGTATGCGCCTTGGAGTCCCTGAGCGACAGCCACTTCGTCTGGTCGTCCGGGTAGACGTGCACCGTGACACCGCTCAAGAACAGCTCCCCGGGACGATCGGCCTGCTCGTAGAAGTGGTAGTGCTTCACCTGCGAGCCGAACGAGTCGTAGAACACGGTCCCGACATACATCCCCTCGGGGTTGATCTTGAGCGTGTAGTCCGGCACCACGCCACCGGAGGGATCGGTGACCCTGCTCACCGAGAGGCTCGGGCCGTCGGTGAAGCGCTTGCGGGCCTGCGGCTCACTGATCTCCTGGATCGGTTTGCGCAGCACGGGGTGCCAATCACGTCCGTAGCGGTAGGTCATGGTGTCCCGCTCAGCCGCTCAGCCGCTCAGTCGCCCAGTCCCGGCTCCCGGTGCTCGCCGAAGCGGTCCCAGTCGCCGAAGGTGATCATCGGCACCCAGTGGGCCGAGACGTCGACACCGGTGAACTCCTCGACCTTGGCCGCGGGCTCACCCTTGACGGCGAGGTAGGAGCGGGCGCGTCCGTCGGGCTGGAAGAGCAAAGACCGGTGCGCCTTGGAGTCGCGGAGCGACAGCCACTTGTCCTGCCCGTCGGGGTAGACCGTGACCACGACCTCCCGGAGGAACAGGTGGCCAGGACGGCCCGCCTCCTCGTCGAAGTGGTACTTCTTCACCTCCGAGCCGAACTCGTCGTAGAAGACGCTGCCGACGTACATCCCGTCAGGGTCGATGCTGAGCGTGAAGTCGGGGACCGCGCCGCCGGAAAGATCGTCGACCCTGCTGACCGAGAAGAACGGGCCGTGGGTGAATCGCCGCTCAGCCTCGGCCTCGGTGATCTCGCCGATGGGCTTGCGCAGCTTTCCATGCCATCTCTGGCCATACCGGTAGGGCACGTGTCTCGCTTCCTCAGTCGAACAGGTGGGCGGTGTAGTCGAAGCCGTTGATGTCGATGATATGGACGCCGTTCTCGAAGGCGTACTCAGCCACCTCGTCAGGGATCGTCCCTCCGGCCTGGGGCGGCACCTGCAGCACCATCTCGCCCTGGAGTCGTTGACCTGCCAAGCCCGACATCTGCGTCGAGGGCACGTCGGCGACCCTCGCCGAGTCGGGGTACTTCGTCACCAGCTCGTCGATGTAGCTGAACGCCGTGGTCGGCTGCACGTCGCTGAGCTGGGTGAGCTTGCGGGAGATGATCTCCTCGCCGGGGACGTAGCTGTCCAGCCGGACGTAGCCCGACCCGCCGGGCGCCTGGAGGTAGACCTGGTTGTGCGGGTAGTTCGGGGTCATGTAGGTGTCGAACCTGTTGCCCGCCACCATGTTCTGCAACCACGGCCGGTCCCCGAAGCGGCGCAGCTCGGCCGGGGTGAGGAAGGCGTCGGTGGTGAAGTTCGCGGCGTCGGCCAGCTCGTCGGCCGAGGCCGCGAGCCGGCCGCCGGGCAGCAGCCGGCCGACGTCGGTCCCGCTGGCGGCCAGCCGCTCGATGGAGGCCAGCTCCTCGACCGTCAGCGCGCGCTTGACCCACTTGCCGCCGACCGCGAACCACCCGACGACCGGCACCGCCCCGGCGTAGGACAGCCCGGCGTCGACGTAGTTGCCCTCGGCGGTGTACCAGAGGCCGTTGAGCACGTCCGCCGGCTCGCCGACCAGCGGCAGCATCCCCAGGACGTCGAGGACGATGTGACCGGCCTGGGCGTACCACGGTGGCCGGTTCTCCTCGGCGATCCGCGCCTCCCGCTCGATCGCCGCGATCGACCCCTCGAGGTCCTCGACCAGCCCCGGCTGCCAGGCGTCGGCGCCCTCCACCGGCGGCGCCGCCAGCCCCGTCTGGAGCCCGGCGACCAGCTGGGACACGGCATACTCGTCCATCCCGCGGAAGCGCATCGTCTCCCACAGCCGGGCGTTCACCTCGACCGGTCCGTCGTCGGTCTCGACCGTGATGGTCCCGCCCTCGGCGAAGACCTGGCGCAGGGCCTCGGGGTTGTTGCCCATCCCCTGGTAGAGCCCGCCGAACGGGTCCGTCACCAGGTTGGTGGCCGGGCTCTTGCTCGGGTCCGGGTCGAAGACGAAGTTCATCGAGGCCCAGTAGTCCGCCCCGTCGTCGCCCTCCAGGTCGACCATCCGGTCGTGCACCGTCGTGAGCAGGTCGGTGGAGAAGGTGCCCCGCGAGATGACCAGGGACAGGCGCTGCGCCCGGCCGCTGAACGGCGGGACGTCCTCGATGGCGTCCGCCCAGGCCTCGCTCATCCCCGGGACCTCGAGGTCGCCCTCGCCCTGGGAGGCCAGCCCGTAGGTCATCCCGAGACCGTTGAGCAGCGCGTCGTAGCGGCCGTCGAAGTCGGTGGCCTCCTCCGGGGTCCGCGCGTGGAACTCGCGGTAGGAGGAGATGCTCTGGAGGTACTGGTCCAGCGTCGAGGGCGGGACCCGCCCCGCGACGGCGGAGGCGAAGTAGGGGTCGTGGGCGTGCTCCGCGAGGATCTCCAGCAGCCGCGGGTCGATGTCCTGGGGGTCGGCGAACTCCGCCGGCGTCATGAGCACCTCGACCTCGTCGGCCAGGGCGTCGACCTCCGCCTGCGACAGGTCGCTGACGTAGCTCTCGTCGATCTCGACGACGCCCACGCCCGGTATGCCCGGGGTGCTGGCAGCGATGAGGCGCGCCAGGGCGAGACGCCGGTTGAGGTCGCGGATGCGGTCACCCATCCACGTCCAGACGGCGGACCCGAAGTCGACCTGGGACACGGACCCGGTGCCGATGAGCACCTGGTCGAGCCGGCCGCGGATGGTGCTGACGTCGGAGGGGAGCTCGTCGTGGGCCGACGTCATGTCGGTGACGAGCTCCTCCATGGCCCCGATGTCGATGCTGACGAGTGCCATGCCGACCTCAGCGCGGTCCCATGCGCTGCCAGCGCACCTGCCAGGCCGTCGACGGCACCCGTTCCGGCTGCCCGGAGATGACCCGGTCGAAGTCGTCCAGCGCTGCTGGTCCGGCGTCGTTGAGCTTGCTGCGGTAGGTGTCCAGCTCGCCGGAGAAGTCCTCGCCCATGGGGCCCTGCCAGGCCCCGGCGTCCATGGCGCGCCGCGCCGCGCGGAGGGCGTCCTCCAGGCGCGCCGCCGGGCTCACGCACGTCGCCCGCGCGCTGCGCACGGCGTCCTTGTAGGTGTTGTTCACCATGACGACCTCGTCGTCCCCCGCCATCGCCCCACCTCTCCTCGCGCAGCAGAGGACACGTTAGCAGCGGTGCCCGACCTGCAGGGGGCGTCGGACGGCACCTCCACTCCCGGGGCGGGGTCGGCCCGCCGTGCTCAGGCCGCCCGGACGGGCGTCAGGTCAGCGCGGTTCGAGGACGACCACCGGGATGACCCGGTCGGTCTTGGACTGGTAGCCGGCGAAGCGCTCCTGCACCGCGACGAAGCGGGCGTAGATCTCCGCGCGCTCCTCCGGCCGCGCCTCGCGCGCCCGCACCGGGATCGGGCGCTTCCGGACGTGGATGGTGACGTCGGGGTGGGCCCGGAGGTTGTGCAGCCAGGCCGGATGACGGTCGGCGCCGTTCGCCGACGCGGCGACGGCATACCCCTCACCGTGCCGGACGAACATCAGCGGGGTCTCCCGCGCGGTCCCGGTCCTCGCGCCGACGTGGTCCAGGACGAGCACGGCACCGTCCTGCTCGCCGGCGCCGAGTCGTCCGGTCGCCTTGAGGAGCTTGGCGTGCAGGGTGGTCCCCAGGCGCATGAGCGTCGACATGTCAGTCCTTCCTGCCGGAGTAGAGCAGGTCCGCGTAGTCGGGGTGCCGGTCGATCCAGGCCTTGATGAACGGGCAGATCGGCAGCACCGTCCGGGTCCCCTGGTCGCGCACGTCGTCCAGGGCCCACCGCGCCAGGGCGCTGCCCACCCCCTGGCCCTCGGCGGCCGGCTCCACCTCGGTGTGCGTGAAGACCACGAGGATGTCGGTGAGCTGGTACTCGGCGAAACCCACGAGGGCGCCGTCGAGGTGCGCCTCGTACCGCGTCAGGTCGTCGTTCCGGGTCACCTGGACTTCGGCCATGCCCCCAGCCTCTCGCGACCGCGGCCCGACGTCCACACGGCCACCGCGCGCGACACGCCGCACGGGCCTCGTCCAGGCCGTCGGCGACGGGTGACGTGGGCGCAAACCCTGCGGTGCGTCGGACGCCTGTGCTTGCATGTCCCCCATGTCAACGACGACACGGACCCTCCTGGCCTCGACCTGCACCCTCGCCCTGGGCGCCACCCTCGCCGCCGCACCCGCGCAGGCGGCGAGCGGCGACGGTGACTACGTCGCCCTGGGCGACAGCTTCTCCGCCGGGACGGGCACCTACGCCCGGACCGACGCCTGCTACCGCTCGCCCTACGGCTACCCCGCGCTCATCGCCGGTCAGCAGGGCCTCGCCCTGGACTACCAGGCCTGCTCGGGGGCTAACACGACCGACGTGCTGGCCGACCAGCTCGGCACCCTCGACGCGCACACCGCCCGCGTGTCCATGACGATCGGCGGCAACGACGTCGGGTTCGCCGACGTGCTGACCGAGTGCGCCCTGCCCGGGTGGATCAGCGACTGCGACGGCGAGATCGACGACAGCCTGACCACCCTGCGGACGGTGCTGCCCGGCCGCCTCGACCAGGTCTACGGCGAGATCGCCGGGCGGGCACCCGACGCCGAGGTGGCGGTCGCCGGCTACCCCTACCTCTTCAACGGCCAGGACTGCTCCTGGGCCACCTTCTTCTCCGGCCGGGAGATGGCGCGGCTCAACGCCGGGACCGCCGAGCTGGACCGGCTCATCGACGCCCGCTCGTCCGCCGCCGGCTTCACCTACGTCGAGGTCCGGGACGACTTCGCCGGGCACGCCGTCTGCGACCGTCAGGCCTGGATCAACAACCTGACCCTGCCGATCGACGAGTCCTTCCACCCCAACCGGGCGGGCAACCGGGCCTACGCCTCGGCGGTCGCCCCCGCCCTGGGCCTCGCCTCGGTCGCGGCCCGCAGCCTGCCGGAGCCGCAGGCGCAGCCCGCGCCCGCGCCGAGCATCCGGTCGCAGGCCTCCGCGGTGCTCGGCATGGACCTGGCCAGCGCCGAGCACCTCCGCGAGGCGCGCGCGGCCGGCCTCAACCCTGGCGAGGTCAGGAAGGCGGTCGCCAAGCTGCGCAGCGGCGACGAGCGGGTCGTCCGGGAGGGGCTGCGGGAGCTGCAGGAGCTGGACGCCCGGCTCGCCTCCCGCGGCTGACCGCGCCGCCTCCCGGCGGTCGCCCGGCGGGGCGGCGGGGTCCGCTGCCATGCTGGCCCCATGCGCAACGTGCTCGGCTCCCCGCTCGAGGAGTGCGGTCTCGACCCGGTCACCGGCTTCACCCGGTCCGGCTGCTGCGAGGTGACCCCGGAGGACGTCGGGGTCCACGGGGTCTGCGCGGTCATGACCGAGGAGTTCCTGGCCCACGAGTTCTCGGTGGGCAACGACCTGCTCACGCCGCGGCCCTCCTGGGGCTTCCCCGGCCTGCGCCCCGGCGACCGCTGGTGCGTCGTGGCCGTGCGCTGGCTCCAGGCCCACCAGGACGGCCGCGCCGCACCGGTCGTGCTCGCCAGCACCCACGAGCAGGTGCTCGAGGTCGTCCCCCTCGACCTGCTGCGACGGTATGCCGTCGACGTCCCCGACGACCTGTCCGGGCTGTGAGGCTCAGCCGGTGGTCGGGGTCTCCCGCGCCGGGCGCTGCGACACCCCCACGAGGAGGGCTCCACCGAGCAGGTCGAGGACGCCGATGACCAGCAGGAGGATGGTGAGGGCACCGGAGTCCCCGGAGCCCAGCCGCTGGATGGCCAGGACGGTGATGACGATCCCGAGGATGAGGTAGATCCAGCCGCGTCGCCGCAGGTTGGTCGGGCTCCTGCGGCCCAGGTCCGCGGCCGACGGCCCTCCTGGTCCACCCGCCTCGGCGGTGTCGGCGGCGGGCGCACCAGTCGTCTCGGACGTCCCGGCGGGACCGGTCCCACCCGGGGCTGCTGCGACGGTGCCGTCGAAGGTCTCGCCGCGGTGGTGGTCGTAGGCGTCGTACCCGGTCTCCTGCACCACGGCGTCGACCGCCCCCCGCACCTGCGCGTGCAGCCTCTCGGCGTCTCCTGGCGCACCGTCGGGGGCGGTCACCGACGCCGAGCGGTCGAAGAGGTCCACCTGCAGCCCGGTGTCGAGGGCCCTGAGCTCGCCGTAGACGTCGCCGCCCGTCTCCTCCGCCACCCAGGTCTCGACCTCCCCGTCGACCACCTCGCGCAGGCGGGCCTCGATGCGGCGGAAGGTCTCGACGCCGGTGGCGAGCGCCTGCTCGTCCGCCTCGACCTCGGTGTCCTCGGCGTCGGCGGCGGCGAGCGCGTCCTCCCACTCCTGTCCGGGACGTCGCGGGCACAACGTGATGTCGTAGCTCATGGACCCATCTTGCCCTGTGCTCCTGCTGCGCAGCGCCAGCCCGCCACCACGTCCTGCGTATTTCACCACCATGACCATTCCTATTGCTGCCGAGCCCGCACTCAGAATGCTGGTGAAGAATTAGGGAATGACGATCGACACATACTTTGATCAGGCACGATGATGTTGTGGCACGTCCGCCGGACTTCTATTCTCGGGACAGTTCTGCTGTTCAGACCCGAGGAGAGGACGACCACCATGGCCACCATGACCGCCATCAGTTCCTGTGCCGCCACCAGCTGCGCCTACAACAAGGGCGGCTGCAGCGCCGAGGCCGTGACCATCGGCGGGGACGGGGCCTCCTGCGGGACGTTCGTGGAGCTCGACGTGCGCGGCGGCCTGCCCGTCGCCGAGGGGCACGTGGGGGCCTGCCAGCGTCTGGAGTGCGCCCACAACGCGGACCTCCTGTGCACCGCCGACGCCATCACCGTGGGCGGCGACACGGCTCGCTGCCTGAGCTACACCGCCGGCTGAGCGAGCCGGTCCACGGCCGCCGGGAGATCCTCGAGGCGGCGTACGGGCGCCCCGAACGGCACGAACACCGTCCGGGTGCTCCCGGCCCCGACGTCCAGCCACGTGCAGCCGGTGGCGTCGACATCGGCCAGCACCGTCTGCCCCACCACCGGCGACATCGAGGCCGGCGTCGGGTGGCCCGGACCGACGACCCCCGGCCGGGCACCCGAGACGACCTCGGCGACGATCCCGTGGATGCGTGCGCACCCCAGGACCTCGACGGCGTCACGGCACACCCACTCCTGGTCGCGGGAGGGGAAGCACGGCGGGCCGGCCACGTCGGCGAAGGACATCGGCGTCACCCCCGCCTGGTCGTGCAGCAGCAGGCGGTCGAGGCAGAGCAGGGCCACCTGCGCACCCGAGCCCGCCGACCAGTCCACCTCGGGCGGCAGCAACCCCAGGCCGCTCATGGCCCCGGTCTCACTTTCGTCCATGAGGCGCAGGTGAGCCAGGGCGTGCAGGCTGGCCACCGAGACCCGGGTGCGGGGGTCGGCCCCGTGCTGGTCGATGCGGAGCCGGACCTCCCGGCGCGCGTCCGCCGGGTCCAGGGTCCCGGCCGGCAGGGCCACCACCGGCACGTCCGCCGCGGTGAGGCCGTGGGCGAGAGCGTGCAGGGGCCGGTCCGGGTCCTCCCGGTAGGCGACGACGGACGCCCGCCCGACACCGTGCAGCAGGCGAGCCGCCGTCGACCGGGCGGTCCCCTCACGCAGCCGCTCGGCCACCGTCGGGGTGGGCTGGGGTGACGTCATGCAGGTAAGGATAACCTCACCTCTTTAGCGAAAAGCAAGTGCGCGCATACCTGCAGGTCGAGGCTCAGGCGGGCGCGTGGCGGAAGCGGACGAGGACCACGCCGTGGTCGGTGCTGCCGTCGGCGCGGTGGTCGGCGGTGTGCAGGTGGTCGTTGTCGATGGTCAGCCCGTCGAAGAGCCAGCGCCGGCGCCGCGAGTGGTCGTAGAACTGCTCCGACACCAGCACGTGGTCCAGCGACTCGCGCAGGTCCTGGAAGACGTGCGTGTAGTAGACGTCGCGGGTGTCGCGGTACTGCTGCAGCGTCTGGGCGGTGTAGAGCGCGTTGTCGCCCCCTCCCCGGGAGTCGCCGACGAGGTAGCGGGGTTGCTCGGTCAGCAGGTTGAGGGTGTTGGAGTGCTGGCCGTCGTTGAGGTCGCCGAGCACGATGACGGGGCTGACGGTGCCCTTGAGCTGGGCCGTCAGGACCACCCGCAGGGCGGCGGCCTCGGCGGTCCGGCGGATCGTGGACAGGGCCGACCCGATGGCGGTGGTATGCGGCTTGTACCGGTCGCGGTCGGCGTCGTACCACCCTTCACGCCAGACCTGCGTCGGTGCCTTGGACTTCAGGTGGCACACGTAGACGCTCGTGGCGGGCTCGTCCCGGCGCGGTGCGATGTCGAAGCGGAGCACGGGCCGGGAGAAACCGCGGATGCGCACCGACACGTCAGGGGTCTGCGGGTCCTCGCCTCCCGACTCCAGCCTCAGGTCCTCGGGGAAGTCCTCGATCCAGGTGGCGGTGCCGGGCACGAGGAGGTCGCGCCGCACCAGCGCCGCACACACGATCCGGGCACCGGTCGCCGGACCGGCGAGCAGGGCGTACTCCTGCTCGAGCCCGGCCCGGGCGAGCACGTCGCGCAGGGCGTCGACGTGCCAGAGCTCCTGCAGCCCCACCACGTCGGGCGCGAGCCTGGCGACGACGCCGGCGGACCAGGCGACCTTGGCGGCGTACTCCTGCGGGCTCCAGCCGTCCTCGTCGCGGTACATCGGACCACCGGGCAGGTTGAGGTTGTAGAGGTTGAAGGTCGCCACGCTCAGCGTCGTACGGTCCACCGCTGTCCTCCTCGGGTCGTGGCCACCGGGTACCACGCTCTCAGAGGGGAGCGGACCGCATCAGATACCTGCCCACCCGGCGCCGGACGGTGCCGTCACGCCGAGTCCCGAGCCACGACCTCGGTGGGCAGCAGGCGGCCCTCCGGCCCGGCGGGGATCCCGGCGAGCTGGTCCAGCACCAGCCGGGCGGCGGCCGCACCCAGGTCGCGGGCCGGCTGGCGCACCGTCGTGAGCGCGGGCCGGCAGCGGCGGGCCCAGCTGGAGTCGTCGAAGCCCACCAGCGCGACGTCGCCCGGGACCCGTCGTCCGCTGGCGAGCAGGGCCTCCAGGGCACCCGCGGCCACGGCGTCCGAGGTGGCGAAGACCCCGTCGACGTCGGGGGCGCGCTCGAGCAGCTCGCGCATGGCGTCCCGGCCGGCGGCGTACTCGTAGAGCGGCCGCTCCACGACCAGCGCCGGGTCGAAGGCCGGGCCGAGGGCCGAGCGGAAGCCGGCGAGGCGGTCCGAGCCCGAGTCACGGTCGAGACCGACCGCGATGATGCCGACACGGGACCGCCCCTGGTCGACGAGGAGCTGGGTCACCGCAGCCGCGGCGCCGGCGTTGTCGATGCCCACCCAGGGCATCTCGACCCCCTTTGGCGGCCGGCCGACCAGCGCCGTCGGGAGGGTGGTCCGCTGCAGGGCGTCCAGCAGGGCGTCGTGCTCGCGTGCGGAGACGACCACCGCACCGTCGACGAAGCCGCCGCGCAGGTAGCGCACGACGCGCTCGGTGTCGCGCTCGGAGTCGATGACCAGGCTGACGAGCTGCTGGTCGGCCGTCGAGAGCACCTCGTTGGCCCCCAGCAGGATGGCGCCGATGTTGGGGTCCTCGAGGAAGAGCTCGTGCGGCTCGTGGACCACCAGCCCCACCGCGCCCGACCGGTTGAGGGCCAGGTTGCGCGCCGCCGTGTTGGGCACGTAGCCCACCGTGCGGACCGCCCGCTCGATGGCCTCACGGGCGTGGTCGGAGACGTAGCCCTCGCCGTTGAGCACGCGGCTCACGGTGCCCCGTGAGACACCGGCCGCGGCCGCGACATCGCGGATCGTCACGCGTCCGGCAGAGGGGGGCATGCTCCCGATCCTACCCAGGGGGTTGACAGCCGGCGGTGGTGACCGGCACGCTCTGTGCACGGTCACAGAACCTTCGCCGCGTCCTTGGAGCTGGTTCTGTGCACGGTCACAGGCGACCGACCGGGTCGCCCTGCGCGAAGGAGCGACGATGGTCCAGGTCGGCACCCCACCGGTGTGGTCACGCCGTCGCGTCGAGCCCGCCGAGGCGCCGGACCGCACCCCGTGGCGCACCGACCACCCGCTGCTCGGCTGCGACTACAACCCGGAGCAGTGGCCGCGCGAGGTGTGGCAGGAGGACGTCCGGCTCATGCGTGAGGTCGGCGTCGAGCTCGTGGCCGTCAACGTCTTCGGCTGGGCCGAGATCCAACCCGCCCCCGAGCGCTTCGACTTCGGGCGTCTCGACGAGGTGCTCGACCTCCTCCACGAGCACGGCATCGGGGTCAACCTCGGCACCGGGACGGCCTCTCCGCCGCCGTGGCTGACCACGGCATACCCGCAGGTCCTGCCGGTCGCCGAGGACGGCACCACCCGTTGGCCGGGCGGCCGCCAGGCGTGGTGCCCGAGCTCCCCGGTCTTCCGTGAGCTCTCCCTCGAGCTCGTGGAGCGGGTGGCCTCCCGCTACGGCCGGCACCCCGCCCTGCGCCTGTGGCACGTGAGCAACGAGCTCGGCGGGCACAACGCGCTGTGCTACTGCGACGCCAGCGCCGAGGCCTTCCGGCGGTGGCTGCGCGAGCGCTACCGCGACATCGAGGCGGTCAACCAGGCCTGGGGCACCTCCTTCTGGTCGCAGCGCTACGGCTCCTTCGACGAGATCCTGCCGCCGCGCCTCACGCTGTCCACCCCCAACCCCGGTCAGGCCCTGGACTTCCACCGCTTCAGCTCCGAGGAGCTGCTCGCGCAGCACCAGGCCGAGGCCGCGGTGGTCCGTGCCCACAGCCCCCTGCCGGTCACGACCAACCTCATGGTCACGGCGCACCAGCGCGACATGGACTACTGGGACTGGGCGCCGCACCTCGACGTCATCGCCAACGACCACTACCTCGACCACCGGCTCGCCGACCCGGCCGCCGAGCTGGCCTTCTGCGCCGACCTCACCCGAGGGCTGGCGCAGGGCCGGCCGTGGATCCTCATGGAGCACGCCACCGGCGCGGTCAACTGGCAGCCGGTCAACATCGCCAAGCAGCCGGGTGAGCTGCTGCGGGGCTCGGTGGCGCACCTCGCCCGCGGCGCCGACGCGCTCTGCTTCTTCCAGTGGCGGGCCTCGCGCCAGGGCGCGGAGAAGTTCCACTCCGCGATGCTGCCGCACGCCGGCACGGACTCGGCGACGTGGCGGGAGACGATCGAGCTCGGGACGATCCTGCGCTCGCTGCCCGACCTCGCCGGGACGCAGGTGTCCGCGCAGGTCGCCCTCGTCTTCTCCTACGAGAACTGGTGGGCCGCCGACGCCCCCAACCGGCCCAGTGAGCTGGTCGTCCACCTCGAGCAGGTCCACCAGGCGTATGCCGCGCTGCGGGCGGCCGGTGTCGGCGTGGACGTCGTGCGCCCGGGGGCCGCGCTGGAGGGCTACCGCGTCGTCGTCGTCCCCCACCTCTACCTCGTCCGCGACAGCGAGGCAGCCGTCGTGGCGGACTTCGTCGCCGACGGCGGGCACGCGCTCGTGACCTTCTTCTCCGGCATCGTCGACGAGGACGACCGGGTCCGTCCCGGCGGCTACCCGGGGGCCTTCCGCGACCTGCTCGGGGTCACCGTCGAGGAGGTCCACCCCCTGGCCGAGGGTGTGGTGCTGCCGCTGGAGGGCACGTCGGGCGGGACCGTGCGCCGCTGGACCGAGCGGGTCCGGCTCGACGGGGCCCGGGCGCACCGCCGACTGGGGGCGGGCCCGCTCGCGGGGCACCCGGCGGTGACCGTCCACGAGCACGGCACGGGACGCGCCTGGTACGCCGCGGCGGACCTCGACCCCGACGCCCTGCGTGCGCTCGTCGAGGAGGTCCTGGCCGGTGCCGGCGTGGACCCCGAGCCGGGCGCCGGTCCGCTCGTCGAGGTCGTCCGCCGGCGCTCCGTGCCCGCGGGCTCCGGGCCGGACTTCCTCTTCGTCCTCAACCACGGCCCCGACCCCGTGCTGGTCCCCGCGCGGGGCACCGAGGTGTGCACCGGCCAGGACGTCGACCCGACGCTCGAGGTGCCGGCCGGCGCCGTCCGCATCGTCCGACTCGCAGCCGAGGAGCAGTCATGAGCCGCCCGACCCGACGACGGGTGCAGCACCCGGGCGCGATCGCGATCTTCATCGGTCCGTTCGCGGCGCTGTTCACCCTCTTCTACCTGCTGCCGGTCGCCTACGCCGTCTGGCAGTCCACCCGCACCGTGGAGCGCACGGGCACCTTCGGCCCGGCCGAGGAGGTCTTCGGCGGGCTCACGCAGTACCGCGAGGTCATCGCCGACGAGGCCTTCTGGGCCTCGGTGGGCCGGGTGCTGCTCTTCGGGTCGGTGCAGGTCCCCATCATGCTGGGCGTCGCGCTGCTGCTGGCCCTGCTCCTGGACTCGCCGACCGTCAAGGGCGCGCGCTTCTTCCGGCTCGCCTTCTTCGCCCCGTACGCCGTCCCCGGCGTCATCGCGGCGATCATGTGGGGCTTCCTCTACTCGCCCAACCTGTCGCCGTTCACCGGCGTCACCCGCCAGGTCGACTTCCTCGGCAGCGGGCTCGTGCTGTGGTCGATCGCCAACGTCGTGACCTGGGTCTACGTCGGCTACAACATGCTCATCATCTACTCCTCGCTGCTGGCGATCCCGGGCGAGGTCTACGAGGCGGCCCTGCTCGACGGCGCCGGGCAGTGGCGCATCGCGTGGTCGGTCAAGATCCCGCTGGTCCTGCCGGCGATCATCCTCACCGGCGTCTTCTCCATCATCGGCACGCTCCAGCTGCTCGCCGAGCCCCAGGTCTTCCGCACCTTCTCCACCGCGGTGACCAGCGACTACACCCCCAACCTGCTCGTCTACACGACGGCCGCCGTGCCCAACCAGCCCCTCGCGGCCGCCTTCTCGGTGGTGCTCGCGCTGGCGACCTTCGTGCTCTCCTTCACCTTCCTCAAGCTGACCCAACGGAGGGCCTTCTCGTGAGCACGACACCCAGCGGCACGGCATACCGGCAGAGCCCGGTCTCCCGGGTGGGCGCGATGCTCGTCCTGGGCGTCTTCACCCTCTACTTCCTCACGCCCATCTGGTGGCTGTTCATCGCCGCGACCAAGGAGCGCGGCGACCTGACGACGACCAACCCGCTGTGGTTCTCCGACCTCAACCTCGTGGAGAACCTGCAGGGCGTCTTCTCCTACGGCGACGGGATCCTGCCGCGCTGGCTGCTCAACTCGGTGCTCTACGCCGGTGTGGGCGCCCTGGTCGCGACGGTGCTGGCCGGGATGTGCGGGTATGCGCTCGCGAAGTACGCCTTCCCCGGCCGGGAGGTCATCTTCAACGTCGTCCTCGGCGGGGTGCTCGTGCCGGCGACCGCGCTGGCGCTGCCGCTGTTCCTCATCTTCGCCCAGGTCGGGGCCACCAACACGTTCTGGTCGGTCTTCCTGCCCAGCATCGTCAGCCCGTTCGGCGTCTACCTCGCCCGCATCTACGCCGCCTCCTCGGTGCCCGACGAGCTGCTCGAGGCGGCCCGGCTGGACGGTGCCGGGGAGGTCCGCACGTTCTTCTCGGTGTCGGTGCGGCTCATGGTCCCCGCGCTGGTCACCGTCTACCTCTTCCAGTTCGTGGCGATCTGGAACAACTTCTTCCTGCCGCTCATCATGCTGCGCGACGAACGCCTCTTCCCGGTGACCCTGGGGCTCTACAACTGGAACACCGTGGTCAACCAGGTCCCCGAGCTGCGCCTCTACGTCCTCACCGGCTCCCTGGTGTCGATCGTGCCGCTCATCGTCGTCTTCCTGCTCCTCCAACGCTTCTGGCGCTCCGGTCTGGGCACCGGTTCGGTGAAGTAGCCCACCCACCCCTGAAGAAAGAGTGACATCCATGAAGATCACATCACCACTGCTGGGGGCCGCCTCGGTGGCCCTGCTGCTCACCCTGGCCGCGTGCGGCGGCGGCGACTCCGGCTCCGAGGGTGCCGCCGAGGGTGATGGCGGTGCCGCTACCGACTGCGAGCCCAGCGACGGGGAGGTCAGCCTGACCTTCTTCTCCTGGGTGCCGGGCATCGAGGGCGTCGTCGACATCTGGAACGAGCAGAACCCGGACGTCCAGGTCGAGGTGCAGACCGGCCCGAACGGCAACTCCGGCACGTACCAGAACTTCTTCAACCAGCTCGAGGCCGGCAACCCGCCGGACCTGGGCCAGATCGAGTTCGACGCGCTGCCCAACTTCCGCGTGCAGGACGGCCTGACCGACATCGGCGGGTGCGAGGGCGTGATGGACTCCCAGGAGCAGTTCGTCGACTGGACCTGGAGCCAGGTGCAGCTCGGCGAGGAGGACGCGGTCTACGCGATCCCGCAGGACACCGGGCCGATGGCGATGTTCTACCGCGAGGACCTCTTCACCGAGGCCGGGATCGAGGTGCCCACGACGTGGGAGGAGTATGCCGCCGCCGCCGAGCAGGTTCGGGAGAACGACGGCTACATCACCAACTTCTCCACCAGCGACATCAACCAGTTCGCCGGTCTCGTGTGGCAGGCCGGCGGTTCCTGGTTCGGCAACGAGGGCGACACCTGGCAGGTCGGGCTGGACAGCGAGGAGTCGGTGCAGGTCGCCGACTACTGGAACGGCCTCATCCAGGACGACCTCGTCTCCACCCTCCCGCCGTGGACCACCGAGTGGGACAACGCCTACAACAGCGGCGACGCCTGGACCTGGGTCTCGGCGGTCTGGGGCGCCAACTCGATCATGTCGGGCGCCCCGGACACCGAGGGCGACTGGCGGGTGGCGCCCATGCCGACCTGGGGCGACGAGCAGGCCGCGGGAAACTGGGGCGGGTCCACCACGGCCGTCTTCAAGGGCACCGAGCACCCGCACGAGGCGGCGCAGTTCGCCCTGTGGCTCAACACCTCGGAGGAGGCGCACGAGGCGCTCATCGAGGCCGCCAACCTCTACCCCGCCACCACCGAGGGCCAGCAGCTGCCCGCGCTGTCCGAGGGGGTGCCGTTCTACGGCGGCCAGGAGATCTACGAGGTCTTCACCGAGGCCGGCGCCACCGTGCCCACGGACTGGACGTGGGGCCCGACGATGACCCAGGTCTACAACGACGTGTCCGACGGCTTCTCCGCCGCGGCGAGCGGCAACGGCAGCCTCGCCGAGGCGCTGGCCGCGGCCCAGGAGTCGACGACGAGCGCGCTGGAGAGCCAGGGCATTCCCGTCGGGGAGTGAGCCCGGGTGGGGCGGGTGGTGTCCCCACCCGCCCCCACCGCCCGCACCGCCCGTACCCGAGTCCTCTCGACCGTGGTTCTGCCGCCCGGGCAGCAGAACCACGGTCGGGCCGGGTGACGGACAGCGCCTGACCGTCGTCCTCCTGCCCCGGCAGGGATTTTCCGGTCGGGCGGGCCCGCCCCGTGGCACGATCGGCCCATGCACCCCGCGGACAGCCACGACGTCATCCGGGTGCGCGGCGCCCGGGTCAACAACCTCCGGGACG
Source organism: Serinicoccus chungangensis (assembly GCF_006337125.1). Lineage (GTDB taxonomy): Bacteria > Actinomycetota > Actinomycetes > Actinomycetales > Dermatophilaceae > Ornithinicoccus > Ornithinicoccus chungangensis. The sequence continues at coordinate 91,632 of NZ_CP040887.1, forward strand.
TCGACGTCGACATCCCCAAGCGCCGGCTCACCGTCTTCTCCGGCGTGTCCGGGTCCGGCAAGTCCAGCCTCGTCTTCGGCACCGTCGCCGCCGAGAGCCAACGGCTCATCAACGAGACCTACTCGGCCTTCCTCCAGTCCTTCATGCCGGTGACCAGCCGGCCGGAGGTGGAGGAGCTCGACGGGCTGTCGGCGGCGATCGTCGTCGACCAGGAGCGGCTCGGCGCCAACGCGCGCTCGACCGTGGGCACCGCGACCGACGCCTACGCGCTGCTGCGCATCCTCTTCAGCCGGCTGTCCGAGCCGCACGTCGGACCCAGCTCGGCCTTCTCGTTCAACCTGGCCAGCGCCAGCGGCAGCGGCCGGGTGGTGGTCGACAAGGGGGGCAAGCCACCGAAGGGCGAGGCCGCGACCTTCGAGTTCATCGGCGGGATGTGCCCCGTGTGCGAGGGGCTCGGCACCCGCGCCGCGATCGACGAGGACGCCGTGGTCGACCGCGGCAAGAGCCTCAACGAGGGCGCCATCCTCGTCCCGGGGTACGGCGTGGGCACCTGGGGCTGGAAGATGTACGGCGACGAGGGGGCGGCGGCCGACGGCAAGCTCGACATGGACAAGACGCTCGCCGACTACTCCGAGCGCGAGTGGCACTGGTTGATGCACCAGGAGCCGACGAAGGTGAAGTTCGCGGGGATCAACCTGACCTACGAGGGCCTGGTCGTGCGGATCCGGCGCACCCTCTTCGGCGACAAGGAGCCGAAGCAGAAGCACATGATCGAGTTCAAGGAGCGGGTCGCGACGACGGGCCCCTGCTCCGCGTGCGGCGGCACCCGGCTCAACGAGGCGGCGCGGACCGCGACGGTGCACGGCACGACGATCAGCGAGTGCACGGCGATGCAGGTGAGCGACCTCGCCGGGTGGGTCCGGGCGATCGACGACACCTCCGTGCAGCCGCTGGTCGCCAACCTGGCGGCGATGCTCGACGCGTTCACCGAGATCGGGCTGGGCTACCTCTCCCTCGACCGGGAGGCGGGGACCCTGTCCGGGGGCGAGGCGCAGCGGGTGAAGATGATCCGCCAGCTGGGCAGCGCGCTCACCGACGTCACCTACGTCTTCGACGAGCCGACCGTCGGGCTGCACCCGCACGACATCCGCCGGATGATCGCGCTGCTGACCTCGCTGCGCGACAAGGGCAACACCATCCTCGTGGTCGAGCACAAGCCGGACGTCATCGAGGCCGCCGACCACGTCATCGACATCGGCCCGGGTGCCGGCAGCGACGGCGGCACCATCACCTTCGAGGGGGACGTCGCCGGGCTGCGCGGCTCCGACACCGTCACCGGTCACTACCTCGACCACCGTATGCCGCTGCGCGAGGAGGTGCGCACGCCCACAGGGTCGATCGAGATCCGGGGTGCCTCGACGCACAACCTGCAGGACGTCGACGTCGACCTGCCGACCGGGGTGCTCGTCGCGGTCACCGGGGTCGCCGGGTCGGGCAAGAGCTCCCTGGTCCACGGCTCGCTCGGGGGCCGCGAGGACGTGCTCATCGTCGACCAGTCCGCGATCCGGGGCTCGCGGCGCTCCAACCCGGCGACCTACTCCGGGCTGCTCGACCCGATCCGCACCGCCTTCGCCAAGGAGAACGGCGTCTCCGCGTCGCTCTTCTCGCCCAACTCCGAGGGTGCCTGCCCGGCCTGCAACGGGCAGGGCGTGATCTACCCGGAGCAGGGGATGCTCGTCGGCGGCCCGTCCCGGTGCGAGACCTGCGGGGGCCAGCGCTTCCGCGACGACGTCCTGGAGCACACCCTGCACGGGCTGACCATCGCCGACGTCTTCGAGCTGTCCATCGCACGGGCGGCCGAGGTCTTCAGCACGGGCAAGGCCCGGGGCATCCTGGCCCGGCTGGTCGACGTCGGCCTGGGGTACCTCCGGCTGGGCCAGCCGCTCACCACGCTCTCCGGCGGGGAGCGTCAACGGCTCAAGCTGGCCGCCCAGCTCGGCGGCAAGGGCACCACCATCGTCCTCGACGAGCCCACCGCCGGGCTGCACCTCGCCGACACCGAGCGCCTCGTCGGCATGCTGCACACCCTGGTGGACCAGGGGCACAGCCTCGTCGTCATCGAGCACAACCTGGCCGTGGTCGCGAACGCCGACTGGGTCGTCGACATCGGCCCGGGGGCCGGCCACGAGGGCGGCCGCGTCGTCTTCCAGGGCACGCCCGCGCAGATGGTCGCGGACGGGGACACCCTCACCGCCGAGCACCTGCGGGAGTGGGTCGCCTCCTGACCACCGGGAGCCGCATCTGGTCGCCTCCTGACGACCTCGTCGGGCCGGTGCGACCTCATCCTCGCGACCGAGCCGATCTCGCACCCCAGGTGGATGTGCGAGCGGGGGGTCGAGCGCGAGGGTGGGGTCATCGGTCATCGACACCTGGGAGGGCACGACCATGCACCGCCGCACCACAGCCACCGTCACCGCCACCGCGCTCGCGCTGAGCCTGGCCACGATCCCGGCCGCCACCACGGTGCCGCAGGACTCCCGGGACGCCTCGCCGACGCGGACCCCGGTCGGCGCCCTCGGCGCGGCCGACGACCCCGCCGACCAGGAAGCCGTCCGGGAGGCGCTGCGGGGGGCCGCGGCGCAGGCGGCGACCCGGGTGAGCGTGCAGCGCTCGTCCCCGTCGGCCACCGCGCAGGACGTGCCCGGCCCCGCCCGGCTGCCCAGCTTCCCCCGCCCCGACCTCGACGCCGCCCTGGACCAGCTGGTCACCGACGGCGCCATCGGCGTGACGGCGACGGTCGAGACCCCCACGCTGCGCTGGTCGGACGCGGCCGGCACCCGCGACCTCGCCGGGCGGACGCCGGCGCTGGAGCGCAGCCCGCTGCGCGTCGCCAGCAACACCAAGATGATGGTCGCCACCCTCGTCATGCAGGAGGTGGAGGCCGGGACCTGGACGCTGGACACGCTGGTGGACGACGTCATACCGGGCCTCTTCCCGGACCACCCCGGGGTGACGATCCGCCACCTGCTCAGCCACACCTCCGGTATGCCGCTGGGCACCTACGAGCTCATCGCCCCCTACGCGGGGACGGACCCGGAGGACTGGGACGCCTTCGTGTCGGCGATCGGCCGCGACTACAGCGACGCCGAGCACATCGCCGCCGTCAACGCCGCGCCGTGGGTCGGGGAGCCGGGTGCGCAGTTCAGCTACTCCAACGCCGGCTACGTCGCGCTCGGCATGCTGCTCGAGGAGGCCACCGGCGAGCAGGTCGAGGCGCTGGTGGACGAGCGCATCCGCAGGCCCGCAGGCATGGGGCAGACCCGCGTGCTCGACGAGCCTGGCCTGCGTGGTCCGGCCCTGCACGAGGCGATGTACGTCGACGGCCGGGGCTGGATCGGGCTGGACGGCTTCGACCCGGACGTCTTCTCGCACAGCGGGTCCGCGCTCAGCACGGTCGAGGACCTCGACGACCTCACCCGGGCCCTCCTGTCCGGCGACCTGGTCTCGGAGGAGTCGGTCGAGCAGATGGTGACGCCGTCCTCGGAGAACCCCCTGGGCTACGGGCTGGGCACCTACGCCATCCCCGACCCCTGCCGACCGGGCGAGTTCCTGCACGGCCACGACGGGGCGAGCTTCGGCTCGCTCAGCCTGGCGCTCAGCTCGCGCGACGGCTCGCGCCAGCTGGCTCTCGGGGTGACCGGTCGCGACCTGACCGTCGCCCAGGACGCGCTCTACGACCTCACCGACCTGCTGGTCCCGATGCTCGTCGCCTCCTGCTGACGGCAGCGCCCGCGGTCGCCTGCTGGCGACCACGGGCGGGGCCGGGTGGGGTACGGGTCAGGGGCGCTCGTCGGTGCTGTCCCACTCACCCTCGGTGACGTGCATCGCGGCCTCCTCGGCCGCGTCGCCGGCGCCGGCCTCGGGCTGGTCGACGTCCTCGCCCGCGTCGCCGCCGAGGACGTCCTGGTCGGCCGGGATGGCGTCCGGGTCGTCGCCGCCGAGCAGCTCGGGCTCGCGCGAGGTGTCCTCGCCGCCGTGCTCGGGCCGGCCGTAGGAGGTGCCCTCCTCGGGCAGCTCCTGGGCGATCCGCTGGTCGATGGTCTCCTCGCTCGCGTCGTCGTCGGCGAACTCCGAGCTGACCGGACGCCGGTCCGGCGGGCTCCAGGCCACGTCGGCCGTCGAGCTCGGCTCGTCCAGGTTGACCTCGGCCTCGGCCTCCTGCTCGGGGCTGTAGTCGGGGATGCCGCTCTCGTCCTCGTAGGGGTTCTCGCTCATGGCTCCACAGTGTGCCCTGCGCCCTCGTGCGGCAACTGCGCAGGGCGGTCCGTAGCATCGCCGGGTGCTCCGCATCGCCACCGTCAACATCAACGGCATCCGCGCCACCCTGCGTCGTGGCTTCGGGGAGTGGATGTCCGGCCGGGACGCCGACGTCGTGACCCTGCAGGAGGTCCGCTGCACCCTCGCCGACCTCCCCGACGACGCCTTCGGCGGCTACCACGCCGTCTACGAGCCGGGCACCATCCCCGGCCGCAACGGCGTCGCCGTCCTCACCCGGCAGCCACCCGCCGCGGTGCGCACCTGGGGGGCGGAGGTGCTCGTGCGGGCGCCGGGCGAGCGGCATACCTCGACCGTGCCGGCGCAGGTCCCCACCCTGGCCCGCGGGATCTCCCGGTATGCCGCGGAGGGACGCTACCTCGAGGTGGACCTGGCCGACGCACCCCTGACGGTGGCCACGCTCTACCTGCCCAAGGGTGGCCTCCCGGCCCACCTGCAGCGGCCCGGCCGGATGCGGGAGGCGCCGGACGGGGGCGCGAAGTACCAGCGCAAGATGCACTTCCTCGACGCCTTCGGCCGCCAGCTCGCCCGCGCCCGCCGCGAGGCCAGGGCCCGGGGACGCGACCTGCTGCTGACCGGTGACCTCAACGTCGCCCACACCCACCTCGACGTCGCGGCCTGGCGCCGCAGCCAGCAGGCCGAGGGCTTCCTCCCCGAGGAGCGCGCCTGGCTCGACGCCCAGCTGTCCCCCCGCACCCTCGTCGACGTCGTGCGGCGCCTGCACCCGGACACCGCGGGTCCCTACTCGTGGTGGTCCTGGCTGGGGCAGTCCTACGCCAAGGACGTCGGATGGCGCATCGACTACCACCTGGCCACGCCCGGGCTGGCCCGACGCGCGGTGCGCGCCGAGGTCGACCGGGAGCACGCCGGGACGCGGCTGTCGGACCACGCGCCGGTGGTCGTCGACTACGACCTCTGAGCGCGTCGGGCAGGCCGGCGCCCGGCCCTGCGCCGCGAGCCCTCGGCGCCCGCGGCCGTCAGCCGGCGTCGAGGTAGCCGTGGACGAGGGACACCACGGAGGCGCCCTCGCCGGTCGCCGAGGCGACCCGCTTCATGCTCCCCGCCCGGATGTCGCCGGCCGCGAAGATCCCCGGGACGCTGGTGGCGAGCGGGGGCGGCGGCAGCTGCTCCACCCACCGCTGCTGCGGCACCTGCCGGCCGGTGAGCACGAAGCCGCGCTCGTCCCGGGCCAGCTCCGGGGGCAGCCACTCGCAGTGCGGCTCGGCCCCGATGAGCAGGAAGAGGCCACCCACCTCGACCCGGGTGCGCACCCCGGTGCCGCGCTGCTCGAGCTCGAGCCACTCCAGGCGGTCGTCCCCGCCGCCGTCCACCACCTGGCCCCGGCCGTGGACCGTGATGCGGGGGTTCGCGTCGAGCTCGGCGACGAGGTAGGCCGACATCGTCGAGGAGAGGTCGTCGCGGCGGACCACGACGGTGACCGTGCGGGCGAAGCGGGCGAGGTGCACGGCCGCCTGGCCGGCTGAGTTGCCGCCCCCCACGACGACGTCGCGGCCCTCCATCTCGCGGGAGGCCGCCATCGCCGCGCCGTAGTACACCCCCCGGCCCACCAGCTCCTCCAGCGGCGCGACCCCGAGACGGCGGTACTCCACGCCCGTGGCGACGACGACGGTCCGGGCCACGACGTCCCCGCCCTCGGTGACCACGCGGTGGGGACCGGGCTCCCCGGGGACCAGATCCACGGCGGGCCACCCGGTGTAGAACTGCGTCCCGAATCGGATGGCCTGCGTCCGCGCCCGCTGGGCCAGGCGCATACCGGAGATGCCCCGCGGGAAGCCGAGGTAGTTGCGGATCATCGAGCTGGTGCCCGCCTGCCCGCCGATCGCCTCCGCCTCCAGCACGACCGTGCGGAGCCCCTCGCTGGAGGCGTAGACCGCCGCGGCGAGCCCGGCCGGGCCCCCGCCCACGACGGCGACATCGGCGACCTGGTCCTGCTCGATCTCGTCGGGACGGCCGTAGAGCCGGGTCGCCACGTCGCGGACCGAGCGCACCGCGCCCACCCGGCCGTCGAAGGTCGCGACGACGGGCCACCCGGGCGGGCCCTCCAGCCGAGCGAGCACGGTGCGGCCCACCTCGCTGTCCGGGGTGTGCACCCCGGTCGGCGCCCCCACCCGCCCCAGGTAGTCCACCAGCGCGCGGGTCAGGGCGTCCTGCTGCGGCGCGACGATCTGGACCGACTCCACCTCGGGCGTCGCGACCGTCGCGTTCCAGTCGTTGAGCAGCTCGCCGATGGCGACGTGGAACTCCTCGTCGCGCTTGCCGCGCGGCATGAGCAGGAAGGCGTCGAGGGCGCCGGTCGCGGTCGGGGTCCGCATCTCGGCGGACCCCTGCCGGAAGTGATCCCAGTGGCAGACCGCGACGCGGCGGGCGGTGGGCACGAGGTGGCGCAGGGCGGCGAGCACGTCCTCGGTGGCCACCCCGGCCACCGGGTGGTCGACGACGAGCAGGGCGATCGGGATGCCGTCGGCCACCATCGTGGCGATGAGCTGCTTCGCGGCCAGCGGCGTGCTGGTGGGGATGACGGCGTACTCGCCGCTGTAGCGCGCGAACTGCGACAGCAGGGTGTCCAGGTGCGTGCCGGAGAGGACGACGACGGCCGGCGTGTGGCTCACGGGCCCAGGGTATGCCGGTTCGGCCCTCTCGCTCAGGTGGCGAGGTGGTGCACGAAGCACCAGCGCCAGCTCTCGCCCGGCTCGGCGGACTGCATGACCGGGTGGCCGGTCTCGTGGAAGTGGGCCGTTCCGTGCTGCATCGGGGAGGAGTCGCAGCACCCGACGTGCCCGCACTCCAGGCACTGCCGCAGCGCGACGACCTCGCGGCCCTCGCGCTCGCACGGCTCGCAGACGGGGTTCTCGACGCGCGGTGCGCGGGGGTAGGCCTGGAGCTCGGCGCACTGGATGTGACCGTCGCTGCCCGTCGCCCGGATGTCCTGCCGGGCGGCCCTCGACGTGTCGATCATCGACTCCTCGAGGTCGAGCATGCCGAGCACCTGGCGCACCACCGTCGACGGCACCTTGCCCTTGGCCCGGATGTGCATGATGCGCTCGCGCTCCGCGGCGATCATCGCGAGCCGCAGCTCGGCATACGTCTCGGAGGGGGACTGCCGCCCCTCGGTGGTCGACAGCTGCTCCCACGCCGCGAAGGTGCGCTGGTCCAGGCGCTGCCGGATGGTGCGGGCGACCTCCGCGTCCGTCTCCGTCTCGAGCTCCTCGAGCCGCTCCAGCCCCGCGGTGGCCGCCTGCTGCAGGAGCGTCGCACGCGCCAGCGCGTCGTCGGCGGGGTCGGGGGCACGCACCCGCAGCATCCGGGTGAGCGCGGGCAGGGTCAGGCCCTGGAGCAGCAGCGTGCCCGCGACGACGGTGAGGGCCACGAGCAGCAGCAGGTCGCGGTAGGGCACGTCGACCGGCAGGATGAACGCGGCGGCGAGGGTGACCACGCCGCGCATCCCCGCCCAGCCGATGAGCGTCGTCTCGGCCAGCCCGGCGGGCTGACGGCGGTCGCCGAGGCGGCTGCCCAGCAGCGGCCGGGTGAGGTGGACCCAGGCCATCCGCACCGCCACGACCGTCACCAGCGTCCCCAGGCAGACGGTGACGATCGTGCCGAGCGGGAGCTCGGAGCCGGAGAGGTCCTCGACGATCCAGCGCGCCTGCAACCCGATGAGCAGGAAGACGACATTCTCCAGCAGGAAGGAGATGGTGCTCCACGTCGTGCTCTCCACGATGCGGCCGCGGGCCGTCTGCAGGGTGAGCGACCGGTGGCTCAGGAGCAGGCCGACGACGACGACGCCGAAGACGCCCGAGGCGCCGACGGCCTCGGCCAGCAGGTATGCCGCGAAGGGCGTCACGAAGGAGACGGCGGTGTCCAGGAGCGGGTCGTGCACGCGACGCCGGATCCAGGCCACGAGACGGTAGAGGACGAGGCCGACCAGCACCCCGCCCCCGGCGGCCAGCAGGAAGTCGCCGGCCACACCGGTGGCGCTCACGCCTCCCGCCATGGCGGCGATGGCCGTGCGCAGCGCGACGAGGGCGGTGGCGTCGTTGAGCAGCGACTCGCCCTCGAGCACGGACACGACCCGTCGCGGCAGTCCGATGCGGCGCCCCACGGCGGTGGCCGCCACGGCGTCCGGCGGGGCGACGATCGCCCCGATGGCCAGCGCGACCGGCCAGCCGATGTCCGGGAGCAACGCCACCATGAGCCCGGCGACCGCCACCATGGTCACGAGCACGGCCGCGACCGACAGGAGCAGGATCGGCCGCAGGTTGGCCTTGAGGTCCACGAGCGAGGTGGACAGGGCAGCGGTGTAGAGCAGCGGGGGCAGCAGGCCGATGAGCACGATCTCCGGCGAGAGGTGGACCTCCGGGACCCCGGGCACGAAGGACAGCCCGATGCCGACGACGGTCAGCAGCAGCGGCGCCGGCGCCCCGAGGCGCTCGGACAGCGCCTCGCCCGCGATGACGACGACCGCGAGCAGCACGAGCAGGACGGCGATCTCCACGAGGTGATTGTCCTCCACCCGCCCGCCGGGTGGCGCGGCCGCGCAGTCGCCGCTGGCCCGGGCGTCGACCCGGTGCTCAGGTGGGCACCTGGGCGGGGCGCCCGTAGACTGGGCCGAAGGCTCCCGGGCCGATCCTGGCCGCCGGAGAACGTGACCCTGCAGGAGGGCCCTTGCCCCAGGACGGACGAGGTCAGGTGCAGCAGAAGCCCGAGGACGAGGTGGTGCTCCTCGACGAGCACGCCCGGCCCGTGGGCACGGCGCAGCGCCTGACCGTGCACGACGAGAACACCCCGCTGCACCTGGCGTTCTCCCTCTACCTCTTCGACGGTCAGGGCCGGGTCCTCATGACCCGACGGGCCCTCGCCAAGAAGACGTGGCCGGGGGTGTGGACCAACGCGTGCTGCGGCCACCCCCGCCCGGGCGAGGAGGAGGTCGACGCGGTGCGGCGACGGCTCGGCGAGGAGCTCGGCGTCACCGTCGAGCGTCTGTCGGTCGCGCTGCCCGACTTCCGCTACCGCGCGGTCGACGCGAGCGGCGTCGTCGAGCACGAGATCTGCCCGGTCTTCGTCGGGACCGTCGTGGGCGAGCTCGACCCCGCCGCGGAGGAGGTCGCCGAGCACCGCTGGGTCGACTGGGACGACCTGGTCGCCACCGCACGGGCCACCCCCTGGCTCATCAGCCCGTGGGCGGCCGAGCAGATCCCGCTGCTGGAGGCCGAGCGGGCGCGGCTGCCCCTCGAGGCACCCGTGCCCGGTGACGACCCGGCCGACCTGCCGGTCGGGGACACCCTGGCCCGCGTCGGCGAGCTCATCGACCGCGAGTGCGCCTGGACCGAGCAGATGTGGTCGGGGCTGTCCGCGGCCGGCCCGGTCGACCTCCTCTCCCCGGATCCGGGCGACCTGCCGACCTGGCTGCGCGACCTCGTGCGTGCCGGCGGCAAGCGGCTGCGCCCGCGCATGTGCCACTGGGGCTTCGTCGCGGCCGGCGGCCGCGCCGACACCCCCGCCCACGAGCACGTCGTCCGCGTGAGCGCGGCGCTGGAGATGCTCCACGCCTTCGCCCTCATCCACGACGACGTCATGGACGAGTCGCCCCTCCGACGTGGGGCCCCCGCGGCCCACGTGGTGGCGGCCGACCGGCACCGGCGAGGGGGCGGACACGGCGACGCCGCCCGTTTCGGGGACAACCTCGCCATCCTGCTCGGGGACCTGGCCCACTCGGTGGCGGACCGGTTGGTGGTGCCGCTGCCCCCGCTGCTGCGCGACTGCTGGTACGAGCTCAACCTCGAGCTCATCGCCGGTCAGCGGGCCGATCTCACCGGGGCCGCGGCCGGCCGACGGGACGCCGGGCACGCCCACGACGTCGCGGCGCTGAAGTCGGGCGCCTACACCATCGAGCGCCCCCTCCAGCTGGGGGCGATGGCGGCGCGGGCCGACCCTCGGCAGCAGGAGATCCTCAGCTCCTACGGCTGGCACCTCGGCCGGGCGTTCGCCTGGCGGGACGACGTGCTCGGCGTGTGGGGCGACGACGCCGTGACCGGCAAGCCGTGCGACGACGACCTCCGTGAGGGCAAGGCCACGATGATCTGGGTGCTGGGGGCGGAGCGGCTCACCGGGGCCGCGGCGGAGACGATGACCCGGATCACCACGCCGCAGACGCGGCCCGACGACGTGCGCGTGCTGCGGCAGGCGCTGGAGGAGGCAGGAGTGCGCGAGGAGATGGAGCGACGGATCGCCGAGGAGGTCGAGGCGGCGAAGGCCGTCCTGGACACCGACCGGCTGAGCGAGGCCGGCCTGGCCGGGCTGCGCGACGAGGCGAGCGCGATCGCCTGGCGGGACGCATGAGCCACGTCGTGGTCGTCGGGGCGGGGCTGAGCGGCCTCGCCGCCGCCTGCCACCTGGTCGGGGACGGCCACCGGGTGACGGTGGTCGAGCGGGAGGACGTGCCCGGCGGCCGCGCCGGCCGGCTCACCCGCGACGGGTTCACCTTCGACACCGGCCCGACGGTGCTCACGATGCCCGACCTCATCGACCGGCCGCTGCGGGCCGCGGGCTCGAGCCTCGCCGAGCGCCTCGACCTGAAGCTGCTGGACCCGGCATACCGTGGCTTCTTCGCCGACGGCAGCACCCTGGAGGTGCGCCACGGGCACGAGGCGATGCGCGCCGAGATCCACCGCGAGTGCGGCAGCCTCGACGCCGCCGCCTTCGACGAGTTCGTCATCTGGCTGCGCCGGCTCTACCTCACCGAGATGGGGTCGTTCATCGACCGCAACTTCGACCGGCCCACGGACCTGCTCGCCGACCCCCGCGCCGCTGCGAAGCTGCTGGCCATGGGCGGCTTCGGTCGCCTGGGCCCGATGATCCGGCGACGGTTCCGGGACGAGCGGCTGCACCGGCTCTTCTCCTTCCAGGCGATGTATGCCGGGCTGGCCCCGGACGAGGCGCTGTCCATCTACGCGGTCATCACCTACATGGACTCGATCGAGGGGGTCTACTTCCCGAAGGGCGGCATGCGTGCCGTCCCCGAGGCGCTCGCGGGTGCGGCCGCCGACGCCGGCGCCGAGTTCCGCTACGGCACCTCGGTCACCGAGCTCGTGCGCGACTCCTCCGGCCGGGTGCGGGGTGTGGCCACCGACGACGGCGAGCGGATCGCGGCCGACGCGGTGGTGTGCACCGTCGACCTGCCCACGGCATACCGGTGGTGGCTGCCCGACGTGCGCCCCCCGCGGGCGGTGAGCGGTCTGCTGGGCGGCAACTACTCGCCCTCCTGCGTGGTCTGGCACGTCGGCGTCCGCGGGGTGGCGGACGGAAAGGCGCACCACAACATCCACTTCGGCCACCAGTGGTCCGAGGCGTTCGACGACCTGCTCAAGCGCGGGACCCTCATGAGCGACCCGTCGCGGCTCGTGACCATGCACTCCCTCGACGACGAGGAGGCGGCGCCGGAGGGTCACAGCACCCTCTACGTCCTGGAGCCGGTGCCCCACCTCGAGGTCGGCAGCATCGACTGGGAGGCGCAGTCGACCCGCGACATGATGCGCGAGCGCCTGCTCGGCTTCCTGCAGGAGAACGGCTACCCCACCGACATCGTCACCGAGGAGCTCGTCACCCCGGCCGACTGGCACGACCAGGGCATGGCGGCCGGCACCCCCTTCGCGCTGGCGCACACCTTCCCGCAGACCGGGCCGTTCCGCCCCAACAACATCGACCGGCGGGTGCCGGGGCTGGTCTTCGCCGGCTCCGGGACGGTGCCCGGCGTCGGGGTCCCGATGGTGCTGCCCTCCGGACGGCTGGCGGCCCAGCGGGTAGGCCAGATGCTGGGTCGTCCGGCCTGACCCGGGCCCTGCGAGGCCTCACCAGGGTCCGGCGCCACGTCGTGTCAGGCGGGCATCGACTGGGTGCTCGTCCCCGCGTCGACGAGCTGGTCTCCCCGGCCGTGCATGTATCGCGCCGTGGTGGCGTCATGGTGCTGGAGGTAGACACGCGTACGCGGGGCCAGGACCCGGAGGCCGCCGAGGGCGAGCACGGCGTCCGTGGGCGTGGCCTGCGCCGACCGGTCCCGGCGCAGCTGCGTCCAGGCGGTGCGCACCTGCTCCCAGTGCCGCGCCGCGACGGCGAAGGATGCCGGGCAGACCAGCGGGTCGGGGTCGTGCGCGCCGTCCTGCCGGGTGGCCGTCCAGGCCGCCAGCTCCCTCGACACGGGGTAGCCCAGAGGACCCGGCGGCAGGAGGTCCAGCACCTCGGCCTCGAGCACGGTCGGCGGCCCGTCGACGGCCGGGCCCGCGAGCTCGGCGTAGGCCTCGAGGAGGCCGGTGGCGGGAATGCTGCGGACGTCGAGGAAGATCAGCACCTCGACGTCGGCGGTCGCCGCCTCGTCCATCGCCATGAGCATCGCCCGGTGCTGCCACCCGCACGGGGTCCGGGGCATCTGCATCCGGGGCACCCGGGTCTCCCACCGGTCGGACCGGATGGGCAGACGGTTGCGGGTCAGCTCCCGGTCACTGACCGAGGCCACCACGTGCACGTCGGGGGGCCACGTGCTGAGGGACAACCCGTCGACCTGCCCCAGCAGGGCCTCGTGCTCGTGGTGCACCACAGTGGCGACGGCGGTACGCGGGCGGGCAGGGGCAGCGGTGGGTGAGCCTGCAGGGCGCGGCGTCGTCCTGCCTCGCACCGTGCGACGGAACGGCCCACCGGCCGTGTCCTGACGCGTGACCGGTTGCTGTATCGGACTCGTGCTGGTCATGCTGCTCTCCCTCGTGGACGGTCGGCGCCCTGCACATGGGGAGAAGGAAGGTGCTGCTGCATCCGTCACAGCACGAAACCCCGTCCCTGCGGCACCATCAGACGTGTGATGATCAGCTGCCGGGTCCGGGGCAACGGCCGTCACCATGGGCGACGACAGAAGAAAACTACAGGGCGGTCTGGCGCGGGGCAAGCGAGAACGTGGCGTCCGACGCTGCCGGGTTCGGCTGCTCAGGCGCGGGTGTCGGGCGGACGTCGCGCAGGCCCGAGGGTGGCCCGCACCAACGCCGCGCGCCCGGCGGGGGGCATTGCGGCGAACATCCCCCACATGGCCGCCCCCAGCGACCCGGACCCGGCGTCCCGGGCCATGACGGCCCGCTGGCGGTGCACCGGCAGGGTGCCGAAGGCCTCGAAGAGCGCGACGGTACCGGCGGTGTCGAGCCGCAGGAGCGCGCGCAGCCCGGCCTGCCGGAGCAGGTCCCCGGGGCGTGCCGGGTCGGCGACCGAGGGCGCCTCTCCTGCTGCGAGCCGGTCGGCGAGCGACCGCGCCGAGCGCAGCGAGTGCGCCACCGAGTAGCCGGTGACGAGGTGGCCCCCGCGACCGGCCGTGCCGACGGCGAGGGTGTCGGGAGGCGCAGGCTCGTCCCGCCCGCGCATGGGGATCCAGACCGTCTCCCGGGCGAGGGGGTCCTCGACCGCCCCGGCCCGGACACCCCTCCGCAGGAGCCGTCGGCGCAGCCGCTCACGCAGCGCCGGGACCCCCAGCGCGGGGGAGGCGGCGAGGCAGGTCTCCTCCAGCAGGACCCGATCCTCGTCCAGCGGGAGGGCGTAGAGGAAGCTCGGCACACCCCGCGGGGAGTCGGGAGCCTCCGACCAGTCGGTGCTCCAGTCCATGAGGATCCCCTCGGCACCGGCCAGCGCCGGCGCCGCGTCCGCACGGTCCACCACGATGCCGTACGCGGTCTGCGCGGGAGCCGGGTCCTGCGGCCGCCGCCCGGCCGGGCGCGCGCCGCGCGCGTCCACCACGACCCTCGCCTCGGCGGCCAGCCCGCTCACGCCGGCGTCGTCCAGCCGGGCCTCGCGCAGCTCGACCCCGTCCAGCGGCAGGGCGGCCTGCAGCGCCGCGTTGTCGAGCACGGCATACGCCCGGGGCAGCCGGTGGCGGCCCCGTGCCCACAGCTCGGGCACCTCGATCCGCTGCCGCACGACCCCGGGTGGCAGACCGACCAGCTCCTCGGTCCACGCGCCGTAGGTCGGGGTCCAGGCAGCTCCCGGTCGCGGGTCGACCGCGAGCACGGACAGGCCCCGGGCCGCGCAGGCCGACGCCAGGGCTCGTCCGGCCGGGCCGAGCCCGACGATCGCCACGTCCTTCACGCGCGTCTCACCTCCGGCGCCGACCCTAGCCGCACTAGGCTGACGCCATGCATTCCGGAGCGTCGGCGGCCGACCCCCACCTGGAGCTCGGCTACGAACGGTGCCGGGAGCTGACCAAGAGGCACGGGACCACCTACTACTGGGGTGCCCGGCTGCTGGCCCCGGAGCAGCGCCGCGACGTCTACGCCGTCTACGCGCTCTGCCGCCTGGCCGACGACATCGTCGACGAGCCCGAGACGGTCGACGTGCCCGTGCCCGCCGACCCCGACCCGGGGGTCCGGCTGCGCGGCTTCGAGCAGCTCTTCACCGACGCGCTCGCGCAGGGCGGCTCCGCCGACCCGGTCATGGCGGCGGTCGCCGACAGTCTGCGGCGCCGCGGCACCGACCCCGAGTGCTTCGACCGCTTCTTCCGCGCCATGGAGCTCGACCTCACCCGGGAGACCTGGGCCAGCTGGGAGGAGCTGCGCGACGGCTACATGGAAGGCTCGGCCGCCGTCATCGGCGAGATGATGCTGCCGGTCCTCGAGCCGCACGACCCGGCCGCCAAGGGCCCGGCCCGGTCCCTCGGGCTGGCCTTCCAGCTCACCAACTTCCTGCGCGACGTCGGCGAGGACCTCGACCGGGGGCGCGTCTACCTCCCGCAGGACGACCTCGCCCGGCACGGCGCCGACCCGCACGAGCGTCGGGTGACGCCGCAGTGGCGCACGATGATGGCCGAGCAGATCGAGCGCAACCGCGGTCTCTACGCCCACGCCTCGCAGGGCGTCGCCATGCTGCCGGCGCGCAGCGCCCGGTGCGTGGCCACGGCGCTGCGCATGTACGCCCTCATCCTCGACCGGATCGAGGCTGCCGACTACGACGTCTTCACCGAGCGCCGCCGTGTGCCGCGCCCGGTGAAGGTCGCGCTGCTCGCCGACGTGCTGGCCCGTGGCCCGCTGCGGCGGCTCCCCGGACCCGTGGGCGCGCGGTGAGAGGTATGCCCTCGCTCCCCCCGCTGCCGCACCCGCACCTCATCGTGCTGCGCTCGGCGGCGACGCTCGTGCTGAGCGCGGTCGTGGCGCAGGCCGGGTGGGCGGCGGCCTTCATCGGCGGTGAGTTCGGCTACCGGGTGTTCCACGAGGTGGGGGCCTGGGTCACCCTGGCGCTGACGGTGGCCTGCGCGCTGGTCTACCTCGTCCTGCGCGCCTCGGCCGGGCCGGTCAACGTCACCCTCGCGGTCCTGCTCGCGGCGCTGGTGGCGGTCCAGACCGGGCTGGGGTCCTCCGGCGTCGTGGCCCCCCACGTCTTCCTCGGCGTGCTCATCGCCATGGTGGCCACCGCGCTGACGTCGTGGACCTACCGTCACACGCTCCCGGAGGGGAGCGTCAGCTCGAAGCCCCGCAGCCAGTAGCCCTCGATGAGGTGGTCCCAGCCCAGCTCGGGCTCGGCGACCAGCCGCGGGTGGTGCGCGAGCAGCCGCACCAGCAGCGCGTCCGACTCCAGCAGCGCCAGGGGCTGACCCGGGCACTTGTGCTCGCCGTCGCCGAAGGCGAGGCCGTAGCCGGCGGTGCCCCGCGGCATACCGCGGCCGGGGCACAGCTGCTGGGGGTCGGCGCCGACCGCCTCGGGGTCGGTGTTGGTGGCGCGCACGCACACGTCCACGAGGTCTCCGGGCGGGATCGTCCAGGTCTGCTCACCGTCGGTGATCTCGACGGGCTGACGGACCCGGCGGTAGAGGTGGCCGACGACCGGCTCGAGCCGGATGATCTCCTCCAGGACCGCCAGCCGCTCAGGCTGCTCCGCCGCCAGGTAGCGCTCCCGCAGGGCGTCGTCCCCGAGCAGGTGCCAGGCGGCCATGACGATGAACTCCCGCGTCGTCACCATGCCCGCGGTGCCGTAGGTGACGCACTCGACGAGGATGCTCGTGCGGCTGTAGCCCTCGTCGAGCAGGTGGCTGATGATGTCGGTGCGGCGCCGGCGGCGCCGCGCCCGGATGGCCGGACGGACGTCGTGCCACCACAGCCGGGCGACCGGCCACAACCCGTTGCGGGCCGCCCGGGCCCAGTCCCGGCGGCTACGCCCCAGGTCGTCGCGGGCGATGTCGAAGGGCGGCTGGTTGAAGAACGACACCAGCCGCCGCGAGAGCCCCGGCACGTCGGACTCGGTCAGCCCGACCAGCTCGGCGGTGACCTCGACGGTGTAGTGCAGCGCGGCCTCGTCGAGCCGGCACCGGCCGCTCTCCAGGGCCTGGGCCACCGTGCGGTCGGCCACCTGGGCCATGAGGTCGCCGTAGCGCTCGGTCACGACGGCCGGGGCGAGGAACCGCGCCACCTTGCGCCGCTGGTCGTCATGCGTGGGGCCGTCCGAGACGAGGACCGGGTGGTGCTCGAGACGGCCCTGGGGGATGGCCTCGGCGGTGAACCCGGCCTGGGTCGTCGCGTGCCGCGCCCGGAGCAGCTGGCGTGCGGGCTGCAGCGCGCGCAGCCGCCACACCGTGCTGACCCCGGGCCGGCCCCCGGCGTCCACCCGCTCCACCCGGGGGGTCGCCGGCTCCTCGGGGCGGCGCGCCCGCCGGGCCCCCTCGGCGCCCGGGCCGCCCTCGTCGGGGTGCGCGGGGCAGCTCATCGGGACAGGTAGCGCCCGGGGCGCAGGATGCCCTGCAGCGGGACGGTCCAGACGTCCTCGCCCTGCGCGCCCCAGCCGGCGAGCAGCTCGTTGGCCGCGAGCACCCCGGTCACGGCAGCGCGCTCCATGAGGGCCACCGGCCAGTCCACCCGCACGCCGTCGCCGGCGAGGGTGAGACCCGGGTGGGGCGTGGTGACGGTCGGCCGGTCGCGCCAGGGGCCGGTGCCGACCAGGCCGCAGTCGTCGTCGACGAGCAGCTCCTCGTGCCGGACCGTCAGCGCCGCGGTCTCGGGGTAGACCTCGTGCAGGGAGCGCAGCAGGCGCTCGCGGACGGCCGCGGTGTCGACGCCCCGCTCGCCGTCGCCGTCCGTCGCCGCCAGGGACGGGTCGCGGGCCGGGTCCACGGCATACGCGTGCAGCTCGACGACCGATCCGCCGTGCTCGGCGGACCAGCGTGCGGCGCCGGACTCGAAGCGCTCCAGCACGGTGACGTTGTCGAGCAGGTCGTAGCCGCTGGTGCCGAGGAAGGCCTCCCGGCCCTCGGCGACGTGCCCGTCCAGCCACACCCGCAGGACGACGAAGGGTGGTGCGTTGCGGCCGTCGGCCAGCCGCCGCTGCCAGTCTTCCTGGTCCGCGTCGTGGGCCGGCAGTCCCGCAGCCAGGGCCCGGGTCGTCCGGGGGTCGGTGGCCAGGACCACGGCGTCCGCGTCGAGGGTCTCGCCGTCCTCGAGCCGCACCCGCCACGGGGAGCCCTCGTCGTCCGCGGGCGCCTCGAGGTCCTGCACGCGGGTGCCGGTGCGCACGTCCGCGCCGTGGGCGAGGAGGTAGCGGTGCAGCGGCTCCCACAGCACGGTGTCGTAGTCGTCGTCCGGGACGTCGAAGAGCAGCCCCTCGGAGGAGCCGGTGAAGTAGGCGTGGAACATGCCCACCAGCTCCCCGGCGCCGAACTCGTCCGGGTGCGCGAAGAAGGACCGGGCGAAGACCTCCAGCGCCAGGTGCCGGGCGCCCTCGGGGAAGCGCAGCCGGTCCAGGAACGCCTGTGCCGACTCCCCGTCGTAGCGCTCGTGGCTCTCGGGGTAGGAGACGTCGATGAGCTCCACCGCGCTGGGCAGGTGCACCGAGGCCAGGCCGCGCAGCGGGAAGGTGGGGCTGCGGACCACGAAGGTCGCGAGGTTGGCGGGCGGGCTGGCGGGCAGGACCGCGAAGGAGTCCGTGAGGCCGTCACCCCGGCGCAGCGGGTAGTCGGGGACGGGGACGAGGTGGGCCAGGGTCGGGTCGACGCGGCGCAGCAGCGAGCGCAGCGTGTAGTACTGCCGGAAGAAGGCGTGGAAGCCCCGCGACATGGTGCGGTCGTCCTCGAGCGGCCACGCGCGGACCCGCCCACCGAGCTGGTCCTGGGCCTCGACGAGGGTCACCTGCGCCCCGCGCTCGGCGAGCACGGTGGCCGCGGCGATGCCCGCGATGCCGCCGCCGACCACGACCACCCGACGCGGCTCCCGGACCCTCGCCGTCCCGGCGGGGCCGGGATGGCGCACGGCGCGCCGGTCGCGCCCGGGCGGGATCGGACGCGTGCTCACGACGTCTCCCCCTCGTGCGGACGGCGGGCGAGCACGGTGTGCAGGATGCCGCGCTGCCACCCCCGGGGCGTGCTCCACCGCAGGTCCACCAGGCCGGCACGGTGCAGCCGCGCCGCCAGCTCGCCGGTGGAGTCGTTGTCCAGGACGCTGCGCCGCAGGTAGGCGTAGATCGCCGGGTTGCCGCGGGTGAGCGCCGCGAGCGGGGTGACCACGAGACGGCAGACCGCCGACCAGGTCAGCGCCGCCCGACGGTCCCCCTTGACGTGGTAGTCCTGCAGCGCCACCCAGCCCCCGGGGCGCACCTGGTCGACGATGGCGGCCACCACGTCGTCCCGCTGCCCGGCCGGCACGTTGCGCAGGAGGTATGCCGCGAGCACCCCGTCCGCGGTGCCGTCCAGCTCGGCGGCCGCCACGACCGGCAGGTCCTGGGCGAGCGCGTGCACGAAGCTGACGCCGGGCGGCCACTCCTTGGCGCGGGCCTGCGCCAGCATGCCCGCGGACGCGTCCAGGCCGACGATGCGTGCCCGGGGGCCGGCCGCCCCGACGAGGGCACCGGTCGACAGGCCGGAGCCGCACCCGAGGTCCCACAGCACGAGGGGGCCCTCCGGCAGGGCGCCCACCAGGTCGGCGGCGGCGCCGGCCAGGGCGCCGTGGTAGCCCGGGTTGAGCCGGGTCAGCAGGTCGTAGCGGCCCGCCGCGCGGTCGAACTCCTCGTCCAGCCGCGCCGTCGTCCTGCGCCCGGTCCTCGAAACGTCAGCCACGCTGCTCAGCCTATGCTGCGCCCCCGGCGCGGCGGCGCAGGTCACCCCGCAGGTCACCCCGCAGGGACGACAGATGTCACGGGTGCCGCCCCGTCCGACACCCTAGGTTGGTCGCCATGACCACTCCCGTGCTCGAGGTCGAGGGGCTGCGCCGCTCCTTCGGTCAGGCCACCGCCGTCGACGGCGTCAGCCTCAGCATCGCCCCCGGCGAGACGATGGGCCTCCTCGGGCCCAACGGCGCGGGCAAGACGACGACGATCTCGATGATCGCCGGGCTGCTGCGACCGGACGGCGGGTCGGTGCGCATCCAGGGGGTCGACATGGGCAGCGACCCCCTCGCCGCCAAGCGCCACCTGGGCCTCGTGCCGCAGGACCTGGCGATCTACCCCGAGCTCTCGGCACGCAGCAACCTGTCCTTCTTCGGTCGGCTGCAGGGCATGCGGGGGTCCACCCTGCGGCGTCGGGTCGCCGAGGTGCTGGAGGTCGTCGGCCTCACCGACCGCGCCACGGGAGCCAGCAAGACCTTCTCGGGGGGGATGAAGCGCCGGCTCAACATCGCCATCGGGCTGCTGCACGAGCCGCGGCTGCTCATCCTCGACGAGCCCACGGTCGGCGTCGACCCGCAGTCGCGCAACGCCATCCTGGAGTCGGTCGAGGCGCTGTCCGGGGAGGGGATGGCGGTGCTGTACACCACCCACTACATGGAGGAGGCGGAGCGGCTCTGCGACCGGATCGGCATCATCGACGCGGGTCGGGTCATCGCCGAGGGCACCCGGGACTCCCTGGTCGAGCTCACCGGCCGCACCGACACCGTGACCCTGGCCGGCGACGGCCCGCTGGAGGAGGTCGAGGCGGCGGTGGGCGCCATACCCGCCGTGCGCGAGGTCCACCGGGTCGCCGGCGAGGGACGCCTCGTCATGGTGGTGCAGGGGGCACCGCAGGCGATCAGCGCGATCGTGGCCACCGCCACCGCGGCGGGGATGGCGCTGCGCGACGTCGAGATCAACCGGCCCGACCTCGAGTCCGTCTTCCTGCACCTCACCGGCAAGGCGCTGCGGGACTGAGCATGCGACGCGTCCTGGTCATGGTGGGCTCGGACCTGCGGCAGCAGGTGCTGGACCGGTCGGTCTTCATCTTCGGCCTCGCCGTGCCGCTGGCGCTCATGTGGGTCTTCTCCCTCGTCTTCGCGCCGCTCACCCAGGACCTGGAGCCGGTCAGCGTCGCGGTGAGCGGACCGGCGGACGACCCGCTGACCCAGACCCTCAGGGAGACCCTGGGCGGGCTGGACGGAGCGGTGGACGTGACGGTCGTCGAGGCGGAGCCCGCCGACGTGCCGGGCCTGCTCGACGACGGCGAGGTGGGGGCGGCGGTCGCCGTCCCGGCCGGCTTCTCCGGCGCGCTCGCGGACGGCGCGGCACCGTCGGTGCGCGTGCGCCTCTCCGACTCGGTCGGCCTCGAGGGCGACGTCGTCACCGCGGTCGTGGACGGGGTGCTGCGGCAGTTCACCGCCACGGCGCGGACCGCCGCCGCCGCGGAGGAGCTGGGCGCGGGGCCCGGGCAGGTCGAGGCGGCGCTCTCCTCCGACGACGCGACCGGCCCCTCCGTCCGGTGGACGGCCGGCGCCGCGGACGACGAGCAGCTGTCCGCACGGGAGGGCATCGTCGCCGGGCAGGCCGGCTTCTTCCTGCTCTTCACCGTGGGCTTCGGGGTCCTCGGGCTGGTCGTCGAGCGGGAGTGGGGCACGCTCGCGCGGCTGCTGTCGATGCCCATCCCCGCGTGGTGGGTGCCGTTGTCCAAGGGGTTGTCGAGCTGGGTGCTGGGGGTCCTGGCGACCGGGGTGCTGCTGCTCGCCGGCGCCGTCCTCTTCGACGACGTGCACCTCGGCTCGCCTGGGGTGATCGCCGTGCTCCTCATGGCCGTCGTGGCCGCGGCGACCTCGATCATGTTCGTCATCGCCCGGGTCGCGCGCACCGCCGAGCAGGCGGGGGTGGCGCAGACCATCGTCGCGATCACCCTCGGCATGAGCGGCGGCTCCTTCTTCCGGGTGGGCTCCGAGGGGGTCCTCGGCCAGGTGCTGCAGCTCAACCCGGTCACCGCGCTGGGCCGCGGGCTCGGCATCACCTCCGGCGGCGGGGGCGTGACCGACCTGCTCCCGGTCCTCGCGGCCATGGGGCTGATGTGCGTGGCGATGACCGCGCTGGCCGTGCTGGTGCCGGGACGGAGGGACGTGCTGTGAGGGCGGTGCTGGCCATCTCGTGGGTGGAGCTGCGGCGCTTCTTCGCCGACCGGTCCAACCTGTTCTTCGTCCTCGTCCTCCCGCTGGCCATGGTCGCGGTCATCGGCTGGCAGTTCGGCAGCGACCGGACGGGGGCGCCCGTCTCGGTGCACGGACCGGGAGGTGCGGCGACGCAGGCCCTCGTCGCCGGGTGGGAGGACGCCGGCCTCGAGGTCACTTCCCGGGACTCGGCCGAGCGCGCCCGCGAGGACGTTTCCCGCGGCAGCGCCGAGGTCGCGGTGCTCGTCGACGCGGAGGCGGAGACGGCATACCGCGACGGCGTCCCGCTGGACCTGCAGGTCGTCAGCGGCTCCTCCTCCCAGGCCCCGGCCGTGGCCGAGGTGGTCCGGGCGCAGGCGGAGGCGGTCGCCCTCGAGGCCACGCAGGTCTCCCTGCTGGAGGGGTTCGGGGAGGAGCCCGCGGCGCGCGCGGCGCTGGACGACGCCGCGCGCCGGGTCCCCCCGGCCCGGCTGCTCGTGCAGCAGCCGCAGGACCCGGTGGCCGTGGCGTTCGAGGGGGCCGAGCGCTTCGACGGGGGTGCGGTCGCCCAGCTGCTGCTCTTCGTCTTCCTCAGCACCCTCAACGCCTCGGCGTCCCTCATCAAGGCGCGGCGGGACGGGGTGGTCCGGCGCACCCTGGCCGCGCCGGTGACGACGGCCCAGGCGATGGCCGGGCTGACGGCGGGTCGGGTGGTCATCGCGCTGGTCCAGGGCGGCTACATCATGACCGCCTCCAGCCTCCTCTTCGGGGTCCGGTGGGGCTCGCTGGGGGTGGCGCTGCTCGTGCTGCTCGTCTTCGCGCTCGTCGCGGCCGGCACGGCCATGGTCATCGGGGTGCTCGTGGACAGCGAGGGGGCCGCCAGCGGTCTGGCGGTGGGCGCCGGGCTGGTGATCGGCGCGGTCGGCGGCTCGATGGTGCCGCTCGAGCTCTACTCCGACTCGTTGCGGCGGGTCGCCCGGCTCACGCCGCACGCGTGGGCCAACGACGCCATGGCGCAGCTCCAGCGCCGCGGGGCGGACCTCGCCGACGTCCTCCCGCAGCTGGGCGTGCTCGCCGCGATGGCCGTCGGGGTGCTCCTGCTCGGCTCGGTGCTGCTCCGGCGCAGCCTCGCCCGCGCGATGTAGCCGGCGCTAGGGGGTGGGGGCGGCGGTGTGCTCGTCGTCGACCTGGACGGCGGCGCCGCTGAACTGCGCGGCGTGCAGACGGGCGTAGGCGCCCTCGCGCCGCAGCAGGTCGGCGTGCGTGCCCTGCTCGACGATGCGGCCGGCCTCCATGACGAGGATGAGGTCGGCGTCGCGGATCGTCGAGAGCCGGTGGGCGATGACGAAGCTGGTGCGGTCGGCCCGCAGCCGGGCCATCGCCTCCTGCACGAGCAGCTCGGTGCGGGTGTCCACCGAGCTGGTCGCCTCGTCCAGGATGAGCAGCGAGGGCTGGGCCACGAACGCCCGGGCGATGGTGATGAGCTGCTTCTCCCCGACGGACACGGCGCCCGCGTCGTCGTCGAGCACGGTGTCGTAGCCGTCGGGCAGGTGCTGGACGAACCGGTCGACGTAGGCCGCCTCGGCCGCCTCGCGCACCTCCTCGGCGCTCGCCCCCGGCCGGCCGTAGGCGATGTTGTCGGCGATGCTGCCCTCGAAGAGCCAGGTGTCCTGGAGGACCATGCCGACCCGGGAGCGCAGGTCCTCCCGGGTCAGGGTGGTGACGTCCCGGCCGTCCAGGGTGATCCTGCCGCCGTCCAGCTCGTAGAAGCGCAGGATGAGGTTGACCAGGGTGGTCTTGCCCGCGCCGGTGGGCCCGACGATCGCGACCGTCTGACCCGGCTCCGCGACGAGCGACAGGTCCTCGATGAGCGGCTCCTCGCCGTAGGAGAAGCGGACGTCCTCGAAGACGATGCGCCCGCTGCGGCCGCGGGGCGCCGGCGGCGCGTCCGCCGGGTCGGGCGACTGGCGCGGTGCGTCGAGCAGCTCGAAGGTGCGCTCCGCGGACGCCACGCCCGACTGGAGCAGGTTGGCCATGGAGGCGACCTGGGTCACCGGCTGGGTGAACTGGCGGGAGTACTGGATGAACGCCTGCACGCTGCCGAGCGACAGCGTGCCCGAGGTCACCCGCAGCGCCCCCACGACGGCCACCAGGACGTAGCCGAGGTTGCCGATGAGGAACATGGCGGGCATGATCACGCCGCTCATGAACTGCGCCCGCCAGGTGACGTCGTAGAGCTGCTCGTTGATCTCCCGCACCCGGCCGGCGACCTGCTCCCGCCGACCGAAGACGGTCACCAGCTCGTGGCCGGTGAAGGCCTCCTCGATCTGGCCGTTGAGGGTGCCGGTGTGCGCCCACTGGGCCTTGAAGAGCTTCTGGCTCCGGCGTGCGATGAGCACGGTGACCAGCACCGAGACCGGGACGGACAGCACCGCGATGAGGGTGAGCGTGGGCGAGATCCACAGCATCATGGCGAGGATCGCGACCACCGTGACGAGGGCGTTGAGCAGCTGGCCGAAGGTCTGCTGGAGCGTCTGCTGCAGGTTGTCCAGGTCGTTGGTGACCCGGGACAGGATCTCCCCGCGGGGCCGGCCGTCGAAGTAGGCCAGGGGCAGCTCGTGCAGCTGGTCCTCGGCGTCCGCCCGCAGGTCGCGGACGGTCCGCATCGAGATGCGGTTGACCAGCCGGGTCGAGACCCACATGAGCACCGCGGAGCCGGCGTAGAGGACGACGACCACGGCGACGGTGCGCCCGACGGCGCCGAAGTCGATGCCCTGACCCGGCACGAGGTAGGGCGTGCCCTCCACGAGGTCGGCCATGGTGTCCTGCCCGTCGGCCCGCAGCCCGCGGACCACCGCGTCCACGCTGGCGCCCTCCGGCATCCGCGCGCCCAGGAAGCCGGCGAAGACGTAGTTGGTGGCCCGGCCGAGCACCCGTGGCCCGAGGACGCTGAGCACCACCGCCACCAGGGTGAGCAGGACGGACAGCGCGACGTAGGCGCGGTAGGGGGCCAGCCGGCCGGCGAGCCGGCGGGCCGAGCCGGCGAAGTCGCTCGGCTTCTCGACGGGCACCGCCGCGCCGTGCGGCCCGCCGGGACCCCGGCGCGGTGGCGGGGCAGGAGCGCGGTCCTCGTCCTCGGTGCTCACGCGGCCACCTCCCCGTGCTGCTGCGACCGGACGATCTCGGCATACGTCGGGCAGGTCTCCACCAGCTCGGTATGCCTGCCGGTCCCCACGACGCGGCCCTCGTCGAGGACGACGATCTGGTCGGCGTCGGCGATGGTGTGGAGACGCGCTGCGCCACGACGAGGACCGTGGCGTCCCGGGTGAGCGGGCGCAGCGCGGCGCGCAGCCGCGCGTCGGTGGCGAGGTCCAGGGCCGAGAAGGAGTCGTCGAAGAGGTAGACGGACGGGCGGGCGACGAGCGCCCGCGCGATGCACAGCCGCTGCCGCTGGCCGCCCGAGACGTTGCCCCCGCCCTGGGCGACCGGGTGGTCCAGCCCCTCCGGGAAGGCGCGGACGAAGTCGTCGGCCTGGGCCACCCGCAGCGCCTCCCACAGCTGCTCGTCGGTGGCGTCGGGGTCGCCGAAGCGCAGGTTGCTGGCGACGGTGCCCGAGAAGAGGTAGGGCCGCTGCGGCACCAGGCCCACCCGCGACCAGAGCTGCTCCGGCGCCAGGTCGCGCACGTCCACGCCGTCCACGAGCACCGCGCCGCCGGTGACGTCGGCCAGCCGGGGCAGCAGCCGGACGAGGGTGGTCTTGCCCGAGCCGGTGGCCCCGACCACCGCGGTCGTGGTGCCGGGCCGGGCGACGAGGTCGATGTCGCGCAGGACCGGGTGCTCGGCCCCGGGGTAGGTGAAGGAGACGCCCCTCAGCTCGACCAGGCCGCGGGCGTCGGCCCGGGGTTCGCGTGGCTGCGCCGGGGCGACGACGCTGGTGCTGGTGCCGAGCACCGCGCCGATGCGCTCGGCGGAGACGGTGGCGCGCGGGATCATCGTCGCGACCATCGTCGCCATCATGATCGACATGAGGATCTGGATGAGGTAGCTGATGTAGGCGGTGAGCGCACCGACCTCCATCGCCCCCGAGGACACCCGGTGGGCGCCGAACCAGATGACGCCCACGCTGGAGAGGTTCATGACGAGCATGACGAAGGGGAACATCAGAGCCATGAGGTCGCCGAGACGCAGCCCGATGCCGGTGAGCTCGGCGTTGGTGCGGGCGAAGCGCTGCCGCTCCTGCGGCTCCCGGGTGAAGGCGCGGATGACCCGGATGCCGGTGATCTGCTCGCGCAGGACCCGGTTGACGGCGTCCAGCTGACGCTGGTTGGCCCGGAAGAGCGGCACCATCCGCGCGATGATCACCCCCATGCCGGTGAGCAGGACCGCGACGGCCACGGCGATGAGCGGGGAGAGGCCGACGTCCTGCCGGACCGCCATGACGACACCGCCGACGGCGGTGATGGGGGCGGCGACGAGCATGACGAGCGCCATGAAGGTCACCTGCTGCACCTGCTGGACGTCGTTGGTGCTGCGGGTGATGAGCGAGGGGGCCCCGAACTGGCCGAGCTCGCGGGTCGAGAAGGACAGGACCTGCTCCACCACCCCGGCCCGGAGGTCGCGGCCCACCCCCATCGCCGTCCGCGCCGCGGCCCACGTGGCGCAGATCTGGGCGGCCGCCTGGACGGCGCTGACCACGAGCATGACGCCGCCGACCCGCCAGATGTAGGGCAGGTCGGTCTGGACGATCCCGCGGTCGATGATGTCGGCGTTGAGGCTGGGCAGGTAGAGGCTGGCCAGGGTCGCCACCAGCTGCAGGAGCAGCACCGCCGCCACGAGCCCGGTGTAGGGCCGCAGGTGGCGGCGCAGCAGTCGGGTGAGCACCTCCTGATTGTGCACCCTCCCGCCGACAGCGGGCTGTGACCTCCCTCCCGACGGTGAGGTAAAGGGCATACCTGCAGGTCAGAACCGCTTTACGCTAGGTCGGTCAACCTGTCGCCGTGACCTGATCGTGATCTGATCGTGACGTCGGTCCGCTGGTATGCCGTTCCTCAGCGCCTAGGGTCGAAGACGGCCCGCGCGCGACCTGTCGGGGCCGCATCATTGAAGGAGATCATTCGTGAGCAGTGCTAGGCCAGGGGGATCCCCCCGCCGTGCTCTCTCCGCGATCGCCGTCCTGTCGCTGACCGGAGCCGTCCTGGCACCGCTGTCCGCCGCAGCCGACGAGGACGCGTTCGTGGCGCCGGGGTCCCCGGCGCCGGAGAGCAAGATCCAGGACAACCAGGCCACCGGTGCGGAGCTGGTGCCCAACTCCTACTTCGTCCAGCTCGCTGGACCCAGCACGAGCGCCGGCGGTTCGCTGGCCTCGATCGAGTCCCAGCGTGACCGCTTCCTCGCCGACGTGGACGCCTCCGGTGTCGAGCTCGAGGTGCGCTCGGAGTTCGAGACCCTGTGGAACGGCCTGTCGGTCACCGCCAGCGAGAGCTCGCTGGTCGAGCTGGCCGCCTCCGACGCGGTCGAGGCGATCTTCCCGGTCGGGGTCATCGACGCCCCCGAGCGGCCGCAGGACACCCAGATCGACCCGGAGCTGTTCACCGCCATCTCGATGACCGGCGCCGACATCGTGCAGAGCGAGCTCGGCTTCGACGGCACGGGGGTCAAGGTCGGCATCATCGACACCGGCATCGACTACGACCACCCGGACTTCGGTGGCAACGGCAGCCCCGGGAGCACGACCTTCCCCACGGAGCGGGTCGCCTTCGGCTACGACTTCGTCGGCGACGACTACAACGCCGACCCCGGCGCGGGCGACGCCTACCAGCCCAAGCCGTTCCCGGACGAGGACCCCGACGACTGCCAGGGTCACGGCACCCACGTGGCCGGCATCACCGGCGCCGACGGCGAGGTCACCGGCGTCGCCCCTGGCGTGACGCTGGGCGCCTACCGCGTCTTCGGCTGCGACGGCTCGACCGACGCCGACATCATGCTGCACGCCATGGAGCAGACGCTCACCGACGACATGGACGTCGTGAACCTCTCCATCGGCTCGGCCTTCTCCGCCTGGAAGGAGTACCCGACCGCGCAGGCCACCGACGCGCTCGCCCGCGAGGGTGTCGTCGTCGTCGCCTCCATCGGCAACTCCGGCGCCAACGGCCTGCACTCGATCGGCGCCCCCGGCGTCGGCGAGGACACCATCGGTGTCGGCTCGGTGGACAACACCAACTACGAGGCCAACTTCTTCTTCGACGAGGAGGGCACCGAGGTCCCCTACACCATCGGGTCGCCGGCGCCCGAGCCGCCGACCTCGGGTGAGGACGTCGTCGTGGCGGTCCACGAGCCCGGGACGACCGAGGCCCAGGCCTGCGGTACCGACCCGTTCACCGCCGAGGAGCAGGCCGTCATCGACGGCAACTGGGTGATGATCCAGCGCGGCACCTGCAGCTTCTACGAGAAGGCGGCCAACGGCCAGGCGGCCGGCGCGGCGGGCGTCATGCTCTACAACAACACCGGCGGCAGCATCAACCCCAGCCTGGCGGGCGACCCGGCCATCGAGGTCCCCGTCGTCATGGTCACCCAGGCCGACGGCGAGCGGCTGGCCGCGGACGCGCTGGCGACCGACGGCCACACGGTGACCTGGACCGACGAGCAGACCTCCGTGCCGAACCCGACCGGTGGTCTCATCAGCTCGTTCAGCTCCATCGGCACCATGGCCGACACCACCTTCAAGCCGGACCTGTCCGCCCCGGGTGGGCAGATCTACAGCACCTACCCGCTGGAGGCACAGCCCTACGCCACCCTCTCCGGCACCTCGATGGCGTCCCCGCACGTCGCCGGGGCCGCGGCCCTCATGCTCGAGGCCGACCCGGACCTGGGCGTCGAGGAGGTCAAGCTCAAGCTGCAGAACAGCTCGATGCAGCTGCCGCTCAACATCGCGCCGGCCGCCGGCCTGGAGCTGGTGCACCGGCAGGGCGCCGGCATGATCCAGATCGACGACTCGATCCTCGCCGAGGCGACGATCGAGCCGGGTCTGGTCCAGCTGGGGCAGCAGCTCTCCGGTGAGACCAGCACCCAGACGGTGACGCTGACCAACACCAGCGACGCCGAACAGGTCTACGCGGTGGAGCACGCGCCCGCCGTGGCCACCTCCGGCACGGCGAACGACTTCGGCTACTACCTGGCCCCGGCCGACGTCACCGTCGCGCCGAGCGTGGTCGTGCCCGCGGGCGCGAGCGTGGAGGTCCCGATGACCATCACGTCGCCGGCGGTCGACGGTGAGATGGGGCCGATCTTCGGCGGTTACGTCACCTTCACCACCGGTGAGGGCGAGGAGGCCGACTCCTACTCGGTCGCCTACGGCGGTCACGCGGCCGACCTGCAGGAGACCGAGGTGCTCGCGGACATGGTGGACGCCGACGGCGCCGTCACCGTCGAGCTCCCGGCCCTGGGTGCGGTCGCCGACTGCGCCATCTGGCAGGGCTACGAGTGCGTCGACCCGGCCGGCAGCTACGACCTGGTCGAGGAGGGCACGACCTTCTCCATGGAGCAGGACGACGCCCCGCAGTTCCTCGTCCACTTCGAGCACCAGGCCCGGCGCATGGAGTGGGAGGTCTTCGCGGCGAACGAGGACGGCACCAAGGGCGAGTCCCTGGGCACCGTCGCCGAGGTGGACTACCTCGCCCGCTCCGCCACCCGCAACGGCTTCTCCGCCTACCCGTGGGACGGCATGATGATCGACGACAACGGCGCCAAGGTCCGGGTCCCGGACGGCGACTACGTCATGGAGATCGTCGTCACCAAGGCGAAGGCGTGGAACGACGACCGCGAGGCGCAGACCGAGACCTGGGACAGCCCGGTCTTCGGGATCGCCTTCGAGGGCTCTGACTACGGCAACGAGGACCGCCCGGCGGTCCAGCGCACGCTCGGCCAGGACCGGTACTCCACCGCCTCCGAGCTGGCGGTCGAGGCCTTCCCGCAGGGCGTGGACACGGTCTTCGTCGCCAGCGGTCTGGCCTTCCCGGACGCCCTGGCCGGCGGTGCCCTCGCGGGCTCCGACGAGGCTCCCGTCCTGCTGACCCGCCCGGACATGATCCCGGCGGCGACGCGGATGGCGCTGCAGCAGCTCGGCCCGGACAGCATCGTCGTCCTCGGTGGCGACGGCGCGGTGAGCGACGACGTCGTCACGGCGCTCGGCGAGTACGCCGACGTCGAGCGGCTCGCGGGCGCCAACCGGTACGAGACGGCCGTCGACGTCAGCCAGGCCCAGGCCGACGACGCCGACATCGTCTTCCTCGCCAGCGGCAAGGACTACCCGGACGCCCTCGCGGCGGCCGCGGCGGCCGGGATGGAGGACTCCGCGGTCCTGCTGACCCGTCCGGACCTGCTGCCGGGCGCGACGGCGGACGAGCTCGAGCGGCTCTCGCCGGAGACGGTCTACGTCGTCGGTGGCGAGGCTGCGGTCTCCTCCGACGTGGCGACCGCCGCCGGTGCCGACGCCGGTGAGGTCGTCCGGCTGAGCGGGACCAACCGCTACGGCACGGCCGCCGCGGTGGCGGCGGAGTTCTTCCCGACCCCGGCCCCGGGCGCCTTCCTGGCGACCGGTGCGGAGTTCCCGGACGCCCTGGCGGCGGCCCCGGTGGCGGCGATGAACACCATGCCCGTGCTGCTCACGCGGCCGGACATGCTGCCGAGCCCGACCGTCGACGCGATGACCAGCCTGCGGGCGCAGATGGTCCACATCGTCGGTGGCTACGGCGCGGTCAACCTCTCGGTCCAGGAGACCCTGGAGGCCGTCGTCTACCCGTGAGGTCAGCGACCTGACGGACCGACACCGGCAGGCCCCCGCCGCGCACCGCGCGGCGGGGGCCTGCCGCGTCCCCGGGGCGCCGTGGACGCGGCGCGGCCGACCGTGGATGTCCCGCCGGGGCGGCAGACGCACGGCCGGGACGGCGCTTGCGAGCCTCAGAGGTATGCCGCGAGCCGCGCCAGACCGTCCGCGCCCAGGACCTCGTCCGGCAGCAGCGGGACCTGCGTCACCGGGAGGTGCGGGAGGGCGTCGGCGAGCTGCGCGACATACCCCTCCTCCAGCTCCCGGCGCGCGGCGAGCAGGTCGCCGGCGTCGGCGGGGGAGCGCTTGTTGACCACGAGCGCGCCCACGCCCATGCCCGCCCGGGTCAGCTGCTCGTGCAGCTCCACGGTCTCCAGGACGGGGAGGCGCTCGGCGGCGAGCACGATGACGAAGGCGCTGCGCGCCGGGTCCTGCAGCACCGCCCGCAGCTGCGCGAAGCGCGCCTGCCTCCGGTCCAGGATCTGGCGGATCTCGGCGTCCCGACGCGTGCGGCGGTCCGGTGCCGCGGCCTGACCGACGCCCCGCGAGCTGCCCAGGACGTCCGCCGCGGCCCGCTCACCGGCGTCCTGGCGGGGCCGGCCCTGCAGCCCGCGCAGGGCTGCGCCGAAGCGGGCCGAGCGGTCCTGCCGGCGCAGCAGCCCCTCGGTCCACGCCTGCATGAGCTCGGGCAGCGCGACGAGCCGGGAGGTGTGCCCGGACGGCGCGGTGTCGAAGACGACGAGCTCGTCGGGGAGGCGCTGCTCGAGCACCTCGGCGATCCGCTCCAGGACGGCGGCCTCGTGGGTGCCGGGGGCGTCGCGGGCGAGCTCGAGGTGCCGGGTGACCTCGCCCTGCAGGTGCTCGGGCATGAGGCGGTGCATGGTCTCCCGCACGGCCCGCAGGTGCTCGTCGGTGGTGCGGGCGGGGTCGATCTCCAGGCCGCGCAGCAGCGGGGCCAGCTCGACGGTCTCGTCGCCGATCCGCCGGCCCCACAGGTGGCCCAGGTTGTGCGCCGGGTCGGTCGAGACGACGAGCACCCGGCGCCCGCCGCGGGCGAGGGCGAGACCGAGCGCGGAGGCGACCGCGGTCTTGCCGACCCCGCCCTTGCCGCCGACGAAGAGGACCTCCCGCCCGTCCGCCAGCCCGCTCAGCACGCGCGTCCCCCGGTCAGCAGCACGAAAAGTGGTCCAGCGGGCTGCGGTCCAGGCCCATCCGACGGTGCCAGTCGTGCACCTGGTCGTAGACCACCGGCAGCAGCTCGACGGTGTAGTAGCTCGCCGGGTTGGGCACGCCGAGCGCCTCGGCCATGACGACGACCATGAAGAGGTCGTCCTCGTCCTGCTGCGCCCGGGCGAAGGTCCGCGCGTAGGGCCCGGCGAACACCTCGCGCAGCACCCCGGCCGCCGACCGCAGGCGCGCGGTCGGCGACGGGGCTCCGGACCGGGTCAGCTCTCGTCCGACCTGGACCGGTCCATCTCGCCCGAGGAGGCCACCTCGGCGGCGGACAGCTGCTCGAGCTCGGCGTCGTCGTCGCCCCGGAAGTCCCGCGCCTTGCGCATGGCCCCCAGCGCCTCGACCATCACCCACAGCGAGGCGACGAGGATGACGATGTCGAGGACGAGCAGCAGCCAGTTGCCCTCGGACCAGAAGGTGCCCAGCTGGATGAAGAGGGCGTAGAGGGTCATGACACCGACGAACCCGAGCGGGATGAGCGCGGGAAGTGCGGTGCGGCCCCGGCGCAGCAGCATGATCGCCACGATCGACAGGGTCAGGGCGGCGAGCAGCTGGTTGGTGGTGCCGAAGAGCGGCCAGATGAGCATGCCGCCCGAGCCGTCGACGCCGGCCCCGAAGGTCAGCGCGAGGGCGACACCCACGGCGACCAGCGTGGCGACGCCCTTGCCGAGCCGGACGCCGGCGATCTCGCCGATCTCCTGGACGACGAAGCGCTGCAGCCGCACGCCGGTGTCCATCGTCGTCGCGGCGAAGAGGATCGCGGTCGTCGCGAGGATGGTCGCCGACAGCGACTGGGGCAGGCCCAGGCCGCTCTCGACGATGGCGCCGCCCCCGGAGACGAAGGCGCCGACGCTGCCCTGCCCGAAGGCCGAGTAGACCTCTTCCCAGGCCGCGAGCGTCTGGAATCCGGCGGTGGCCGCGATGATCGCGCCCAGCGCCAGCAGGCCCTCGCCGACGGCGCCGAAGTACCCGACGAAGCGGGCGTCGCTCTCCTTGTCCAGCTGCTTGGAGCTGGTGCCGGAGCTGACCATGCCGTGGAACCCGGAGACGGCGCCGCAGGCGATGGTGACGAAGAGCAGCGGGACGATCGAGGGGGTGCCCTCCGGCACGTTGCCGTTGACGGCCGGCGCGACGATCTCGGGGCGGGCCAGCAGCACCGAGCCGTAGAGGATGCCCAGCGCGATGAACAGCTGGAGGCCGTTGATGTAGTCGCGCGGCTGCAGCAGCACCCAGACCGGCAGCATGGAGGCGATGCCGGCGTAGACGAAGAGCAGGATGATCCAGACCGCGTTGGCCGGCAGCCCGGCGACGGTCTCCGGCAGCGCGAGCGGCACCTGGTCGCCGACCCAGATGAGCGCGTAGAGCGCGACGACGCCGACGACCGAGACCAGCGGCAGGCTCCAGCGCAGCCGGTAGATGGCCTGGCCGACGAGGAGCGCGACGAGCAGCGCGCCCCAGGTGGGGATGACGGCCGTGGGGGTGCTGACGAGCAGGCCGGCGATGACCACCGCGAAGGCCGCGTTGACCATGAGGAGCAGCAGGAAGATGACGACGAGGAAGAGGTTGCGGCCGCGGGCGCCGATGTAGCGGCCCGACAGCGCCCCCATCGACTGGCCCTTGTTGCGGACCGAGGCCCACAGGGCGCCCAGGTCGTGCATGCCCGCGAAGAAGACGGTGCCGATGGTCACCCACAGGAAGGCCGGCAGCCAGCCCCAGATGACCGCGATGGCCGGGCCGACGATCGGCGCCGCGCCCGCGACGGAGGTGAAGTGGTGCCCCCACAGGACGTACTTGTTGGTGGGGACGTAGTCGACCCCGTCCTCGAGCTGGTGGGCCGGGGTCGGCCGGGAGTCGTCGAGGGCGTAGATCTTGGTGGCCAGGAAGCGCGAGTAGAGCGCGTACCCGGCCAGGATCATGGTCACCCCGATGAGGGCGAGGAGGAGCGAGTTCATGGCGGTCTCCGTTGACGGCGCGGCACCTGGCGGCCTCAATCTACCCGACGCGTGCTCCTCGTGCGTCACTTCCGTCCCGTGCGCCACGAGGTATGCCGCGCCGCGCGGCACGGTGGGGTGACGCCGGGAGGACGGTCAGAGGGTCGGGGCGGGCGCGACCTCGATGTCACCGAGGGTCGTCTCGACGTCGATGACCGACGGGGCGTCCGGCGCCTCGTCCACGCGCACGTCCCGGTCACCCTGGCTGGTGGCGGTGGTCACGGCATACTCCTGCGACCCGGGCACCTCGACGTCGACGTCGCCGAGGGTCGTCCGCACCCGCAGCAGCTCCGGCGGCTCCTCACCGGTGTGCTGGACGGTGACGTGACCCGCCGTGCTGCGCACGACGGCGCGCGGGGGTGCGCCGGACAGGCTGATGTCGCCGGCGGTGACCTCCACCTGCACCTCACCGGTGCTGGTGACGTCGACGTCGCCGAAGGTCCCGTCGATCTCCAGCGCCGTGCCCGCCGGCACCCGCACGAGCAGGTCCTGGGAGCAGACGCCGAGGTTGCTGCCGGTGCAGGGCGCCTCGACCTGCACCGTCCCCGTGTCCGTCGCGGGGCTGGTGCTCACCCGCGGCCGGTTGAGCGTCCACCGGGCCGTGGCCGTGACGCTCGGCTCCTCGCCCGCCGCCAGCTCGCGCACCTCCACGTCCCCGCGGGGCGCCTGGAGCACGAGCCGGGTCATCGACGCGGGCAGCGCCGA
Organism: Serinicoccus chungangensis; assembly: GCF_006337125.1. Lineage (GTDB taxonomy): Bacteria > Actinomycetota > Actinomycetes > Actinomycetales > Dermatophilaceae > Ornithinicoccus > Ornithinicoccus chungangensis. The sequence goes on from NZ_CP040887.1 coordinate 126,044, forward strand.
GGTCTGCGAGCCCTCCTGCGTCATCATCGCGGGGGCGGTGCTGAGGGCGCCGCCGGCGACCAGGACCGCCGTCACCGCGCCCCCCACGGCCCGCAGCGCGGGGTAGGGCCGGCGCGCCCGCACGGCGCGTGCCTGCGCCCGGGCCGCGCTGCGGTCGGCGGCGCTCACCCCCCCTCCCCGTGCTCGAGCCACTGCAGGACGGCCAGCACCCGGCGGTGGTCGTCCTCGGTCGGCGGCAGGTCGAGCTTGCCGAAGATGGAGGAGACGTTCTTCTCCACCGCGCCCTCGCCGATGAACAGCTCGCGGCTGATCGCGCTGTTGGTGCGCCCCTGCGCCATGAGCCTCATGACGTCGCGCTCCCGGGGGGTCAGCCGCTCCAGCGGGTCGACGTTGCGGGCCCGCGACATGAGCTGGGAGACGACCTCGGGGTCGAGGGCCGTCCCGCCCGCGGCGACGGTGCGCAGCGCCTCGACGAATTCCTGGGTGTCGGCCACCCGGTCCTTGAGCAGGTAGCCGACCCCGCGCGGGCGCCCGGCGAGCAGCTCGGTGGCGTAGCGCTCCTCGACGTACTGGCTCAGCACGACCACGGCGACCTCGGGCAGCTCGGCGCGCACGGCGAGGGCGGCCTGCAGCCCCTCGGCCGTGAAGGTCGGGGGCATGCGCACGTCGACGACGACGAGGTCCGGGCGGTGCTCGCGCACCGAGCGGGCGAAGGTCTCGGCGTCCGGGCAGGCGTCGACCACGTCGAAGCCGGTGGCCCCGAGCAGCCGCACGATGCCGTCCCGCAGCAGCACCGAGTCCTCGGCGAGGATGACCCGCAACGGAGCCGGGGTGCCGGGCGCGGCCGCCGCCGGGGTGCCGGTGCTCATCGCGGCTCCCGGGTCCGCAGGGGCAGGGTGATCGCGACGGTGGTGCCGGTGCCGACGGGGGAGTGCACGTGCAGCTCGCCGTCGACGGCGCCGACCCGCTGGCGCAGCCCGGTGAGGCCGCTGCCGCCGCCCACGACCGCGCCGCCCGACCCGTCGTCGGTGACCGTGATCGCGAGCAGGTCCCCAGTGAGGCCGCGCGCGGTGCCGAGCTCGACCCCCGCGCGGGTGGCCCGCGCGTGCTTGGCGACGTTGGTGAGGGCCTCGGAGACGGAGAAGTAGGCGATGGCCTCGGTCGTCGGGTCCAGCCGGCCGGCGGGCAGCCGCGAGGTGACGGTGACCGGGACGGGGCTGCGGGCCGCGAGCGCCGAGACCGCGGCGTCCAGCCCGCGGTCGGTGAGGATGGGCGGGACGATGCCGCGGGCGACCTGCCGCATCTCGGTGATGGCCTCCTTGCTCGAGGCGTGCGCCTCGTCCAGCAGCTCGCGCACCTGCCGGGCGGCCTCCGGGTCGTCGGGGTTGCGGTCCAGGGCGTCCCGCGCCAGGCCCAGCGTCATGGCCACCGAGACGAGGCGCTGCTGCGGCCCGTCGTGCAGGTCGCGCTCGATCCGTCGGCGCTCGGCCTCGACCGAGTCCAGGGTGTCCTCGCGCGAGGTGGTGAGGGTGTCGACCCGCTCGCTCATCCGGCGCAGCTGGGCCTGCGGGTCCTCGCCCACGAGCCACCGCGCGAGCACGACGTCGACGCTCGCCAGACCCCGCGCGACCCACGGCATGCCGAGCACGAGGACGACGCCGACCAACCAGGCGAGCGTCATCCCCACCACGGAGTCGACCCGCAAGGTCCCGAGGACGGTGACGCCCCCGGCCACCGGCCCCCACAGCGGCAGGGTCGCGAGCAGGACGCCCTGGACGAGCAGGGCGAGGGTGAGGCCGCCGGCGACGAGCCCCCACAGCCCGTGCAGACCCACCCAGCCCAGAGCCCGCAGCCGTCGCTCGTCCAGGCCCAGGGCGCGGCGCCACCCCGGGGCGGTCGACGGCGCCCGCTGACCGATGTCCAGGCCGAGGAAGGCGGCGATGCGGTGGCGCTCCAGGACGGAGAGGCCGTAGGACCCCCAGATGGCCGGGACCAGCACCAGGACGCCGACACCGGCGCCGAGGACCCCGAAGAACCCGCCGATCGCCAGACCCGCCAGGGCCAGGGCCGCGACGGCGGTGAAGAGGCTCGTCACGAGGTAGCAGACGGTCCACCAGTGGTCGAGGAGGCGGGAGCCGCGCCGCGCCTCGGCGGCCCGTGCGGGTGGGCGACCGGGCGGGGAGGACAGGGCCGGGGCGTCGTCCTCGACGGTGTCGCCCGGACCGCTGACCAGCCGGGGCATGCGGGCCGGGTCGGCTCCCGGGGCCCCGGGGGCCTGCATCGACGGACTGCTCATGCCGACCACGGTAGCCAGGACCGTGACCCCCGGTCAGCCGGTGCGCCCCCGGGACGACGGGGGGATAACCCCCGCGTGCCCCGCTCGACCGGCCAGGGTGGGCGGTTCCCGCCTACCCTGGCGTCATGCGCATCGACCTCAACGCCGACCTCGGGGAGTCCTTCGGGACGTGGACCCTCGGCGACGACGACGCGATGCTCGGTGTCGTCACCAGCGCCAACGTCGCCTGCGGCTTCCACGCCGGGGACGCTCGCACGCTGGAGCGGACGGTCGCGGCGGCGGCCGCGCGCGGGGTGGTCGTCGGTGCCCAGGTGTCCTACCGCGACCTCGCGGGGTTCGGTCGCCGTTTCGTCGACGTCGATCCGGCGGACCTCGAGGCGGACGTGCTCTACCAGGTGGGGGCGCTGGAGGCGCTGTGCCGCGTGGCCGGGACCCGCGTGGCCTACGTCAAGCCGCACGGCGCGCTCTACCACGCCGTCGGGCGCCACGAGGGGCAGGCGCGGGCCCTGGTGAGTGCCCTGACCCGGTACGACGCCACGCTCCCCCTCCTGCACCAGGAGGGCTCGCTGGTGTCCCGGCTGGCGCAGGAGGCGGGGGTGCGGGTGGTCGCCGAGGCCTTCGCCGACCGGGGCTACCGCCCCGACGGCACCCTCGTGCCGCGCTCCGAGGACGGCGCGGTGCTGCACGACCCGGACGCCGTGGCCGCGCGGATGCTGCGCCTCGTGCGGGAGGGCGTGGTGGAGGCGGTGGACGGCGGCGACGTGCCGGTGCGGGTCGCCTCGATCTGCACCCACGGCGACTCCCCGGGTGCGGTCGGGATGGCCCGGGCGGTGCGCGCGGCGCTGGAGGCGGACGGGGTCGAGCTGGCGGCGTTCGCCGGATGAGGTGCTGATGGAGGTCACGCTGCTGCCGATGGGCCGGGACGCGGTCCTCGTCGAGGTCGGGGGCACCGAGGAGGTCCTCGTGCTCGCGGACGCCCTGCGGACCGGGCGGCCGGAGGGCCCGCCCTGGGCGCGGACGGTCACCGAGGTCGTGCCGGCGGCCCGCACCCTGCTGCTGCGGGTGGCCGGCCCCGCCGACCTGCCGGCGGTGCGGGAGGGGCTGGTCGCCCTCGCCGCCGCCCTGGACGCCCCGGCGGACCTCGACGCGGCGACCCGCCACGCCTCCGAGGACGCCGTGGTCGTCCCGGTCACCTACGACGGCGCCGACCTGGCGGAGGTGGCGCGGCTGACCGGCCTGGACGAGGACGAGGTGGTGCGGGCGCACACCGGGTCCACCTGGCGGGTCGGCTTCATCGGCTTCGCGCCCGGTTTCGCCTACCTCGTGGGCGGCGACGAGCGGCTGCACGTGCCGCGCCGCGACACCCCGCGCACGGCGGTCCCGGCCGGGTCGGTGGGCCTGGCCGGCGAGTTCGGCGGCATCTACCCGCGGTCCTCGCCGGGCGGGTGGCAGCTCGTCGGCCGCACCGACGCCCCCCTGTGGGACGTCGACCGCGACCCGCCGGCGCTCCTGCGACCCGGCGCGACCGTCCGCTTCGAGGAGGTCTGATGCCGGCTCTCGAGGTGCTCGACGTCGGCCCCCTGGTCCTCGTGCAGGACCTGGGCCGACCCGGTCTGGCCGAGCTCGGCGTCGGGCGCTCCGGTGCCGCCGACCGGGGGGCGCACCGGCTGGGCGCTCGGATCCTGGCCCAGGACGAGGCGCTCGCCGGTCTGGAGGTGCTGCTCGGCGGGTGCCGGCTGCGCGCGCGCGGCGCGGTGACCGTCGCCATCACCGGCGCCGAGGCCCCCGCCTCCGTCGACGGACGGGCGGTCGGCTGGGGCGCACCCCTCCGCCTCGAGGACGGCCAGACCCTCCGGCTCGGGGCACCGACCTCGGGCCTGCGCACCTACCTCGCGGTGCGCGGCGGGCTCGACGTGCCCCCGGTCCTGGGCTCGCGCAGCCGGGACACGCTGGCCGCGCTGGGCCCGGAGCCCGTGCGCCCCGGCGACGTCCTGCCGGTCGGCCGGCCACCGGCAGAGCCCCCGACGGTCGACCAGGTGGCGCCCCCCGCGGATCCCCCCGCAGCCCTCCCGCTGCACCTCGCCCCGGGACCGCGCGGCGACTGGCTGGCTGACCTCGAGGCGCTCACCGCCCAGGTGTGGACGGTCAGCGACCGCTCCGACCGGGTCGGCACCCGGCTCACCGGGCGGGCGCTGACCCGGGCACCGGCATACCGCGACCGCGAGCTGCCCAGCGAGCCGATGGTGCGGGGGTGCGTGCAGGTGCCCGCCGACGGGCAGCCCGTGGTCTTCGGGGCCGACCACCCGGTGACCGGCGGCTACCCGGTGGTCGCCGTCGTGGAGCCCGTGGACATGGACCGGCTCAGCCAGCTGGGCCCGGGGACGCAGGTGCGGCTGACGTGGGCCCAGCCCGGCCTCGCTCGTCCCTGACCCCCGACCGGCCCTTCCGTGTGCGGTCGTGGCCCTGAGCGGGCCACCATCGCGCACAGAGGGGCCCTCCCGCCTCTGGCCCGGCCTCGGTCGTGTGCGGTCGTGGCCCTGGGAGGGCCACCATCGCGCACAGGGGCGCCTGCCCGTCCCGGGTCAGGCCCCCGGACGCAGAGGAAGGGCGCGTCGGTCCCGTGACAGCCGACGCGCCCTTCTCGCCAGGCACACAACCCTCCCGATGACCTGTGATGGGCGCGCAGGGGGGTGTGCCCACCACCAGTCACATTGCGATCGTGCCTGATCGGCCCGACGTCACCGAGACGTGACGCCTGGTCGATGTCTCCACGCTAACGGGGTGACGGCAAAGGCCGGGTATGCCGCGGGTAAGGACTTGGTCAAGTCTGGGGCGGATGGGGTCGCCGGTGGCCGCGACGGGCCCGCCCGGGTGCGCGAGACTGCTGCGTATGCATCTGGCCGAGGTGACCACGACGTCCGCCGCGGTGGCGGCGACCCGCTCGCGCACCGACAAGACGACCCTGCTCGCGCAGGCCCTCGCCCAGGTGGCCGACGGGGAGCCCCGCGAGGTCGAGGTGGTGGCGGACTACCTCGCCGGCACCCTGCCGCAGCGTACCGTCGGGGTCGGCTGGCGCTCCCTGCGCGACCTCCCGGACCCGGCCGCGGACACGTCGCTGACCGTGCTCGAGGTGGACGCGGCGCTCAGCGACCTCAAGCGGCTTGCGGGTGCGGGCTCGACGGCCGCGCGCACCGCGGCCCTGCGCGAGCTGCTCGGTCGCGCCACCGCCCAGGAGCAGCAGTGGCTCGTGGGCCTGCTCACCGGGGAGCTGCGCCAGGGGGCCGGCGACGGCGTGCTGCTGCCGGCCATCGCCCGGGCCGCGGACGTGCCCGAGCCGCTGGTGCGCCGGGCCGTCATGCTCGCCGGCTTCCCCGGCCCGGTCGCCCGCGCCGCGCTGACCGGCGGGTCGGCGGCGCTGGAGCAGGTCCGGCTGGAGGTCGGCAGGCCGCTGCGGCCGATGCTCGCCGGCTCCGAGCCGGACGTGGCGTCGGCGGTCACCGGGGAGCGCGAGCTGGCCCTCGACCTCAAGCTCGACGGCATCCGGGTCCAGGCCCACCTCGACCGGGACGCCGAGCAGCCGGTGCGGCTGTTCACCCGCAGCCTGGAGGAGATCACCGACCGGCTCCCCGAGGTGGTCGAGGCGGTCGGCGCGCTCCCGGCAGGGTCCGCCGTGCTCGACGGCGAGGTCATCGTGCTCGGCCCCGGCGGCCGTCCCGAGCCGTTCCAGGTCACCGGCGCCCGCACCGCCTCGCGGACCGACCCGGCCGAGCTCGCCCGCACGACCCCGGTGACGACATACCTCTTCGACCTGCTGCACCTCGACGGCCGCGACCTCGTCGACGAGCCCGCGACCGAGCGGTGGGCGGCGCTCGGCGACCTCGCGCCCGGGCTGGTCGTGGAGCGGGTGAGCACCGACGACCCGGGGGCGGCGCAGGAGTTCTTCGACCGGGTGGTCGAGCAGGGGCACGAGGGCGTCGTCGTCAAGGACCCGCAGGCGCCCTACGCCGCCGGCCGGCGCGGCGCCGGGTGGGTCAAGGTCAAGCCGCGCCGCACCGCCGACCTCGTCGTCGTCGCTGTCGAGTGGGGCAGCGGGCGCCGTCAGGGGTGGCTGTCCAACATCCACCTCGCGGCCCGCGGCGCCGACGGCGAGCCGGTCATGGTCGGCAAGACGTTCAAGGGCATGACCGACGAGCTGCTCGCCTGGCAGACCGAGCGCTTCCTGGGCCTGGAGACCGCTCGCGAGGGGCACGTGGTGCACGTGCGGCCCGAGCAGGTGGTCGAGGTCGCCTACGACGCGGTGCAAACGTCGAGGAGGTATGCCGGCGGCGTCGCCCTGCGCTTCGCCCGGGTCCTGCGCTACCGCGACGACAAGCCGGTCGAGGAGGTCGACACGGTGGAGGCGCTGCGCTGACCCCCCACCCACCGAGCGCCGCGCGTGGTTGTCCTGGACCTGACCGAGCGCCGCGCGTGGTTGCCCTGGACCTGACCGAGCGCCGCGCGTGGTTGCCCTGGACCTGACCGAGCGCCGCGCGTGGTTGCCCTGGACCTGACCGAGCAAGGCGCCGTCCTCGGGGTCCGCGGCGAGGGCCTGGCGCCCGGTCTGGTGGGATCACCTGACGCGCTGTCCCTGTCCGTCGAAGCACGGTGACTCGACGTCGAGGTTGACGCGGGCGTCGAGCTGCGGTGCGACGGTGACCGTGAACCCCTGGTCGTTGCGGTGGTACGTCACCGGGCTGGAGTCGGGTGCCGGGTTGTCGAGACGTTCCCAGCCGTTCGCGTCGAGCCAGTCACGGACGAGCTGCGCCTGCTCGGCCTCCAGCTCGGGGTCCGCCTCCTCCGAGACGCGCAGCTGTGTCCCCTCGGCCCAGGCCGAGATGTCGGACTTGGCGTCCAGTGTGCACGCCCGGATGGTCCCCTCTCCGGGCTTGTCCTCCAACGGTGGCTTGTCCTCGAGGTCGAACTGGTCCCACAGGTCCTGCAGGATCTCCCGGACGCGGGGCTGCTGCTCCCTCGCCGCTGCCTCGTCGGCGCTTCCGCTCACGCTGGCTTCCTCCGTCGTCGTGGAGCCTTCCGGGGTGGTCGCACCACCCAGGTTCTGACATCCTGCCAGCGTCACCGCGGCCAGCGTGAGCACCGATCCCAGGAACCTCACGCGGGCTCCCCTCCCTGCCCGAAGCTGCCGTCCAGCGGGCCGGGCGCCATGATCTCGGGCTGCGACTGCTCCCACGGGGACTCCAGATCGTCGACAGGGACGGGGTCGGTGCCAGGGTAGTCCGGCTCGTCGTAGACGTTGTCCGGGCCGATCCAGTCGCCGTCCTCCCGGTAAGGGATGACCTCACCGCCGGTGATGACGCCGACGATGTTGGTCCATGCGTCCGTCCCGGGGGTCACCACGTGGCTGTGCGCGTCGAAGCCCTCCAGGCGTTCTCCGGCGTGCTCCCCTTCTGTCCAACGCCCGGTCTCCAGCCGGATGAACTGGTCGGAGCTGTTCGGGTTGTCCCCATGCCCCCAGTCCTCGGGAAGGCCGACCCACCAGCGCACGTCCTCCGAGGCCTGGGCCACGGCGATGCTGTCGCCCGGGGCGGTCTGGGTGAAGCGCTGGACGTCCCGGTCATGGCCGTCCCAGGTCTGCCGTGGGTATGTGTCCGGGGTGGAGGGCTGCTCGCCCCACGGGTCGAGCGGCCAGGGGAGCGGTCGGTGCAGCCCCAGACCGGAGCCGGAGGGGGCGACGAGCATCGTGCGGTCCACGTCCATGCCGTAGACGTCGGCGAAGCCGACGATCCCGCCTCCCGCGGAGTGGCCGACCGCGGTGACCGTGCGGTCCGCCATGCCCAGGCCCTCGACGAAGCGCAGCAGCGCCTGCCCGCCGTCCTCGGACCAGCGCGTCTGGGTGGCGTCGGAGGCCACCGAGTTCGGCACGTCGATGCCCATCCAGGTCACGCTGCTCGTGTCGGGGTCCTCAGCGAGCTGCTGCACCCGGTCGACGTAGCTGCCGATGTTCGACAGGTCCGTCGTCGTCCCCGGCACGAAGATCCCGACGTTCTCGCTGTCCAGCTCCCCGTGCCACTCGGCATACCGACCGTCCCCACGGGGGTCGAAGAGCAGGACGGCCCGCGCATCAGCGGGCAGCACCGCCCCGACGGCGTCCTCCACGTCGGCGAAGCGGGGACGCTCCAGGGGCTCCGTCAGCCCCTCGTAGAGCTCCAGCCGGGCGAGGGAGCGCTCGACCTCCTGGTCCCGCAGCCGGAAGTCGTGGAGCAGCGTCTGGGCGTCCTCGCCCATCAGACCCTCGAGGATCGTCTCGCCCAGCCAGTCGGGATACCACCCGGGCAGCGCGTCGAGCGCCTCCTGGCGGGTCGCGGCGTTGTCCGGCATCGCCTGCAGGACCGCTAGCCGCTGCTGCTCGACGTCGATCGCGCTCTCGACCAGCAACCGGTTGGCCGCCGCCCGGTGCTCCACCGGTATGCCGTCCAGACTCCCGATGAGCGCCGGGTGGAGCAGCCGCATCCGCTGCTGCTCCAGCGGGCTCAACCCGGCCCAGTACTCCCGGATGCCCTCGATCGCGTGGGGGTCGGCGACCTGGCCGTCCTCGAGCTCACCGATCGCCGCCCACAGGCCGGACAGCACCGGGTCGTCGGCGTCGCGCGGCTCGTGGTCCGTCGTCAGCGCGGCCATGACGTGCGGGTTGCGCTGCAGGAAGCCGGCCAGCCGTTCCTGGTCGAGCTCGTCGAGCAGGGCGCGCACGGCGTCCGGGTCCCCGGCCCGGGCGATGCGGGCGAGCAGCGCCTCGTCGGCCGCGGTGTCGACCAGGCCGTGGTCCCGGAAGACCTGCCAGGTCCCCTCCGGCGCCTGGGACCGGGTGAAGCTCGCGGTGGAGGAGCCGGGCTTCAGGGCGGCCAGGGAGGCGCGGACCTGGGCGAGGGTGTCGCGACAGCCGCGGTCGGCCGTCCGCAGCATCTCCGTCGGGTGCTCGGCGCGGTCCCGCAGGGTGCCCTCCCGCCGCCGCACCTCCGCCCAGTCGACCGTCTCGATCGTCTCGCCGGTGTAGTGCGTCACCTCGGTGCGGGGCAGGTCGGCGTGCAGCGCGTCCCAGTCGCGCTGCACCTCGCGCAGGGTCGGCGCGTGCTCGTCGAGGGCCCCGGCCAGCCCGTCGAGGGCGCCGCCGGCGGCGCGGAGGTCCTCCTGCAGGGTCCGCAGGCCGTCCTGCGCCGGGTCGGCGGCCTCGTCGGCCCGGTCGGTGATCTGGCCCTCCCACCCCAGGGCGGCGGCCGCCTGCCCGAGGGTGCGTCGCAGACCCACCCGCTCGTCGTCGACGACGTCCGCGGCCGAGCGCAGGCCCCGGGCGGCGGTCCGCAGGGGGTCGCCCTCACCGACCATCCAGCCGGGGATGTCGAGGCTCATCGCCCGCCCGTGGCATCCGCGGCGTGGTCGGCCAGCGTCTGCATCCCCTCGCCCAGCGTCGCGAGCTCGCGGCCGGCGTCCGTCAGGCGCAGCCGCGCCGTGCTCTGCAGCTCGGCGAGCACGGCCGCGGTGGAGGTCCCGCGCAGCGCCCCCGCCAGCTCGGCGACCGCGACGTCACCCGTGGCGCCCCCCAGCGCCGCGCCGCCGTCGCCCAGCTCGCGCGCGGCCTCCCTCGTGGCGTCGATGTCGACCCGTGGCATGACCCCTCCCTCGGCGCAGACCATACCGGAGCGAGCGGGCGACGGCTCCTCGTCAGGTGGCGGACGGCGTCGCCGACAGGACACGAGGTCGGGCGTTTGGGACGATCAGGGTCCCACCCCACCGCAGGAGGTCGACGATGACCAGCGCCAGCGCGAACCTCGCCCACAACCTGGCCGCCACCGCGCAGGCCCAGCCGCACGCCCGGGCGGTGATCCTGGACGACCTCGTCCTCACGTACGACGAGGTCGAGCACTCGGCCCGGCAGCTCGCCGGGTGGATGCGGGCCCAGGGGGTCGGCGAGGGCGACCGGGTGGCGCTCATGCTGCCCAACGTGCCGGCCTTCCCCGTCCTCTACTACGCCGCGCTGCGGCTGGGGGCGGTCGTGGTGCCGATGAACCCGCTGTTCAAGCGGCGCGAGATCCAGTTCTACCTCGAGGACTCCGGCGCCTCGCTGCTCGCGGCGATGCCGGGGGAGGACGCCGCCGCCGCGGCCGGGGCGACGGGCACCCGGCTGCTCACCGTCGGTCCGGAGGGCCTGAGCTCCTACGTCCACGGGGACGACGCGGTGGACCCGGTCGAGGAGGTCGTGCCCCGCGACGGTGACGACACCGCGGTCATCCTCTACACCTCCGGCACCACCGGCCGCCCCAAGGGGGCGGAGCTGACCTGCGACAACCTGCAGTCCAACCAGCTCGCGACGACCGAGACCCTGCTGCACCTCGACTCCTCGGACGTCGTCATGGGCTGCCTGCCGCTCTTCCACGTCTTCGGGATGACCTGCGGCATGAACACCGCCTTCGCGACCGGGGCGGCCCTGACGATGATCCCGAGGTTCGACCCGGCGAAGGCGCTGGAGGTCATCGAGCGCGACCGGGTCACCGTCTTCGAGGGGGTGCCGACGATGTATGGCGCGATGCTCGCCGCCGCGGGTGCCGCGGCCACCCCGCCGGACCTGTCGACCCTGCGCACCGCGATCTCTGGCGGGGCCAGCCTGCCGCTGGAGGTCATGAAGAGGTTCGAGGAGACCTTCGGCGCGACGATCCTCGAGGGCTACGGGCTCTCCGAGACCTCGCCGGTGGCCTCGTTCAACCACCCGGACGCCGAGCGCAAGGCCGGCTCCATCGGCACGCCGATCCGTGGGGTGCAGATGCGGCTCGTCGGCCCGGACGGCGCCGAGGTCGGGGCCAGCAGCGAGGACGACCCGCAGGTCGGGGAGATCTGCATCCGCGGGGAGAACATCATGAAGGGCTACTGGAACCGACCCGACGCCACCGCCGAGGCGATCGACGGCGACGGCTGGTTCCACTCCGGCGACCTGGCCCGCCGTGACGAGGACGGCTACTACGTCATCGTCGACCGCAAGAAGGACATGATCATCCGCGGCGGGCTCAACGTCTACCCGCGCGAGATCGAGGAGCTGCTCTACGAGCACCCGGCCGTCGCCGAGGCCGCCGTCGTCGGGGTCCCGCACCCCGAGCTCGGCGAGGAGGTGGCGGCCTACGTCGTGCTCGCCCCGGACGCGCAGGCCGACGAGGCCGAGCTCGTGCGGCACGTCAAGGAGCAGGTCGCGCCGTACAAGTACCCCCGCACGGTCACCGTCATCGACGAGCTGCCCAAGGGGGCCACCGGCAAGATCCTCAAGCGCGAGCTGCGCGGCGACGGGGCCTGACGGCCTCCCTCGTCCGGCTGGTCCACCGTCGGCCCCCAGGTCATCCGTCAGCCCCCTCCTCGCGGCCGATGGTGGACCTCGGGGCCGGGAGACGGCGGGCGTGGGGCAGGGTCGTGGGGGTGACGACGGACCGGCATACCCCGGGCGAGCCCGCGCGGCGCCCCCACATCCTGCTCATCCTCACCGACGACCACGCGGCGCACGCGGTGGGGGCCTACGGGTCCCGCATCACCACCACCCCGCACATCGACGGCATCGCCGAGCGAGGGGTGCGGCTGGACCGCTGCTTCGTCACCAACTCGCTCTGCACGCCCAGCCGGGCCAGCATCCTCACCGGCACCTACAGCCACGTCAACGGGGTGCGGACGCTCTCGACGCCCATCGACCCGAGCCAGCCGACCTTCGTGTCGCTGCTCCAGGAGGCGGGCTACCGCACCGGCCTCGTCGGCAAGTGGCACCTCGGCGAGGGCCCGGCCCACCAGCCGCAGGGCTTCGACCACTGGGAGATCCTCGTCGACCAGGGGGAGTACGTCGACCCCACCATCGTCAGCCCGGAGGGCACCCGCACCGAGCCGGGCTACGCCACCGACGTGCTCACCGACCTCGCCCTGGGGTGGCTGGACTCCCTGGACGGCGACGAGCCCTGGTGCCTGCTGCTGCGGCACAAGGCCCCGCACCGGCCCTGGGTGCCGGCGCCCCGGCACACCGACCTCTTCACCGACCCCGTCCCGCTGCCGGAGACCTTCGAGGACGACCACACCGGTCGGTCGCAGGCGGTGCGGGACGTGTGGATGAGCGTCGCGGAGCACCTCACCGCCGAGGACCTCAAGGTCGACCCGCCGACGGACCTCGCCGGGGCCGAGCTCACCCGGTGGAAGTACCAGCGCTGGATGGAGGACTACCTGCGCTGCGTGCAGGCGGTCGACGAGAGCGTGGGCCGGGTGGTGGACACCCTCACCGCGCGGGGCGAGCTGGACGACACCGTGCTCGCCTACAGCTCGGACCAGGGCTTCTTCCTGGGCGACCACGGGTGGTTCGACAAGCGGCTGATGTTCGAGGAGTCGATCCGGATGCCCCTCGTGCTCTCCTGGCCACGGGGTCTCCCGGGCGGTGGCGTCCACGACGGGATCGTCTCCAACGTCGACCTCGCCCCCACCATCCTCGAGGCGTGCGGGGTCCCCGCGCACCCCCGGATGCAGGGCCGCAGCTTCTGGCGCGACCTGGTCGGCGGCGACGCCCCGCCCCCGGCCGACGGCCTGTACTACCGCTACTGGGAGCACGCCGACGGCAACCACCACGCACCGGCGCACTACGGCTACCGCACGGAGCGGCACAAGCTCGTCTACTACTACAACGACCCCCTGGGCCTGCCGGGCACGACCGGCGGACCCGGTGAGCCGGAGTGGGAGCTCTACGACCTGCGCGCCGACCCCGCCGAGCTGCGCAACGTCGCCGACGACCCCGGCTACGCGGACGTGCGCGAGGAGCTGGAGGCCCGGATGTGGCGGGCCCAGGCCGAGCTGGGGGACGAGCCGCACCCGAGCCAGCCGGTGCCCCGGCTGCTGCGCTGAGGTCGGGCGGTAGCCTTCCGGGGAGTCCGGGCAGGCCGGCGGGAGGAAGGGCCGATGGTGGAGGGCACGGGGCGACGCCCCACGATCTACTCCGTCGCCGAGCGCGCGGGGGTCTCGATCGCGACCGTGTCGAGGGTGCTGCGTCGCCCTGGCGAGGTGCGTGCCTCGACCCGTGACCGCGTGCTCGCGGTCGTCGAGGAGCTCGGCTACGTCCCGGACGGTGCCGCTCGCTCGCTCGCGGTGAAGTCGCACGAGGCCCACGGCCTGGTGCTGCCCGAGCTGCGCGGCCCCTACTACGCCGACCTGCTCACCGGCTACGAGCAGGGCGCGGCCGAGGGCGGTGCCAGCGTCGTCGTCCTGCTGACCCACGGCAAGCAGGACGTGGACCTGCTCGTGCGTCGGCTGGCCGGCCGGGTCGACGGGATGGTGCTCATGGGCGCGGTCCCGGTGTCCCCCGGCACGGTCGCCGCGGTGCGGGCCAAGCTGCCGGTGCTCGTCCTGGCCGACCGGCACCAGGCCTCGGTCGAGAGCTTCAGCACCGAGAACGTCAGCAGCGCCGAGCAGCTGACCCGGCACCTCATCGACGTGCACGGCCGGCGCTCGCTGCGCTTCGTCGGGTCGCCGGAGTTCGCCGACGACGTCCGGGAGCGGTATGCCGGCTTCGTCGCCGCGCACGAGGCGGCGGGACTCATCCCGGCCGAGCCGGTCCCGGCGACCTTCCGCGAGGACGACGGTCCCCGGGTGGCCTCCCTCCTGGTCGACGGCGGGATCGCGTCCGACGGCGTGGTCTGCGCCAACGACGAGCTGGCGCTCGCGGTGATGCAGCGGCTGCTCGCGGCGGGCGTGGACGTGCCGGGGCGGATCAGCGTCACCGGGTGGGACGACGTCATGGCCGCCCGCTACGTCACCCCCGGGCTGACGACGGTGAGCCAGCCCGTGCGCGAGCTGGGTCGTGAGGTCGCGGTGCGCATGCGGGCCCTGCTGGAGGACCGTGACTCGGCCCCCGAGCAGCACGTGCTGCCGACCCGGCTGGTGCTCCGCCAGTCCTGCGGCTGCGCCTGACCCCTTGTGCGTCGTGAGAACCCGGTGTATGTTCGGCACAACGCTATGTAAGCGCTTACGACGACGAAGGAGTCCTCATGCGACGTACCACCCTGCTGGTCGCCCTCACCACCACGACCGCGCTGGCCCTCACGGGATGCGGCCGGGACGACGGCGGAGCGGGTGACGCGGGTGCCCCCCAGACCGGCGAGGCGGTCTCGACCGACGACCTGTCCGGCGAGCTGGAGGTCTGGGCCATGGGTGCCGAGGGGGAGGCGCTGCCCGACCTGGTCGCCGGCTTCGAGGAGCAGTACCCCGAGGTGAGCATCAACGTCACCCCCGTCCCGTGGGACTCCGCGCACGACAAGTTCGTCAACTCCATCACCGCCGGCACCACGCCGGACGTGGCGATGATCGGCACCACCTGGATGGGCGAGTTCGCCGGGATGGACGCCCTCGACCCCACCCCGGGCTCCATCGACACCTCGAAGTTCTTCGAGGGGGCGCAGGGCACCATCGAGGTGGAGGGCACGTCCTACGGGGTCCCGTGGTACGTCGAGACCCGGATGGTCTACTACCGCACCGACATCGCCTCCGAGGCCGGCTACGACGAGGTGCCCACCGACCAGGAGGGCTTCAAGGAGATGGCCGCCGCCATGCAGGAGCAGGAGGGGGTCGACTGGGGCATCAGCCTGCAGCCGGGGCAGACCGGCTCGTGGCAGACGGTCGTCCCCTTCGCCTGGTCCCGCGGTGCGCAGATCGCGACCGAGGACGCCTACACCCTCGACACCCCGGAGACCGTCGCGGCCGTCGACTACTTCGGCAGCTTCTTCGACGAGGAGATCTCCGACGCCAACCCGCCGGAGGGCCAGACCGAGGCCACCTTCACCGACGGCAGCGTCCCGATGTTCGTCTCCGGGCCCTGGATGATGAGCCTGGTCGAGGACTTCGCCGCCGAGGGCGGCGAGGAGGACTTCGGGTCGATGTACGACGTCGCCCCCATCCCCACCGCCGACGGCGGGGAGTCCAGCTCCTTCATCGGCGGCTCCAACCTCGGGGTCTTCGCCGACACCGAGAACCGTGACGCCGCCTGGGCTCTCGTCGACTGGCTCACCCAGCCGGAGACCCAGGTGGAGTGGTACGACATGACCAGCGCCCTGCCCTCGGTCCAGGCCGCCTGGGACGACGAGGCGCTGACCGAGGACGAGAAGCTCGCGAAGTTCGGCGAGCAGCTCACCACCGCGCAGGCACCGCCGTCGTTCCCCACGTGGGAGCAGGTCGCCGCCGCCTTCGACGCCGAGATGGAGAAGGTCGCCAAGCAGGACCTGTCCGGCGAGGAGGCCGTCCAGACCGCCCAGCAGCAGGCGGAGTCCATCGGCACCGGGCAGTAAGCCCGTGGCCGCCGTCACCGGGACGCGCCGCCGCGGCGCGCCACCCACCCGTGAGGCCGGGAAGGCCCGCTCCTCGCGCCCGCCGGGCGCGTCGCGCGAGGAGCGCGCCGGCTGGCTGCTCACGCTGCCCTTCCTGCTCCTCTTCGGCGTCTTCACCGCCTGGCCGGTGATCCAGTCCGTCTTCTTCTCGGTCACCGACATCACCAACCGCGACCTGCGGACCCCGTTCCAGGTGAACTTCGTCGCCTTCGAGCAGTACGCCAAGGCGTTCGGCGACCCGGTCTTCCGGAAGGCCGCCCTCAACACGGCCTACTTCGTGCTCGTCGGGGTGCCGCTGACGATGACCATCGCGCTGGCCGCGGCGATCGCGCTGAACACCGGGATCACCCGCTTCCGGGCGGTCTACCGGCTGGGGTTCTACACCCCCGTCATCACCTCGATCGTGGCGGTCGCCGTCGTGTGGCGCTTCCTGCTCAACCCGGACAGCGGCCTGGTCAACACCGTCCTGGCCTGGGTCGGCATCGACGGGCCCAACTGGCTCGGGTCCACCACCTGGGCCATGCCCTCGCTCATCGCCATGGCGACGTGGCGCAACTTCGGCACCGCGATGATCATCTTCCTGGCCGGGCTGCAGGCCGTGCCCCAGCAGCTGCACGAGGCGGCGGCGATCGACGGGGCCAACGCGTGGCAGCGCTTCCGCAACGTCACCGTCCCGGTGCTGCGGCCGACCATCCTCTTCGTCTCGGTCACCACCGCGATCGGCTACCTGCAGTTCTTCGAGGAGCCCTTCGTCATGACCCAGGGCGGTCCGCTCAACAGCACGATCTCCGCGTCGATGTACACCTACCAGCAGTTCAGCTTCGGCAACTACGGGTATGCCGCGGCGCTGAGCTACCTCATCTTCCTCGTCATCGCGATCGTCACCGCGCTGCAGTTCCGCTTCCTCTCCGAGAAGGAGGACTGAGCGATGATCGGCACCCGTTCGCGCTGGTGGCTCTACGTGCTGCTCACGGTGGCCCTCGTGCTGGTCATCACCCCGTTCGCCTGGATGGTCCTCGGGTCGTTCAAGACCAACGCCGAGCTGCGGCAGATCCCCCCGACCTGGTGGCCGCAGAACCCGACGCTGGACAACTTCAGCCAGCTCTTCAGCCGGCTGTCCTTCGGGACCTACTTCAGCAACTCCACGATCGTCGCGGTCGTGGTCACGGCGGGCAACCTGCTCTTCTGCTCGATGGTGGGCTACGCCCTGGCGATGCTGCGCTTCCGCGGCCGGAAGATCATCTTCGCCCTCATCCTGGGCACCCTGATGATCCCCGGTGTCGTCACCTTCGTGCCGTTGTTCGTCCTCGTGGCCAACCTCGGCCTCGTCGACACCCTCCCGGGGCTGTTCCTGCCCTTCCTCGTGGCGCCGTTCGGGGTCTTCCTCATGCGCCAGTTCGTCCTCGGGCTGCCCCGGGACCTCGTGGAGGCCGCGCGGATCGACGGGGCCGGTGAGTTCCGGATCTTCTTCCAGGTCATCCTGCCGCTGCTGACCCCGGCCCTCGCGACGCTCGGGATCCTCACCTTCCTGGGCAGCTGGAACAACTTCCTGTGGCCCCTCGTGGTGGCCCAGAGCAACGACACCTACACCCTCCCGGTGGCGCTCGCGCTCTACTCCACCGGGCAGAACGAGCAGCAGTACGGCCTGCTCATGGCCGGCGCGACGATCGTCGTCCTGCCCGTGCTCGTCGTCTTCCTCATCTTCCAGCGGCGGTTCATCCAAGGGATCGCCACGACCGGGATCAAGTGAGTCCCGCGCACCCCTCCACCCCCCACGAAGGAGCACCGATGCACCCGCTCGACGCACGTCATACCTCTCTCTCCCGGCGGGCCGTCCTGGCCGGCGGCCTCGCCGGCGGGGTCGCCCTGGGTGCGCCCTCGGCCGCCGTCGCCGCCCCCGGCGGGCCCCGGCGCCCCGGACCCGCGCCGGAGGGCACCGACGCCGCCACCCTGATGCGGTGGACGAAGGACACCTGGGCCTCGATGGTGGCGATGACCCCGGAGCAGACGGGTCTGGTGTCCGACAACATCACCGGCGACCTGTCCACCCCGGGCGTCTACACCTCGCCGACCAACATCGGCGGCTACCTCTGGTCGGCAGTCGTCGCGCGCGACCTCGGCCTCATCACCCCCGGTGAGGCGACGCGCAGGATCCGGCGCACCCTGCGCACCCTGCAGGGGATGGAGCACCACGAGGCCAGCGGGATGTACTTCAACTGGTACGACCCGCGGGACGGCTCGGTCATCTACTCCTGGCCCGAGAGCGGCGACCCGGTCGTGCCGTTCGTCTCCAGCATCGACGCCTCCTGGCTGGGGGCCGCGCTGCTCGTCGTCCGCAACGCCGACCGGGCGAACGCCCGGCTCGCCGGTCAGCTCTTCGACCGGATGCGCTTCGACGTCTTCGCCGACCCGACCTTCAGCAAGCCCTACCTCAACTACGGCGGCTTCTACCTCGAGGAGCCGACCCGGCTCGACGCCCCGCCGCGGACCGAGGCCCGCGACCTCATCGACGCCGGCACGCCGGTCTGGTACACCGCCGACCACCACTACGACACCATCGTGTCCGAGACCCGGATCACCACCTACCTGGGCATCATGAAGGGGCAGGTCCCGCCGGAGGCCTACTTCCAGGCGTGGCGGACCTTCCCGCCGGAGTGGACCTGGCCGGAGATGCCGCCGGTCGGCCGGTGGGAGACCTACCTCGGGGTCGACGTCTTCGAGGGCGCCCACGACTACCTCGGGCACCGCACGGTCCCCGGCTGGGGCGGCTCGATGTTCGAGGAGCTCATGCCCAACATCTTCGTGCCCGAGGAGACCTGGGCGCCGGACTCCTGGGGCCGCAACCACCCCAACCACGTCGCGGTGCAGGCCGCGCACGGGCTGGCGGAGTACGGCTACTGGGGCTTCTCGCCCGCCAGCCACCCGGCGGGCGGCTACGCGGAGTGGGGCGTCGACGCCCTGGGCCTCAACCCGGAGGGCTACTTCTCCGACGTCGAGCGCACCGACCGCGTGCACGGGCAGCCCGAGCCGGACTACGGCCAGGGCGTCGTCACCCCGCACGCGGCCTTCCTGGCGATGATGCACGCCCCGGCCGAGTCCTACGACAACCTCGCGGCGATCGAGGCCGACTTCGCCTCCTACGGGCCGGGCGGCTTCTACGACGCGGTCAACACCAGCTCGGGCCAGGTCGCCACCCGCTACCTCTCGCTGGACCAGGCGATGATCCTCGGGGCGCTCGGCAACGTCCTCGGCGACGGCCTGCTGCAGCGCTACTTCAGCACCGGCGCCGCCGAGCGCACGCTGCGCCCGGTGCTCGCGATGGAGGAGTTCGGTGCGAGCGCATGAGTGACCAGGGCTTCCGCACCGGACCGGAGGGCGTGCGCTACCGCGACCTCAACCACAACGGCGTCATGGACCCCTTCGAGGACCCGCGCCTCTCGGACGCCGAGCGGGTCGACGACCTGCTCGGGAGGCTGAGCCTGGACGAGAAGATCGGGCTGCTCTTCCACACGGTCATCGAGACCGGGCCGGGTGGCGCCGTCCTCGACGGGCCGGGGGCGATCAGCAAGACCGGCACCCGGCACGTCGTCGTCGACAAGGGCGTCAACCACTTCAACGTGCACCAGCTCGGCCCGGCCCACGAGGCGGCCCGCTGGCACAACGCGGTGCAGCGCCTGGCGCAGGAGACGCCGCACGGCATACCGGTCACCATCTCGACCGACCCCCGGCACGGCTTCAGCGAGAACGCCGGCGCCAGCTTCTCGGCCGGCGCGTTCTCCCAGTGGCCGGAGCCCCTGGGCGTCGCCGCGCTGCGGGACGTCGAGGTGTGCCGGGAGTATGCCGAGGCCGTCCGCTCCGAGTACGTCGCGGTCGGCATCCGGGCCGCTCTCCACCCGACGCTGGACCTCGCCACCGAGCCCCGGTGGGCACGGCAGCTGCACACCTTCGGGCAGGACCCGCAGGTGGTGACCGAGCTGGGCCTCGCGTTCCTCGAGGGGCTGCAGCGCGGCGAGCTCGGACCGGGCAGCGTCGCCTGCACGGCCAAGCACTTCCCCGGCGGCGGGCCGCAGGCCGACGGGGAGGACGCGCACTTCCCCTACGGCCGGGAGCAGGTCTACGGCGGCGGGCACTTCGCCGACCACCTGGCGCCCTTCCTGCCGGCGATCGAGGCCGGCGTGGCGGCGATGATGCCCTACTACGGCATGCCCGTCGACCTGCAGCTGGACGGCGAGGCCGTGCCGGAGGTGGGCTTCGGCTTCAACCGACGGATCGTCACCGGGCTGCTGCGGGACGAGCTCGGCTACGACGGCGTCGTGCTGACCGACTGGGAGCTGGTCAACGACAACCACGTCGGCGACCAGGTGCTGCCCGCCCGCGCGTGGGGCGTCGAGCACCTCGACGCGGCGGGCCGGATGGAGCTGCTCCTGGAGGCCGGCTGCGACCAGTTCGGCGGTGAGGAGTGCGTCGAGGTGCTCGCCGGTCTCGTGGCCGACGGCCGGGTCGGCGAGGAGCGGATCGACGTCTCGGCCCGGCGGCTGCTGCTCGTCAAGATGCAGCTCGGCCTGTTCGACGACCCCTATGTCGACGAGGGCCTGGCCGACGAACGGGTCGGCACCCCCGCGGTGGTCGAGGCGGGCCTGGCGGCCCAGGCTGCGTCGGTCACCGTGCTCGCCGACGAGGACGGGCTGCTGCCGTTGACCGGCACCGACCGTGCCGTCTACGTCGAGGGCATCTCGGCGCAGGACGCCGCCGCGCTGGGGCGCGTCGTCGAGCGTCCCGAGGAGGCCGACCTGGCCGTGATCCGGCTGGCCGCCCCGCACGAGCCCCGCTCCGACCTCTTCCTCGAGGCGTGGTTCCACCAGGGCTCGCTGGAGTTCCCGCCGGGGCTGCCGGTGCGGCTGCGCCGCATCCGCGAGCACTGCCCGGTCGTCGTCGACGTGACCCTGGACCGGCCCGCGGTCCTCGGGCCGGTGATGGACGCGGTGGACGCGGTGGTGGGCAGCTACGGGAGCGGCGGACCCGCGCTGGTCCGCGCCCTGCAGGGCGAGGCCCGGGGCCGGCTGCCCTTCGACCTGCCGCGCTCCATGGAGCAGGTGCGCGCCCACCACCCCGACCAGCCGGGGCTGGGCGACCCGCTGCTGCCCTGCGGGCACGGCATACGCCTCGGTGCGCGGGTGTGAGCTCTCTCCACCCCTGAGGACGCCGGCGCGCCGCCTGCCGCGCGCCGTCCCACGGGCCACCCAGACGGAGGGGCGTGGTGGCTGCGGGTCGCGACGACGACCCGCAGCCACCACGGGTGGCGGGCCGTGCGCCGGCGGTGGCCCCGATGCCCGAGGAGCTCGCCCGTCATCGGCAGCACGCCGGCGGGCATGCCGTCATCGGCATCCCAGGTGGGCATGCCGTCGTCGGCTGCACCTCGGTGGGCGTGCCGTCGTCGGCAGCGCCCCCGGGTGGGCATGCCGTCGTCGGGCAGCACCCTTGGTGGGCATCCCGTCGGTCACAGCAGCCACACCGACACCTGCGTGCGGGGATGTCGACACACGCGCGGGATATATCCCGGGGGTGCGTGCACGTCCCCGCACGGTGGGGCCACGGGGGCGCGGGAGACGCGTGTGGCGACCGCGCCCGGCACCCGACCGCTCCGGTCGGCCGAGCCCTCCTCAGGCGGCGCGACGCTGGAGGTAGCCCTCGGCGGCGCGTCGCCCGGACACCATGGCGCCCTGGATCGATCCGGTGTCCAGGTGGTCACCCGCCATGATGAGCCCCGGCTCGACCTCGAGCGCCTCCCGCACGTGCAGGGGGGCCGGCTGGGCGGGCAGCGCGTAGCGGATGTCGTCACGGCGCAGCAGCTGCCAACCGTCGGTCGGCACGCCGTAGATGCCGGCGAGCTGGGCCGCGACCTCCGCATCGGTGACCGGCTCCTGCCCGGGGCGCAGCAGGCTGCTGGCCTCGACCAGGTGCCGCCCGGGCGGGGCGTAGGACGGGGCGGCGTTGCTGAGCACCGCCGTGTTGATGACCGGGCCGGGCGCGGTCCGCTGGTCGATGACCAGCAGCGCCAGGTCGGTCGGTGCCTCGTCGACGGCGTACCAGTGCGTGGTGATCCCCTTGCCCGGGGACGTGGTCCGGTCGGTGAGGGCCGCCGCGGCCTCCGCCCCGGTGGCCACCACCACGAGGTCGGCGGTGATCTGCTCGCCCCCGGCCGTCTCCACCCGTCCGGGACCGACCGAGACCACCTCGGTGCCCAGCTCCACCGGGGTGTACAGCCCGGCCGCCAGCTGCTCGGGCAGTGCCTGCATGCCGCGCTCGGGCAGCCCCGGCTTCCCCCGGGCGAACATGCGCGTGAGCATGTGGACGAAGGCGGTCGAGGTGCTGCCGTCGTCCTCCAGGACGACGCCGGAGAGGAAGGTGTCGACCACCCGGCGCAGCGGCCCCTGCAGGCCCGCCCGGTCCATCGACTCCCGGCGGGTGACGTCCTCCCGGTCGTTGCGCAGGGCCCAGTCCACGCCGAGAGCGGGCGCGGCCCAGCGGGCGAGGGCACCCAGGGCGGCGGGGTGCAGCTTGCCCGAGCGCATGGTCTGCCCGATGAGCTGGGGCTCGCGGCGCGGGTCGGCCATGACCAGCAGCGACTCGGACCGCTCGCTGCGGATGGCCAGCCCGGCCCGGAACGGCTGCAGGTCCAGGGCGTCGAGGTCGACGTGGGGCCGCAGCGCCGGGTAGGCCGGGTTGAGCAGCTGGAACCCCCGGTCGAGCAGGAAGCCGTCGACCTCGTCGGTGCGGATGCGCCCCCCGACGGCGTCACCCGCCTCGAGCACGCGCACGCCCACCCCCTCGGCCTGCAGCGTGCGGGCACACGTCAGCCCGGCGAGTCCGGCTCCGACGACGACGACTTCGACAGATGAGGACATGCCCTCACGATAGGACCGCGCAGGTCGCACGTCATGTCGTGGTGGGGGCCGGCCCGATGTCGTGGTGGGACCCCGCCCCGGCCGCCCCCGGCCGCCCCCGCTCCGCCCACGTCGACACCCACCCCCACGGGGGAGGTGCCGGTCCAGACGGCGCGGAGCGATGTCTCGTCCTATTGTCCAGACTGACGTTCGATGGTCGAGCATGCCGGCGCAGGCGCATGCCCACGTCACGTCGCCCACACGAAGAACTGGAGGTTCCGCTATGCACGTCGTGGTCGTCGCCCACGCCCGGCACCCGTTGGCCGAGCCCTTCGCCGGAGGCCTGGAGTCGCTCACGGCACACCTCGTCTCGGGCCTCGTCGGGCGGGGGCACCGGGTCAGCGTGTTCGCGGCACCCGGCAGCCAGGAGCTCCCCGGGGTGGACTACCTGTGGCCCCAGACCCTGCAGCTCAGCGCCGCGGCCCAGGCGGACGTCTCCATGCCCGAGCCGGGCTGGATGCAGCAGCACCACGCCTACCTCAGCCTCATGATGGACCTCGCCCAGCGCACGGACGTCGACGTCGTGCACACCCATGCCCTGCACCACCTCCCGGTGGCCATGGCGCCGCTCCTGCCCGCCCCCACGGTGCTGTCCCTGCACACCCCGCCGACGCCGTGGCTGGAGTCGGCGCTGCGGGCCGCCCAGGGCATACCGGGCCGTCAGCCGGTCGTCACCGCCGTCAGTCGGCACACCGCCCGGGCGTGGTCGGACCTCGTCCGCCCCCAGCTCGTGCCGAACGGGATCGACACCCGGGAGTGGCGCCCGGGCCCCGGCGGCCCGGCCCTCGTCTGGTCCGGACGGATCACCCCGGAGAAGGCACCGCACCTGGCGGTCGGCATCGCCCGCCGCGCCGGCCTGCCGCTCGTGCTGGCCGGCCCGCTCTCCGACGAGACCTACGCGCGCGAGGTGCTGTGGCCGCTCCTGGGGGAGGGGATCACGTATGCCGGGCACCTGTGCACCGCCGACCTCGCCTCGCTCGTGGGGCGCAGCGCGGCCGCGCTGGTCACCCCCGTCTGGGACGAGCCCTTCGGTCTCGTGGCCGCCGAGGCGCTGGCCTGCGGCACTCCCGTGCTCGCGCTGGACCGGGGCGGGCTCGGCGAGGTCGTGGGCGAGCAGGTCGGCCGGCTGGTCCCGGTGCAGGACCGGACGGGGCGACCCCTCACGGAGCAGGAGCTGGTGCGCAGCGGGGCCGCGCTGCTGGGCGAGGTGCTGCAGCTGTCGCGCCCGCTCGCCCGCGCCCACGCCCTGGAGCACCACTCGGTGGACGTCATGGTCGACCGCTTCGAGCGGGTCTACGAGTCCGCGACGCGGCTGGGCCGCCGCTCCCTGCGCGAGCCGCGGGGGACGGGCAGGGTCGCCCAGCGCGTGGGGCGGCGCAAGCGCGCCACCATGGAGCGGACCGCGCACCCCCGGACCGTGGGGTCGCTGGCCCTCTCCGAGGCCGAGGCAGAGCCCGGCCGGTGATCGGCTACTACCTGCACCACCAGGGGTCGGGCCACCGGCGCCGCGCCACCGCCGTGGCCCGCCGCGCCCGGCACCACGTCACCGGGCTGGGCAGCGGTCCGGCCCCGAAGGGCTGGCCGGGCGACTGGGTCGAGCTGGCCCGGGACGACGACCCGGCCGTGGACCCCGAGGGGGCGGACGTCACCGCCCGTGGGGTGCTGCACTGGGTGCCCCTGCACCACCGGGGGCTGCTGCGGCGGCACGCCCAGCTGCTCGCGTGGCTCGAGCAGGACCGCCCCGAGCTGCTCGTCGTGGACGTGTCCGTCGAGGTCAGCCTGCTGGCGCGGCTGTGCGGCGTGCCCGTGGTGGTGGGGGGTATGCCGGGGCGACGCGCCGACGCGGTGCACGCGCTGGCCTACGACGTGGCGGAAGCCGTCCTCGCCCCCTGGCCCGCCGGTGCCCACCCGCTGGAGGACTGGCCCGCGCGGTGGCGGGTCAAGACCTGGGAGGTCGGCGGCATCAGCGCGATGCCCGACGCGGTGCCCTCCTCCGACGCCGCGCCCTCCGCCGACGCCGCGCCTTCCTCCGACGGCACCCTCGCGCCCGCAGCGGCGGGGGTGACGACGGGCAGCGGCGGGAGCGGTCGCCAGGTGCTGGTGCTGTGGGGCCACGGGGGCGAGCCGCTGCGCCCCGAGCAGCTCCAGGAGGCGCGGTCCGCGACCCCCGGGTGGACCTGGGTGGTCCGTGGCGGCGGGCACCCGTCGTCGCCGGACCTCTCGGCCGAGCTGTCCCGGGCCGACGTCGTGGTGTGCCACGGCGGTCAGGGCGCGGTCGCCGACGTCGCGCTCGCCCGACGACCGGCCGTCGTGCTCGCCCAGGAGCGGCCCTTCGACGAGCAGGTCGCGACGGCGGCCGCCGTGTCCCTCCTGGGATCGCCGCGACGGGCCACGGGTGGCCCGAGGGCGCCCGCTGGCCCGGTCTGCTCTCCCGCGCCCTCGAGCTCGGTGGGCCCGGATGGGCCCGCTGGGGGACGGACGGTGCCGCCGCCACCGCCGCCGGCCACCTCGACGCGCTCGCCGACTCGCTGGCGCGCCGCGCCCGCGGCGACGGGTCCGGACCCGGCACCACCCCGGGTGCCGTGGTCGGCGAGGGCGTGGGGCGGGGAGCATGAGCGTCGCGGTCCTCACCCTCGCGCACGGTCGGCACGACCACCTGCGCGGTCAGGTCGCCGGGCTCGCGACGGGGTCGCGCCGGCCGGACCTGCACGTCGTCGCGGCCATCGGCGACCCGGACGTCGCCCGGGTGGCGCGCGAGGCCTGGGCCGAGCACGACGGGCCGGACGAGCCCGACCGGCCCGACGTCCGCGGTGACGGCCCGCGCCCCGACGGGTCCACCACCACGCGGCTGCTCGTCGTCGAGGTCGAGGCCGACCCGCGGGGGCTGCCGCTCGCGCTGGCCCGCAACACCGCGGCCGCCACGGCGGTGCGGCACGGGGCCCGCACCCTCGTCTTCCTGGACGTCGACTGCATACCCGGACCCCGCACGGTCGAGACCTATGCGACGGCGCTGGCGGGTCCGAGGCCCGGCGCGGCGCCGTTGGTCCTGGGCGGGGACGTGGCCTACCTGCCACCCCGGCCGCAGGGGTGGGACGACCCGGCCGAGCTCGCCCGGCTGGGCGAGCACCGGCCCGACCGGGTCCGGCTGCCGGCGGGGGAGCAGCGCCGGGAGCCCGACCTCACCCGCTTCTGGTCGTTGAGCTTCGCGACCACGGCGGACGACCTGGAGGCCGTGGGAGGGTTCTGCACCGACTACGTCGGGTACGGCGGGGAGGACACCGACTTCGGTCAGCTCATCGGCGAGCGGGGCGGGACGCTCGCGTGGATCGGCGGGGCGACCGCCTACCACCAGCACCACGCGTCCTCCTCCCCGCCGGTGACCCACCTGGAGTCGGTCGTGCGCAACGCGGGCGTCTTCGCCGACCGCTGGGGGTGGTGGCCGATGGAGGGGTGGCTCGAGGCCTTCCGGCGGCTCGGCCTGGCGGAGCAGGACCGGTCCGGGCGCTGGGTGGTGAGCGGGTGAGCGCCGTGCGGGTGCGGCACGTCCCCGCCGCCCACCCCTACGTCGAGCACGTCCAGGCGCCGCCGGCCAGCGCGGCGCCGCCCGCCGTGACCGTGCTGCCCGACCCACCGGTGCCCGGCGCGCCCCCGGGGCAGTGGTGGCCGCACCCGGCGCTGGACGAGGGGTGGGTGCGCGCGCACGCGCGCGAGCAGGACGTCCTGCACGTGCACTTCGGGGTGGAGGGGCGCAGCCTGCCCGAGCTGCGCTCCTGGCTGGACGCGCTCGGCGACCTGGGGCTGCCGCTCGTCCACACGGTCCACGACGTCGACCACCCCCACCTCCACGACCAGACGCACCACCGGGACCAGCTGGCGCTGCTCGTCGAGCGCTCCGACGGCCTGCTCACCCTCAGCGAGGGGGCGGCGCGCCGCGTCGAGCAGGAGCACGGGCGCCGGCCGCTCGTCCTGCCGCACCCGCACGTGGTCCCGCTGGACCTGCTCGACGGCCCCCGCCCGGTGCACGAGGAGCTGCGCGTCGGGCTGCACCTCAAGAGCCTGCGCACCAATCTGGCGCCCCTGCGCGTCCTGCCGGCGCTGCTCGAGGCGCTGCCGCACCTGCCGGGACGGACCGGGCGCCCCGCCGTGCTGGAGATCCGGGCCCACCCGGAGGTCCTGGACCCGGGCTTCCCCCGTCACGACGCGGAGCTCGCCGGGCTGCTGCGCCGGCTGCTCGACGACCCGCCGCCCGGGGTCGAGGTCCTCGTGGGCCCGCGCCTGGACGACGAGGAACTCTGGACGGCCCTGCAGGCGCTGGACGTCTCGGTGCTCCCCTACGCCTGGGCCACGCACTCCGGCTGGGTCGAGGCGTGCCGCGACCTGGGCACCTGGGTGCTCGCCCCGCAGGTCGGGCACCTCGAGGAGCAGGGCGCGGACATGCTCAGGACCTGGGGGCCGCCGGACCGGGCACCGTCCGCGTCGCGCCTGGTGGACCTCCTCGCGCGGTGCGCGTCCGGACCACCCGCCCGCCCCGGCCGTGCGTCCCGGTCCGCGCAGCGGTCCGAGCTGGCGCGGCGGCACGCCCAGGTGTATGCCGGTGTCCTCGAGGGACGACGGATCGACGGAGGGAACCCACCGTGAGCGACGACGGACGGCGGCGCCACTACGGCGGCTTCTACGGGCTGGAGGAGCTGCCCGCGACAGGGCGACCGAGGCTCGCGGTCTTCGGCAACTGCCAGGCCGAGGCGTTGCGCGTCGCCCTGGACACCTCCGGCGCCCTGGACACCGTGCGGATGCCACCGGTGCACGAGCTGGAGGAGGCGGACCTGCCCCACCTGGACCGCCTGCTGACGTGGGTCGACGTGCTCGTCGCCCAGTCGGTGGCCGACGACTACCGGGGTATGCCGCTCGGCACCGCCCAGGTCGCGGCGCGGTTGCGGCCGCCGGCCCGCGTGGTGGCCGCGCCCAACTACTTCTTCACCGGGCTCTACCCCGAGCAGGTGCTGGTGCGGCACCCGGACGTCGAGGACCCGCCCGTGGTGCCCTACCACGACGTGCGGCGGCTGGCCCGCGCCGCCGGGTGGGACGGCCCCTGGGAGGCGCCGCCCGCACTCGTGCGCGAGCTCGCCGCCGACTCGCTGGCCGAGCTCGAGCGGCGCGAGCACGCGCAGGGGAGCCTGCGCATCAGCGACGTCGTCCGCGCCGCCGGGGCCGAGGCGGGCCGGACCGTCGACCACCCCGGCAACGCGGTGCTGCTGGCGCTGGCCGGGCGGGTGCTCGAGGAGGTGCGACCCGGTGCGGGGGCGGGCGTCCAGGACCCGGGGCGGGTCCTGCTCGCCTCCGTGGCCACCCCCCTGTCGCAGGGGGTCCTCGAGGCGCTCGACCTGCGGGGCGAGCCCCGTGCAGGCTGGGTCGTCGACGGCGAGGCGGTCTCCGACGACGAGGTGGGGGCCGCGCACCGGGAGTTCTACGCCCGCCACCCGCGGGTCGTCGAGGTCGGCATGGCGAAGAAGGAGGACCTGCTGCGGAGGTGGGGATGGCGCGGGTGACGCCGCCGCTGGTCCACCTGGTGCCCGGGCCCGAGGGGCACGGCGTCGTGCGGCACGGGCTCGGCGTCCACCCCCACCTGGGGGAGGCCGAGCTGCTGCGGTGCGCCCGGCTCGACGAGCTCGCCGACGGTGCCCTCACCGGCCGGGTGGTGGTCGCGCAGGTGACCGACCGGCTGCTGGCCTCCTCGCCGGACCAGGGGCTGGAGCAGTGGCGCCGGGTGCTGCGGGGGGCGGCCCGGCTGACGCTGGTGCTGCACGACCTGCCGCAGCGCTCGGACGGGCGCCACCGTCGGGCGCGCAGCGAGCTCTACGCCGGCCTGGCGGCCTCCGCGGACACGGTCGTCGTGGCGAGCACGCACGAGCGGCTGCTGCTGGCGGCGGCGCTGCGCCGGGCCCGGCCGGACGCGGCCACCGCGGTCCTGGACCGCACCCTCGTCGTGCCGCTGCCGGTCGAGCCCGACGCCGGCGCCGCCCCCCGTCCGCCGGGCACCCCGACGGGGCCCCTCACCGTCGTCACGCTCGGGTTCGTCTACCCGGGCAAGGGGCTCGAGGAGGTGGTCGACGCCGCGGCGCTCGCGGCCCGGGACCCCCGGCTCGGGGGAAGAGCGGTCGAGGTGGTCAACCTCGGGGGTGCGTCGCAGGGCCACGAGGACCTGCTGGAGCAGCTGGCCGCGCGGGCCGGGGACGCGGGGGTGCGCTGGCACACCACCGGCTACGTGCCCGACGACCGGCTGCCGGGTCTGCTCGCCGCGGCGACGGTGCCGGTCGCGGCGCACCGGCACGTGTCCGCGTCCGGCTCGGTGGCGACCTGGCTCGCCGCGGGACGACGGCCGGTGCTGCTCGACTCCAGGTATGCCCGTGAGCTCGCCGCCCGGCTGCCCGGGACCGTGCAGCCGGTCACCGAGGACCGGCTCGCCGAGGTGCTCGCCGACGCCCTGGTCGAGGCGTCCTCGCCGGACGGGGCGGACCCGACCTGGCTGTCCCGTGACGTCCGCCTCGGGCCCGGCTGGGCGGAGGCCGGACGTCGCGTGGCGGGGCCGGCCCGCGAGCCGGCGGTCTCCGTCGTCGTGCCGTACTACCGCGACCAGGAGATGCTCGACCTGATCGTCGAGCGCCTGGGCGCCCAGACCGGGGTCCGGGGTGGCCTGGAGCTGGTGGTGGCCGACGACGGCTCGCCCCGACCGCCCACGCTGCCGGTGGCCCCCCACGGGGCGGTCGGACGGATCCGCGTGCTGCGGCAGCCCGACGAGGGCTTCCGGCTCGCGGCGGCCCGCAACCTCGGCCTGGGGGCGACCACGGGGCGGGTGGTGGTCCTGCTCGACGGGGACACCGTGCCGGAGGAGGGGTACGTCGCCGCCCTGCAGCGGGCGTGCCTGGACCGGCCGACGCTCGCGGTCGGACGGCGCCGGCACGCCGACCTGCGCGGGCACGGTCCCTGGCCCCCGTCCGCCGAGCTGCCGGCGCCGCAGTGGCTGGCCGAGGGGTATGCGCAGACCCAGGACCTGCGGGCCGCCGACGACACCTCGTTCCGCTTCGTCATCGGTGCGGTGCTCGGGGTGTCCCGTGCCGTGCTCGACACCGTCGGCGGGTTCGAGGGCCGTCTCACCGGCTACGGCGGGGAGGACTGGGAGTTCGCGTGGCGGTGCTGGCTGGCGGGGGCGGCCCTCCGGCACGTTCCGGACGCGGTCGCGTGGCACGACGGCCCGGACGTCGCCGGCCGCGCGGCAGGCGCAGGGACCGGGCTGGCGGGGGTCAAGAACGCCGAGACCACCCGCCTGGCCCGCCTGCTGCCGCACCCCCTGGTGCGCGGTCGTGGCTGGTCCTTCGCGCAGCCGGACGTCGTCGTGAGCCTCGACGCCCGGGGCTGGACCGACGGCCAGGTCGTGCTGGCGGTGGAGTCGGTGCTGCGACAGGGCGACGTGGGGGTCTGGCTGACCGGGACCGACGTGACGACGGTCCAGGGGGTGACGGATCCGCGCGTGCACCTGGGCCAGCCACCTGCATCGGTCCTCTCCCGGGCGCGGGCCGAGGTGCGGCTGCAGCGGCCGGTCTGGGTGCACCGGCTGCCCTGGTCCCCGTGGCCGGCGCAGGTGGACCCCCCCGGACCGTCCCGCGGGACGGGGGCGGACGACCCGGCGAGCGGCGCTCAGGTGCGGGTCACCCGCGCCGCCGGCCTGGCCCGGCTCCAGGGCGCGGACCCGGGGCCCTGCTGGCTGGGCGTCGACGCGGTCGAGCCCCTCCCGCCGGACGTCGTGGTCGAGCACTGGCGCGCCGCCCACCCTGACGGCGGGCGCGTCGACGCGGGGGCCGGGGTCGCCCCGGGACGCCGGTCAGCCCGGGGTGTGCCGGCCGGTCTCCAGCGCGTGCATGACCCGCAGCACGCCGAGGTCGTCGAAGGGCCGGCCGACGACCTGCACGCCCACCGGCTTCCCCTCGGCGGTCCGGGCGGTGTCGACGGTCCCGGCCGGCTGGCCGGTCATGTTCCACGGCATGGTGAAGTTGATGTGCCACATGCCACGACCGTCGTCGGGATAGGGCATCGGCTGCTCGGCGGGGAACGCCACCCCGGGCGCGACCGGCGAGAGCAGCACGTCCGGGTCGCCCGCGGCCGCCCAGGCGGCGACCGTGCGGCTCTGGACCTCGGCGAAGCAGTGGTAGGCGTCCATGACCTCCGTGCCCGTGAGGTCGCTCGCCCGGCTGACCCAGTCCGCGATGTAGGGCAGCACCCGGCCCTGCGCCTGCGGGTCGAGCCGCGCGAAGTCCGCCCACGAGCGCGCCTGCCAGAACAGGTTGACCCCGTCGAGCACGTCCTGGGTCAGCCACGGACCGACCGTGCTCACCTCGGCACCCCCGTCGGCGAGCCGCCCCGCCGCCCCCTCCACCGCGGCGACGACCTCGGGGTCCGGCTCCACTCCGTACCCGGCCCGCGTCCACACCGCGACGCGCAGCCCCCGGACGTCGAGGTCGAGGTCCTCCCAGGGCTCGCGCTGCTCGGGCAGCGACGTCCAGTCCGCCGGGTCCGGCCCGGCGAGCACGGACAGGAGCAGGGCGCAGTCGCGGGCCGTGCGGGCCATGGGTCCGGCGACCCGGCCGAGGTAGGGCGAGTGCAGCGGGATCCGGCCGGCGCTCGGCTTGAGCGTGGCCAGGCCCAGCCACGTGCCGGGCAGCCGGATGGAGCCGCCGATGTCGGTCCCGACGTGCAGGGGGCCGTAGCCGCCCGCCGCCGCGGCGCCCGCGCCGGAGCTGGACCCACCGGTCGTCCAGGACGGGTCGAGGGGCGACCGGGTGATGCCGTGCCGGCTGGACACGCCGGAGGAGAGCATGCCCCAGTCCGGCATGACGGTGGACCCGAGGACGACCAGCCCCGCCTCGCGGCAGCGGCGGGCGACCGGTGAGTCGACCTCCGGGGCGACCGGGGTGACGCCGGCGCAGCCCATGGTCATCGGCACGCCCGCGCGGGCGAGGTTCTCCTTGAGCGTCACGGGTATGCCGTCCAGCGGGCCGAGCGGACGCCCCTGCTCCCAGCGGCGTGCCGACGCCGCCGCCTCCTCGAGCGTGGCGTCCA
The DNA here is from genome assembly GCF_006337125.1 of Serinicoccus chungangensis. Taxonomy (GTDB): domain Bacteria; phylum Actinomycetota; class Actinomycetes; order Actinomycetales; family Dermatophilaceae; genus Ornithinicoccus; species Ornithinicoccus chungangensis. The sequence goes on from NZ_CP040887.1 coordinate 157,768, forward strand.
CGGCGTCGCGGACCGCGAACGCGTTGAGCTGCCCCTCCTTCTCGTCGACCACCTGCTGGACGTGCGCCACGACGTCGGTCGGAGACAGCGAGCCGTCGGCATACGCCGTGGCGAGGGCCGCCGCCGTGCGGGAGGGGTCGGTCATGCGCCGACGGTAGCCGGTCCCCGCGCCTGCCGCCCGGTGCACCGGGCGGGGTGGTGCTCCAGCCCGCGCGCGGCCCGGCGCGGGAGTACGGTCGGAGATGCCGTACCACCCACCGCCCTTCTCAGGGGAGCTGACATGAGCACCGAGAGCACCGAGCCCGGCCGTCCCTCCGACCCCGTCCCGCACGAGGACGCCCCGACGAGCCCGAAGAGCCCCGGTCCGCCGCCGGCGTCCGACCCGGCCAGGCACGACGACCCGGACCCGCACCGTCCGGACGAGGCGCCGAAGGGGCCCGGCCCGCACGACCCGCAGGACTGAGACCCGGGCGCGCCGGACCGTCCCGACGAGACCTGCGTGCAGCACCGGCGAAAAAAACTTCGAGCCGGTCCAATCCGCACCGGCGGTCAGCACCGAATGCCTCCTGCAGCCCCTGCTATCGGGGGTGACCACCGCCTGTAGGCGCGCACGATGCCGTGCTGCGGGCCGAACAGAAGGAATGTCTCGATGAACCTCTCTCGCAAGCTTCTCGCCGTCCCGGCCGCCGGTGCGGCTGTCCTCATGATGACCGCGGCCCCGGCGCTGGCCTCGTCCGCCGCCGGTGAGGGCATGGCTGACCTGCAGCCGGTCCCCGTCAACGACGCGCCCGGCTCGGGCTCGGCCATGATCACGATGAACGGCACCACGCTGGACTTCACCCTCGCCTACCAGGGCCTGCTGGCGGACGCCCCGCACGCCGCGCACATCCACTACGCCGGGGACGCGGCCAACATGTGCCCCACGGCCGAGGACGACGCGGACGGCGACGGCTTCCTCACCACGACCGAGGGTGCCCCGTCCTACGGTGGCATCAAGGTCTCGCTGACCACCGAGGGCGACACCAGCCCGGACTCGGGCCTGGCGGTCGACCGCTTCGGTGTCGGTGACGACGTCAGCTACTCCCGCGGTGGGGTCGAGGTCGACCAGGAGACCGCGGACGCGCTCGCCGACGGTGAGGCCGTCGTCGTCGTCCACGGTGTGGACCACGACGGCAGCGGCGCCTACGACGAGGGCGACCGCGGCATGTCCGACCTGGACCCCTCGCTGCCCGGTGAGGCGACCGACCCCGCGCTGTGCGGCGTCGTCGAGGTCTCCCAGATGGGTGGCGTCCCCGGTGGTGGTGTCGAGACCGGTCAGGCTCCCGTCGACGGTCAGAACCTCGGTCTGATCGCCGCCGGTGGTGTGGCCCTCGCCGCGGGTGGTGCGCTGCTCGTGTCGCGTCGCCGCAGCGCCGACCAGAGCTGACCCAGAGCTGCTGAGGACCAGCTGATGACTGACGACGTCGGGCGGCCGGGCGCGCACCGTGCTGCCCGGCGTCGCGGCCCTGTCCTCCCCACGGTGGCCGCCCTCGTGCTCATGCTCGGGGGCGGCACCGCCGTGGCGGTCGGGGCCGGTCCCGCGCCCTCGCCGGCACCCCCGACCCTGGCCGAGGGTGCCTCGGCCACGCGGTCCCCGAGCCCGCAGCCGGGCTCCACCGCGCCGACGCCGGCGCCCCCGTCCTCCGAGCCCACCACCGGGTCCGACGACCCGGGTCGGGCCGACCCGGGCCCCGTGTCGCCGGCGGATCCCCCGGCGCGGGCCGCCGACGGCGACGACTCCGCCTCCTCTGACGACGCCGCCGAGGACGTCGCGCCGGTCGCCGAACCCGCCTCGGTCTCCCTGCCCACCATCGGCGTGACCTCCCACCTGCTGCACCTCGGTCTCGACCCCGACGGCGCCCTGCAGGTCCCCCAGGGAGACGACTACGACACCGCCGCCTGGTACGACGGTTCCCCCCGCCCCGGCCAGGACGGCCCCGCCGTCATCCTCGGCCACGTCAGCGGCGCCGCCGGCCCCTCCGTCTTCTTCGACCTCGCCCGCCTCCAGGTCGGCGACACCGTCGAGGTCTCCCGCGCCGACGGCAGCACCGCGACCTTCGAGATCTACGACCTCCAGCAGTACCCCAAGGACTCCTTCCCCACCGCCCGCGTCTACGGCAACACCCCCGGACCCGAGCTCCGCCTCATCACCTGCGGCGGCACCTTCTCCGACACCACCGGCCACTACGACGACAACATCATCGTCTTCGCCCGCGAGGCGTGAGCGATGGCCCTGTCCCCCCTGGAACGGCCCTCCACCGACCGCCGGGGCGCCGCGGTCGAGGAGCGTGACCTCGCCCGCCCGCTCCCGCCGCCGGTCCCTCCGGCAGCACCGGGGCGACCTCGGTCGAGGGCCGCGGTCGCGACCGCCGTCGCGGTGCCGGTGGTCGTCCTCGTGGCGGCCCTCCTCGTGGGTGGGGGTGCACCGACGCCGCCTCCCGGCGACCTGCCCGACGCCGGGGCCCTGACCGGCTGGGGACTTCCCGTGACCGACCTCGTGGTCCGGGTGCTGGCCGTCCTCACCATCGGCCAGCTCCTCTTCTCGGCGGTGCTCGCGCCCCAGGCAGCCGGGCGGCCCTCGCCCGGGTCCCTCCGGTCGCTGCGCGGGGCCTCCTGGACGGCGGCGGGCTGGCTGGCCGCCGCGACGGTGGCCCTGGTGCTGACGGCGAGCACCGTCTACGGGGTGCCGGTGTGGCGGCTCTCGGTCCAGTCCGTGGTGGCGGTGCTGACCGCCCTGCCGGTCGGTCGGGCCACGCTCGCCGTCATGGCCCTGCTCCTGCTGGTCGCGGTCGGCGCCGCGGCGCTGCTGCGGTGGCGATCCCCCGGGATCCGCCCGGCGGCGGGGGTGCTCCTGGCTGCCGCGTGCGGCGCGGTCCTGGTGCCGGTCGTGCTCGACGGTCACTCCGCCGCGGCCGACAACCACGTGCCCGCCGTCCTGGCCCTGGCGGTCCACGTGCTCACCGCCAGCCTGTGGGTGGGCGGTCTGGCGGCCCTGCTGCTGCACGGGCGCGGCCGCGTCGAGAGCGTCCAGGCGGTGCGCCGCTTCAGCGCCCTGGCCCTGGGCTGCGTGCTGCTGCTCCTGCTGTCCGGCGTGGCATCGGCCCTGCTGGTCGCGGGCGCGCCGTCCTGGGCGTGGGCGGGTGAGGGGTGGGTCCAGCTGCTGGCCGTCAAGAGCCTGCTGCTGGTCGTCCTCGCCCTGCTCGGAGCGCAGCACCGCCGGGCCACCATCCCGGCGCTGGCGGCAGGGAGGCCCCGGGCGTTCGTGCGCCTGGGGGCCGTGGAGGTCGCCCTGATGACGGTGACGGTCGCGGTCTCGGTGGCCCTGGGTTCCTCCCCGGCCCCCGCCTCGTCGCCCACCCCGGAGGAGGGTGCTCAGGCCGCGGCGCCCCAGGACCCCGGGGCCCGGGACGAGACGTCGGGCGCGCGCGAGGGGCAGGACGACCCGCAGGGCCCGGCCGAGGACCCGGCGACCGAGGACGGCCCCGTCGAGGAGCCCCTCGTCGAGGACATGAGCGGCCACGACCACGGCGACCTGTCCGTCACCGTCCTCGTCGACGACGAGCGTTTCCACGTCACCGCGGGCGTCCGACCCGGCCAGCGGGTGACCGTCTACAACAGCAGCGACGCCGCCGCCACCATCACCGCGGACGGCCCCGACGACGGCGGCGCCTTCGACGTCGACGTCCCGGCCCGGACCTTCGTCACCTTCGCCGCGCCCGACCGGGCGGGCGACTACGCCTTCGTCAGCCGACCCGACGGGGCGGAGGCCCCCGGCTTCGCCGACACCCTCCTCGTCCGCGCGGCCCCCTGACCCCGGGCGGGATCTGGCGGCAGACCGACCCTCAGCCGTGCAGCACCTGGCACCCGGGGCACCAGTAGGCCGTCTGCAGCCCCATCCGCTCGGCGCGGACCGTCTCGCCGCAGCGCGGGCAGGGCCGGCCCCGGCGCAGGTAGACGGCGTAGCGCCGGCGCCAGCGGGGCACGGACGCCCCGTTGGTGAGCAGGTCGCGCGCGTCGCCGAGCTGCCGGGGGTCGGTGATGATCCAGCCCGCCCCGAGCCCGACCGTCATGAGGTCGATCGCGTCCTGCCACAGCGCCGCCAGCGCCTCGGTCGGGACCGCCCGGCCGGGGGAGTGCGGGTCGATCCGGGCGCGCCACAGGAGCTCGGCCCGATAGACGTTGCCGATCCCGGAGACCACGCCCTGGTCGAGCAGCAGCAGTCCGAGCGCCCGTCGTGAGCGGTGCAGGCGCGCGACGGCCGCCTCGGGGTCGGCGTCGTCCCGCAGGGGGTCCGGGCCGAGCCGGTCGTGCAGCGCCGCCACCCCGTCGTCGTCCAGCACCTCGCAGATGGTCGGTCGGGTCACCTCGAGCAGGAAGGCGGCCGTGACGAACCTCCAGGCCAGACCCTCCGGCACCGGCGGGTCGGTCCGGGGCAGACCGTCCGCGCCGAGGGCCCGCCGGTGGCGGCGCACCGAGACGCGACCGTGCATACCGAGGTGGAGGTGCCCCGTCGACGGGGAGCCGGCCACGCGCACGAGCAGGTGCTTGCCGTGCGCCTCGGCGTCCCGGACCGCCAGGCCGTCGAAGACGACCGGGTCGAAGGCCTCGCTCGGCGGCCCCGAGGAGCGCCCGGGCTGGCCGACCAGCTGGCGCACCCGCGCAGCCATCCCGTGGACGGCGTGACCTTCGGCCATGGGTCGAGCGTAGGCGTCAGCCTCCTCGCCCCCCTGCGCTCAGGGGGCGAGCGGCGTGACGTAGGCCGAGCTGATGCCTCCGTCGACGAGGAACTCGGACGCCGTCATGAACGAGCTGTCGTCGCTGGCGAGGAAGGCCACGGCCGCCGCCATCTCCTCGGGCCGGCCGAAGCGGCCCATGGGCACGTGCACCAGGCGCCGCTGCGCCCGCTCGGGGTCGGAGGCGAAGAGCTCGGTCAGCAGCGGGGTGTCGACCGGCCCGGGGCACAGCGCGTTGACCCGGATGCCCTCGCGGGCGAACTGCACGCCGAGCTCGCGGGTCATCGACAGCACCCCGCCCTTGGACGCGGAGTAGGAGATCTGCGAGGTCGCCGCTCCCATGACCGCCACGAAGGAGGCCGTGTTGATGATCGACCCGCGCCCCTGCTCGAGCATGTGCGGGAGCACAGCCCGGCAGCACAGGTAGACGCTGGTGAGGTTGACCTCCTGCACCCGCCGCCAGGCCTCCAGGTCGGTGGTGAGGATCGAGTCGTCCTCCGGCGGCGAGATGCCCGCGTTGTTGAAGGCGATGTCGACGCTGCCGTAGGTCTCCTTGGCGGTGGCGAACAACCGCTCCACCTGCTCGGCGTCGGTGACGTCGGTGCGGACGAAGAGCCCGCCGAGGTCCTGCGCCAGGGCGTCGCCCACGGACTCCTCGCAGATGTCCGCCAGGACGACGTGGGCGCCCTCGGCGGCCAGGCGGCGGGCGGAGGCCAGGCCGATGCCGCTGGCGCCCCCGGTGACGACGGCGACCCGGCCGGCCAGGCGCTGGGTCAGGTCGATGCTCGTGATCATGTCGTGCCTGCTTCCTGGTAGGTCAGTCGCCGGTGGCGATGAAGACGGTCTTGGTCTCGGTGAAGGACTCCAGCGCGTGCGGGCCGAGCTCGCGCCCGAGCCCGGACTGCCCGAAGCCTCCGAAGGGGGTGTTGTAGCGGACCGAGCTGTGGCTGTTGACGGCGAGGTTGCCCGCCTCGAGCCGGCGCGCGACCCGCAGCGCCCGGCCGACGTCACGCGTCCAGATCGAGCCGGCGAGCCCGTAGGCCGTGTCGTTGGCGATGCGGAGCGCGTCCTGCTCGTCACGGAACGGCAGCACCGAGATCACCGGTCCGAAGATCTCCTCGGTGAAGGCAGGGTCGTCCTCGGACCGCGTGCGCAGCACGGTGGGCGGGTGCCAGAAGCCCGGCCCGTCCGGGGCGCTGCCCTGCAGGAGCACCTCGGCGTCCCGCACGTAGCCGGCGACCGTCTCCCGCTGGGTCGCGGAGATGAGCGGGCCCATGCCGCTCGCGGAGTCGCCCGGAGGGCCGCACACGAAGCCGTGCACCGCCGGCTCGAGCCGCTCGAGGAAGGCGTCCAGCACCTCCTCCTGCACCAGCAGCCGCGACCGGGCGCAGCAGTCCTGGCCGGCGTTGTCGAAGGCCCCGCCGGGAGCGGCCGCGGCGGCCGCGTCGAGGTCGGCGTCGGCGAAGACGATGCTGGCGTTCTTGCCGCCGAGCTCGAGGGTCACCCGCTTGACCTGGTCGGCGCACCCGGCCATGACGCGCTTCCCGACGGCCGTCGAACCGGTGAAGACCACCTTGCGGACGAGCGGGTGGGTGACGAAGCGCTCGCCGACGACCGACCCGGCGCCGGGGAGGACCTGCAGGACGCCCTCGGGGATCCCGGCCTCGATGGCGAGCTCGGCCAGCCGCAGCGCGGTGAGCGGGGTCAGCTCGGCCGGCTTGAGCACGACCGTGTTGCCCGCGGCCAGCGCCGGACCGATCGCCCAGCCGGCGATCGGCATGGGGAAGTTCCAGGGCACGATGACCCCCACCACCCCGAGCGGCTCGGCGAAGGTCATCGCGACGCCGCCGTCCACCGGGATGGTCTCGCCGCCGGGCCGCTCCGGCGCACCGGCGTAGTAGGCGAGCACGTCGCGGACGTTGCCCGCCTCCCAGCGCGCGTTGCCGATGGTGTGGCCGGCATTGGCGACCTCGAGCCGGGCCAGCTCCTCGACGTGGTCGTCGACGACCGCCGAGAAGCGCCGCAGCAGCCGGGCGCGGTCGGCGGGGCTCACCTCGCGCCAGGTCTGGTAGGCCCGGTGGGCCGCCTCGATGGCGGCGTCGGTCCGCTCCTCGTCGGCGAGCTCGAGGGTGGTGATGACCTCCTCGGTAGCCGGGTCGACGACGTCGGTGGTGGTGCTCATGCGGTCGATCTCTCCTCTCCTGCTGCGGTTCTGGACATCGCTTTCTGGTGCCCGTCCCCCGGGGTGCTCTCTCCACGTCGGGGGTCCGGGCGGGCGGTGGTGCGAGTGGCGGCCTGGTGGACCAGGGCGTGGAAGAGGCGCCGGTCCGCGGGGTTCTCCTCGGGGTGGAACTGCACGCCCAGCGCCCAGCCGGGGGAGTCGGTGGGCTCCAGCGCCTGCACCACCCCGTCGGCCGAGCGGGCGGTGACGACCAGACCGTCCGCGACCCGGTCGACCCCCTGGTGGTGGTAGCACGGTGAGGCCGCCTGCGGCCCGAGGACCTCGGCGATCCGGGAGCCGGGCTCGGTGCGGAAGGTGACCTCCCCGAACACCCCCGGGCTCGGTTGGTATGCCGTGTGCCCCAGCCGGTCCGGCAGGTGCTGGTCGAGGGTGCCGCCGAGGGCGACGTTGAGCACCTGCACCCCGCGGCAGATCGCGAGCAGCGGCACCCCCTGCTCCAGCGCCGCGCGCGCCAGCGCGAGCTCGGGGGCGTCGCGCACCGGCTCGGGCGCGGTGCTCGGGTGGGGTGTGCCGGCGTACTGCGCGGCGTCGACGTCCGCCCCGCCGATGAGGACCAGTCCGTCGAGCACGTCGAGCACCGAGGGGTCGGACCCCACGGGTGGCAGCAGCAACGGCGTGCCACCGGCGGCGGCGACCCCCTCCACGTAGACGGCCGGCACGATCGCCGCGGGCCGTCGCCAGACTCCCCAGGCCGCCTCCTTGTAGTAGGTGGTCAGCCCGATCCGTGGGCGGTCGGTCACAGGCGCTCGAACCCCCGCCGCAGCTCCCAGTCGGTGACGGCCGCGTCGAAGGCGGTGATCTCGATGTCCGCCATGTTGACGTAGTGGTCCACCACCTCCTGCCCGAAGGCCTCCCGGGCCACCTCGGAGGCGGCGAAGAGGTCGCGGGCCTCGCGGAGGGTGTGCGGCACGAGCGGCGCGTCGGACTCGTAGGCGTTGCCGGTCATCATCGGCTCCAGCTCGAGCTCCTGCTCGATCCCGTGCAGCCCGCCGGCCATCATGGCCGCGACCGCGAGATAGGGGTTGCAGTCCCCTCCGGGCACGCGGTTCTCCATGCGGGCGCCGGAGCCCTCGCCCACGGTGCGCACCGCGCAGGTGCGGTTGTCCTGCCCCCACGCCACGGCGGTCGGGGCGAAGGAGCCCTGGGCGAAGCGCTTGTAGGAGTTGATGTTGGGGGCGTAGAAGAGGGTGAACTCGCGCATGGTCGCGAGCACCCCGGCGATGAAGTGGTCGTAGAGCGCGGTGCGCCCGCCCTCGTCCCAGAAGACCGTCGAGCCGTCCAGCCCGCGCAGCGAGAGGTGGATGTGGCAGGAGCTGCCCTCCCGCTCGTTGGGCTTGGCCATGAAGGTCAGGGACTGACCGAGCTGGGCGGCGATCATCTTGGCGCCGGTCTTGTAGACGCTGTGGTTGTCGCACGTGGTGACGACCTCGTCGAAGAGGAAGCCGATCTCGTGCTGGCCGAAGTTGCACTCGCCCTTGGCCGACTCCACGGTCATGCCGGCCTGGTACATGTCGCTGCGGATCCGGCGCAGCAGCGGCTCCACCCGGCCCGAGCCGACGATGGAGTAGTCGACGTTGTACTGGTTCGCCGGGGTGAGACCCGTATACCCCTTGGCCCAGGCCTCCTCGTAGGAGTCGCGGTAGACGACGAACTCCAGCTCGGTGCCGGCGACCGCCGACCACCCGTGCCCCGCCGCCCGCTCGACCTGCGAGGCCAGCATCGAGCGCGGCGACATGGGGACCGGGGACCCGTCGGTGAGCGCGAGGTCGCACTGCACCATCACCGTGCGCTCCAACCACGGCACCCGGCGGATGGTGTCGGTGTCGAGGGTGAACTCCATGTCGCCGTAACCCGCCTCCCAGGAGGAGATGGCGTAGCCGTCGACGGTGTTCATCTCGGGGTCCACGGCCAGCAGGTAGTTGCAGCCCTCGACCCCGTGCCCCAGCGCGTGCTCGACGAAGTAGGGGGCGTGCAAGTACTTACCCTGGAGCCGGCCCTGCATGTCGGTGAACGCGACGATGACCGTCTCGATGCTCTCGTCGGCGACCCCCGCCCGGAGCTGGTCGACGGTGAGCATGCGCTCGCTGCGGGGGTGGGTCATCGCAGGTCTCCTTCGGCTGAGCTGATCTGGTCGAACTCCTCCTCCGGGGCGGAGGAGACGAGGTGGTGGCGGCTGTAGAACCAGAAGTAGGCGAGGAACCCGGCGAAGACGGCGGCCGTGATGCCGGCGGCCAGGATGTCGACGACGAAGGTGGCGATGACGGCCACGACGCTGAGGACGAGCGCGATGCCGGTCGTCACCGTACCTCCCGGGGTGCGGTAGCCGCGCTCGAGGTCGGGCTCGCGGCGGCGCAGCACGATGTGCGAGAGGTTGAGCAGCACGTAGGACACGGTGGCGCCGAAGACGGCGATGTTGATGAGCAGCGCGCCGTTCTGGGTGATGGCGGCGAGCAGGAAGCCGATGGTGCCGGGGACCAGGAGGCCCACCCACGGCGTCTTGCGGGAACCGGTGAGCGACAGCACCCGCGGCAGGTAGCCGGCCCGGGAGAGGGCGAACAGCTGCCGGGAGTAGGCGTAGATGATGGAGAAGAAGCTCGCGACGAGGCCGGCGAGCCCGGCGTAGTTGACGAAGGCGGCGATCGCGGAGTCGTCACCGAGCGCGGTGCGCAGCGCCAGCGGCAGCGGGTTGTCCGAGTCGCGGACGGTCTCCGCGCCCGCCGACCCCGGCACGAGCAGGAGCATGAAGGCGGCGAAGACGAGCAGGATGCTCATCGCCACGATGATCCCCCGGGGCATGTCCCGCTTGGGGTCGGAGGTCTCCTCCGCGGCCAGCGGCACCCCCTCGACGGCCAGGAAGAACCAGATGCCGTAGACCAGCGCGGCCAGCGCCCCGGCGAAGCCGTAGGGCAGGAAGGCGCTGGCGCCGGCGGCGTCGGTCACGGTGATGTCGAAGAGGTTGTCGACCCGGAAGTGCGGCAGCAGGCCGACGACCGTGGCCACCAGGGCGACGACGGCGATGGCGGTGATGGCGAACATCACCTTGAGGGCCTCGCCCACGCCCCACACGTGCAGGCCGATGAAGACGAGGTAGGCGACGAGGTAGATCGGCCAGCCGTTGGTCAGCCCGAACAGCCCCAGGGCCTCGACGTAGCCGCCGATGAACACCGCGATCGCGGCGGGAGCGACGGCATACTCGATGAGGACGGCGACGCCGGTCGCGTAACCGCCGAGCGGGCCCAGCGCGCGCCGGGCGAAGCCGTAGCCGGCGCCCGCGGTGGGCAGGGTCGAGGACATCTCGGCCAGCCCCAGCACCATGCAGGTGTACATCACGGCCATGAGCACCGTGGCGATGAGCAGACCGCCCCATCCGCCCTCGTCGATGCCGAAGTTCCAGCCCGCGAAGTCACCGGAGATGACGTAGCTGACCCCCAGGCCGGCCAGCAGGATCCAGCCGGCCGCCCCCTTCTTGAGCTGCCGATGCTGGTGGTAGTCGTCCGCGACGTTCTGGTAGTCGACCCTGCGCTTGGCCATGGGGAAGCCCTCCCTGAGATCAATGGATCAGGTGTGGTCCATTGGTGTGGGTCGAGTCTGGTGCGGTCCGGGCGACCCCGTCAAGGGGTGCGGGAGCCTAGATTTGGTCGTATGTCCTCCTCAGAGCCACCGTGGGTGCGGCCGGTGCGCAGCGGCAACGTCTTCGAGGAGACGACCGAGCACCTGCTCCGGCTGCTGCACCTGGGCACCTTCCCGCCCGGGGCCAAGCTGCCGGCCGAGCGGGAGCTGGCCGAGTCGCTGCGGGTCTCCCGGACCACCCTGCGGGAGGTCCTGGGCGAGCTGCAGAAGGCGGGCTACGTCACGGTGAGCCGCGGCAGGTACGGCGGCACCCACGTCGCACCGACGCTGCCGCCACGCCGGGGGGAGGGGGCGCTGGACCCGGCGGAGGTCGACGACCTGCTCACGCTGCGGGCCATCGTCGAACCCGCGGCGGCCGGCCTGGCCGCCGCCCGGGACCTCTCGGACGAGGAGCGGCAGCGGCTGCGGGACGTCGCGGCGGACTGTGCCGCGGCCGGGGTGGAGCAGTACCGACCCCTCGACGCCCGGCTGCACCTCACCCTGGCCGAGCTGAGCGGCTCGCCCAGCCTGGCCGGGGTGGTGGCCGACGTCCGGGATCGCGTCACCGGGATGCTCGATCGCATCCCGCTGCTGCCTCCCAACCTCGCCCACTCCACCGACCAGCACGAGACGGTCGTGGCGGCGGTCCTGGCCGGCCGACAGGCGGAGGCGCGGGAGGCGATGGGTGAGCACCTCGAGGGGACGGCGTCGCTGCTGCGCGGTTTCCTGTCCTGATCCGGGGGAGGCCCGGACGCCGGCCCGTCAGCGCTCGTAGTGCTCGGGGCGCCGCTGCGGCCGCTGGCGGCTGAACTCCCCGCCCTCGCGCCCGCCGTAGGGCCGACCGTGGTCGGCGAACTCCTCCCGGACGTAGACGAACCGCTGGTCCCCGCAGGTCACCGTGGCCCCGGTACGCAGGACCACGCCCTCGCCGACGACCGCCCCGGCGACCGACACGTCCCCGTCGACGGCGTGCACGAGGTACTCGTCGACGGACGGGTCGCGGCGCACCTCGGCGTGGTGCGCCGCCAGGCCGGGGACGACGACGTCGCTGCCCGGGTCCGACCCGATCGTGGTCGTGCCCCGTCGCAGGTATGCCGTCTCCCTCGGGCTGCCCTGCTCCGGACCGGGGGGCAGGTAGTAGACGAGGCGGGGCTCGCCGCGGCCGAGCGGGTCGTGGGTCGTGGTGACCCGGCGCCGTCTCCCGGTGGGCACGACCGGGATGGGCGGCCACGGGGTGCCAGGGGGCGTGAGGTCGGCGAGCGACGGACCCGCCTCGCCGGACCGCCGCAGCATGCGCAGGGCCGCCCTGCGGTCCCGCACCGCGACGTGCCGCGACCCGGTGAAGGCGCGGTCCAGGAGCCGGGAACGCACGTCACCGAACGCCAGGACCGGTCCCTCGGGTCCCGAGACGACGACGGTCAGGCCGGCCTGGGCCGCCATGCTGCCGACGTCCGAGGCGAGGTCGGCGGCACGTCGCCGACCCATGCCCAGAGGAAGGCCGACGAGGCGGTCCAGCGTCACCTCGATCTGCGACCCGGTGCCCCTGATGTGCGCCGTCAGCCCATCCTCCTGCGTGCCGTCGACCGACGACGGCGGCGTCACCGTGAGCGTGAGGTCGGCCTCGACCCGCAGCTGCTCCACCACGCTCAGCCCTGGTGCTCGCGGTCCTCGGTGGTGATGCGCAGCGTGCCGTCCAGCTTCCAGGTGGCGCGCGGCGCGTCGGCACCGGTGTCCCGGGGCACCTCGACGGACATGTCCTGGAACGTGTAGTTGATGGCCGCACCCTGCCCGGTCAGGTAGTTCCACATCTCCTTGCCGAGGTCGGTCCACGAGACCGTCTCGCCCGTCGACCCGGTCATCTGACCCTGCTGCTCGCTCATGCTCAGCTCCTTGCGATCGGAGAACACGTCCAATGTGTGTTCAATGTTTTTCCACTATGGACCGCGCCGGGGAGCCGCGCAACCGCAGGATCCGGGAGGCCTTCCACAGCTTTCGCACAAACTGTGGACAAAGGCTGAATCCGCACCGGGGTGTCCGGACGTAGTGGAGGGTGAGGGCAGAACAGGTCTGCCCCAGCTGCGATGAAGGAGCACCCCTCATGCGGAAGATCACTGCGACCACCACGGCGGCCTTGCTGGCCGGAGCCGGCACGGCGGCCCTCGCCACCCCGGCCATGGCGGACGAGCACGAGGCCACGGTCTCGGTCCTGCACGCCGTACCGGGCCTCACGGTCGACGTCTACGTCAACGGCGAGGAGACCGTCCCCGACTTCGCGCCGGGCACGCTGACCGACCCCCTCATGCTGCCCGAGGGCACCTACGACGTGGAGGTCTACGCCGACGGCGACGACCCGGAGTCCGCCGAGCCGGCGATCTCCGCCGAGGGTCTGGAGGTGCCGGGCGGTGCGAACCTCACCCTGGCCGCCCACCTGGCCGAGGACGGCACCCCGATGCTGTCCGCCTTCGTCAACGACACCTCCACGCTGGACGCCGGGCAGTCCCGGCTCACCGTCCGGCACGCCGCCGCCGCCCCGGCGGTCGACGTCCGTGCGGGTGGCAGCCCGGTGATCGAGGGCCTGACCAACCCCAACGAGGAGGTGCTGAGCCTCGACGCCGGCACCGTGTCGGCCGACGTGGTGCTCGCGGGCACCGAGGACGTCGTCATCGGCCCGGCCGACCTGGACCTCGCCGAGGGCACCAACACGATCGTCTACGCGTGGGGCTCCGCCGAGGAGGGCACCCTCGACCTGGCGGTGCAGACCATCGACGGCCTGCACGGCGACCCGGGCGGCGTGCCCTCCGGCCAGGGTGGCATCGCCACCTCGACCGGGGTGCTCACCGTGCTCCTCATGGCCGGCGCTGCGGGCGCGGTGCTCGCCGGCAGCCGCCTGGTCCGTCGCGAGGTCGCCTGACCCTTGCACCGGACCCAGCCCCGCCGCGGCCGGCTCTCGCCGGCCGCGGCGGCGGCCCTGCTCCTCAGTCTCGCGGTCGTCGTCGGGGCCCTCTGGGGCCTGCAGCGAGGACCGCTCCCGGCTGCTGCCGACTTCGGGTCGCCCGCCCCGGCGCCCACGACCGGTCCGGCAGCACCGGGCGCCGCGGTGGACCCTGTCCCCACCGCGGCGCCACCGGGGGGCGGAGGGGACGACGCACCCGCGGGGCAGGCCGCCCCGCGGGTCGTCGTGCCCCCACCCGATGTCCGGGACGCCTCGGTCGAGGCCGCCGCCGCGCCCCGGCAGCCCGCTCCCACGCGGCTGCTGGCACCCACGCTCGGTCTCGACGTGCCCCTGGACGCGGTCGGGGTCACCGGGGACGGGCTCATGGAGATCCCCGAGGACGCCGACCGGGCCGGGTGGTACCGGCACGGTCCGGCCCCGGGGGAGGACGGCTCCGCGGTCATCGCCGGCCACGTCGACGACCGGGAGGGGCCGGGGGCGTTCCTCGCCCTCAACAGTGCCGAGCAGGGCACCCCGGTCACCATCGTCCGTGAGGACGGTTCCCGGCTCGACTACGTCGTCACCGCACGGCGGACGACCGACAAGAAGGAGCTCCCCGTCGATGACCTCTTCGACCGTGAGGGAGAGCAGCGCCTGCAGCTCATCACCTGCACCGGCGAGTGGTCCGAGCGTGCCGGGAGCTACACCGACAACCTCGTCATCACCGCCACTCCGGCGCCCTGAGCCCGGCGGCGGGGCCTCAGCCCCCGGGCCGCCGCAGGACCAGCTGGTCCACGCCCATCCGGCCGGCCGCGAAGGTCCAGGCCGCGCCCGCGAGGTAGAGCTCCCAGACCCGCGTGACCTCCTCCCCGACCAGCTCGACGACCTCGTCCCGACGTCGCCGCAGCCGCTCCTCCCAGGAGCGGATCGTCCAGACGTAGTGCTCACGCAGCGCCTCGACCCCGCGCAGCTCCAGCCCGGCCCGCTCCAGCAGCTGCACGGTCGCGCCGACCGGACGCATCGACATGTCCGGGGCGATGAACGACTCGATGAACGGGCCCCCACCGGGGTTGCGGCCCGGCCGGCTCATCTGCTGCACGAGCACGGGTGCGCCCGGGGCCGCCAGCCGGTGCAGCGTCTCGGCGTACGTCGCGTAGTTGCGGTCGCCCACGTGCTCGCCCATCTCGATCGAGGCCACGGCGTCGAAGCCGGACTCGGGCACCTCCCGGTAGTCCTGCAGCCGCACGTCGACCAGGTCGCTCACCCCCTGCTCCCCGGCACGGGCCTGCACGAAGGCCTGCTGCTCCCGGCTGATGGTGACCGCGGTGACCCGCGCGCCGTGCTCGCGGGCGGCGTGCAGGGTGAGCGAGCCCCAGCCGCACCCGACGTCGGCCAGCCGCTGGTCCGGCCGGGTGTGCAGGCCCAGCTTGCGGCAGACCAGCTCCAGCTTGTCCGACTGCGCCTGCTCGAGGGTGTATGCCGCGTCCTCCCGGCCGCGGAGCAGGTCCGCCCCGTCGGCGGTGACGTAGGCGCACGAGTAGGCCATCTGCGCGTCGAGGACGAGCTCGTAGAAGTCGTTGGACAGGTCGTAGTGGTGGCTGATCGCGGCGCGGTCGCGGGTCAGGCTGTGCAGGCGTCCCCGGACGACCGCCTGGGAGGCCGGGGGCGCCGGCGGTCGCCCGAGGAGGCCGAGGTCCTTGGCGAGCAGGCCCACGCCGGCGATCGCCCGGGCCCGCTGGGCCGGGGTCGGTCGTGGGGCACGACGCACGAGCTCGTCCCGGACCTGCGTCAGCGCCGACCCGAGCTCGCCCTCCACGACGACCTCGCCGGTGACGAAAGCCTGGGCGGCTCCGAGCTCGCCGGGCGACCAGAGGAGGCGTCGCAGGGCCTGCGGGCTGGTGAGCCGCACGGTCGGGTGGGACCGCGGGTCGGCGCCCGCCGTGGAGCCGTCCCAGGCGACGAGGTGGACCGGCAGCGGCCCGCCGGCCAGCGGTGCGATCAGGTCGTCGAGGCGGGGGGCGACAGGTGCAGGCATACCCTCGACCTAATCACACCGTGCTCCCGGCGCGCGGCGGGTCGCCTAGGGTTGCGTCATGAGCGTGGAGGACGGCGATGACAACGCGATCGCCGTGGCGTGGGAGAACGCCGACCCGGACGCGCTCGAGCGTGCCTACCGCCGCTGGGGCGGCCTCGTGCACGGTCTCGCCCTACGCGCCGTGGGCCCGGACGACGCCGACGACGTCACCCAGGCGGTCTTCGTGTCCGCCTGGCGGGGGCGGGCGACCTACGACCGCGGCTCGGCCCCGCTCGGCGCGTGGCTCGTGGGCATCACCCGGCGCCGCATCGCCGACCAGCTGCGCACCCGCCAGCGGCAGGCGCCGGTCGCGCAGGAGCAGCCCGACGTCGCGGACCGCAGCGCCTGGACGGCGGCCGACAGCACCGACCTGCTCAGCATCTACGAGGAGCTGGAGCGCATCGGCGACCCGCAGCGCCGCATCATCCTGCTCGCCTACGTGGAGGACCTCACGCAGCGGGAGATCGCCGAACGGCTCGACCTGCCGCTGGGCACGGTCAAGACCCATACGAACCGAACCCTGGCACGGCTCCGAACTCTCCTCGGAGGTGCGCGATGAACCACGATGAGCGGTATGCCGACCGGCCCGCCGACGGCTCCGCCCCGGAACGCGCCGCGGAGCTGCTGGCGCGCGCCGGGGACCTGGACGAGGCGCCCGGGGACGCGGTGTGGCAGCGCATCCGCGCCGAGATCGAGGGCGACGGCACGGCCGGCGAGGACCAGCTCGCCCACCGTCGGCGCTCCACGGGCGCCCGAGCGCGCCACCGGCCCGGTCGCTGGTCCCTGCTCGCCGCCGCGGCAGCCGGCGCCCTGGTGGCGTGGGTGGGCACCGAGGTGGTGGGGGCCGGGCCGCAGGACGAGGAGATCGTGGTCGCCGACGCGACGCTGGAGGACCTGCCCGACGCCGGCGAGGCCGTCGACGGCACCGCGGAGGTGGTCAGCGTCGACGGGGAGCGGCGCCTGCGCGTGCAGCTGGAGGAGCTGCCGGACACCGGCGACGGCTACCTCGAGGTCTGGCTGCTGCGCCCCGACGTGAGCGGCATGGTCACCGTCGGCGTCATCTCCGGCACGACGGCCGAGTTCAGCCTGCCGGCGTCGGTCGACCTGGACGAGTACCCCGTCGTCGACATCTCCCGCGAGCAGCTCGACGGCGACCCCGCCCACGGGGGCCGCAGCGTCGTGCGCGGAGAGCTCGGCACGGCCTCGGCGGCGGTCGACGACCCGCCATCCGTCGCCACCCCCCTCCTGCCCGACCGCCCGACCCGCACCGACCGAGAGGCATCCCCATGACCGAGCACCACGACTCCAGCCCGTCCGACCCGGTGACCGTCACCTCCGACCCCGAGGCGGTGAAGCAGGCCCACGAGGTCATGTCCACCATGGACGTCGCCATGCTCACCACCGTCGACTCCAGCTCCGGCGACGGCCGCCTCACCAGCCGGCCGCTGTCGACCCAGGTGCACGAGGAGGACGGCGACGTGCTCTTCCTCGTGCGGGCCAGCAGCGCCGTGGTGACCGACGTGCGGGCGCACCCCAACGTCAACGTCGCCTACTCCTCGGCGAAGGCGTGGGTGTCCCTCGCCGGGAGCGCCACCGTCATCGAGGACCGCGACCTGGTGGAGCAGCTGTGGTCCAGGGGGGCCGACGCCTTCATGGAGGGCGGCCCGGACAACCCGGACAACGTCGTGCTCAAGGTCAACGGCGACACCGTCATGTACTGGGGCGGGACCTCGCTCGTCGGGACGGCCGTCGACACCCTCAAGATGATCACCGGCAAGGGGGACCAGGAGAACGCCGGACCGACCGTCGTCGACCTGCCGTGAGCACCCGCGCGCAGCAGGTGCTGGTGACCCTGGCCGCCGTCCTGTGGGTCGGCGGCACGCTCATCGGCACCGGGCTCGTCGCCGGCGGCGGCATGGAGACGCAGGGTGGCGGCCTCTTCTCCGACAGCGCGACGCTCATCGCCCCGCAGGGCCCGGCCTTCTCCATCTGGTCGGTCATCTACCTCGGACTGACGGGGTATGTCGTGTGGCAGTGGCTCCCGGCCGTCGCCGGGTCGCGCTGGGCCCGCTCCACGCGGCTGCCGGCCGCCGCGGCCATCGCCCTCAACGGGCTCTGGCTGCTCGTCGTCTTCGCCGGGTGGGTCCTCGTCTCGGTGCTCGTCATGCTCGGCATCGTCGTCTCGCTCGGCCTGGTCCTGCGCGCCACCGCCGGCCTGCCGCGGCAGGGCCTGGGGGCGGACGTCTGGGTGTCGGCGACCTTCGGGCTCTACCTCGGCTGGATCTGCGTGGCCACCTGCGCCAACATCGCCTCCTGGCTGGTCGGCCTGGGCGTGGAGGCGGACAGCGCCCTGTCCACCGGGGTCACCGTCGCGGTGCTCGCCGCCGTGGTCGTCATCGCCACCCTCCTGCTGCGCCGGACCGACCAGCGCCTCTTCCAGCTCGGCCTGGCCGCGGCCGTCGTCTGGGGCACCGCCTGGGTGGCCTCGGGCCGGCTGACCGGCGAGCTGCGCTCCGAGGTCGTCGGCGTCGCGGCCGCGCTCACGGCCGTGCTCGTCGCGGCGGTCGGGGTGTGGGCGCTGGCCCGCTCCCGGCGGCCCGCCGCAGGTGGGCCCCGCACCGCCTGACCCCCGGTCCGGCCCACGGGGCAATCCGTTCGTGCCGACGGCACGAACACCCCCCATGACCACCGCCACGACGAGGACCCCCGCCCCCGACGCGGCCGACCACCGACCCACCGTCGCCGTGGTCGGTGCCGGCGTCGCGGGGCTGAGCGCGGCATACCACCTGCGCCACACCCACCGGGTGCTGCTGCTCGAGTCCGACGCCCGCCTGGGCGGCCACGCCGACACCCACGACGTGGTCACCGACCGGGGGGAGCGGCTGGCGGTCGACTCCGGGTTCATCGTGCACAACGACCGCACCTACCCGGTCCTGCGGAGGATCTTCGACGAGCTCGACATCCCCACGCAGGAGACGGAGATGTCGATGTCGATCACCTGCGACGGGTGCGGGCTGTCCTTCGCCGGCGCCAAGGGCCTCAGCGGGCTGCTGGCGCAGCCGACCCGGGTGCTGGACGGTCGCTACCGTCGGCTGCTGCGCGAGGTGCCCCGCTTCCACCGCGCGGCGCTCGCCGAGCTCGCGGCCGCCCGCCGCGGCGAGGCCGCGCCGATCACCTGGGGAGGCTTCCTCGAGCGCGGTCGCTTCGACCCCTACTTCGTGCAGCACTACGCCATCCCGCTCATCTCCTGCGTGTGGTCCTCCGGGCACGAGGACGCCGCGGCCTACCCCGCCCACCACCTCTTCGAGTTCCTCGACCACCACGGCCTGCTCACCGTGGGCGGGTCGCCGACCTGGCGCACGGTCGTCGGCGGCAGCCGGGTCTACGTCGAGCGCATCCGTGAGGCGCTGCTGGCGGCGGGCTCGACCGTGCGCACCGGTGCCCCCGTGACGGCGGTGCGCCGGCACGCGGACCGGGTCGAGGTGAGCACCGGTGGTGCCGCGCCGGCCACCGAGACCGTCGACCGGGTGGTCCTCGCGACGCACGCGGACGTCGCCCTGCGGGTGCTCACCGACGCCACCGACGCCGAGCGCGCCGACCTCGGGTCCATCCGCTACTCGCTCAACCCGACCGTGCTGCACACCGACCCGGGGGTGCTGCCGACCGCGCGCCGCGCCAGGGCGGCGTGGAACTACCGCCTCACGGGGTGCGAGGCCCGGGACGACCGGGTGCTCGTGAGCTACTGGATGAACACCCTGCACCGGCTGGGTCCCGAGGTCCGTGACGACTACGTCGTCACCCTCAACCACGTCGGGCGGGTCGACCCGCGCCGGGTGCTCGTGGAGCGGGAGTACGCTCATCCGGTGTTCACGCACGAGGCGATCGAGGCCGCGGCGCGACTGCGCGAGGCGGGAGGGCCGAGGCTGGCCTACGCCGGGGCGCACCTGGGCTGGGGCTTCCACGAGGACGGCGCACGCTCGGGTCTGCAGGCCGTGCGGCGGCTGGAGGGGGAGCTCGCGATCGGCGGGGTGGCATGAGGAGTGCGGTCCTCGAGCCGCCGCCGGTGCCCGCCCTGGTCGTCGGGACGGTGGCGCACACCCGGCACCGACCGGTGCACCACGCCTTCCGCTACCGCGCCTACCAGTGGCTCGTCGACCTCGACGACCTGCCCACGCACCGCGGGTGGCGGCGCCTCGTCAGCGGGTTCTCCGCGAGCGACCACCTGGACGGGGGCCGGCTCGGCGGCGGGCTGCGCGGTGACCTCGAACGCTTCTGCGCCCGGCGCGGGGTGACGGTGGCGCCGGACGACCAGGTGCTCATGCTCGCCAACGCGCGGGTGCTGGGCTACGTCTTCGACCCGCTCACCGTGTTCTGGGTGCTGACCAGCGGCGGAGACCTGCGCACGGTCGTCCTCGAGGTGCACAACACCTACGGCGAGCGGCACGGCTACCTGCTCGACCTGGACGGGGCCGGCCGAGGGGGGATGGACAAGGAGTTCTACGTCTCCCCCTTCAACGACACCCGCGGGCGGTATGCCGTGTCCCTGCGCCTGGCCCCGGACCGGGTCGTCGTGGGCATCGGCCTCGACCGCGACGGCGAGCGGGTCATCACCGCGGTGACCGACGGCAGACCCCGCCCGGCGACGCGGGCGGCGGTGGCCCGGGTCGTGCGTCGGCACGCCCTCATGCCGCAGGTCGTCACGCTCCTCATCCGGCTGCACGGGCTGCGCCTGTGGCGCCGGCTGCCGATCCACGACCGACCCACCCACCCGAAGGAGGCCGTCCGATGACCGGTCCAGCCCCGATCCCCGTCCGCTCCGACCCAGTGGCGCGGGCCCGCGCCGCCGCCGCCCGGCAGGTCATGGAGCAGGTGCTGCGCCGGGTCGACGTCGAGATCCGTCGCGACGACGACCCGCACCGCGACCCGGCCGGGGGCGCGGGCGCCGACCCGGCCGCCCGGCCCGCCGTCGTCATGCACGAGCCGGATCGCTTCTACGCCCGCCTGGGCGCCTCGCACAAGGTGGCGGTGGGAGAGGGCTACACCGAGGGGGACTGGAGCCCGGCCCCCGGTCACGACCTCGCCGCCGTGCTGCTCCCCTTCGCCCAGCGGCTGGGCGACGGCCTGCCACGCCCGCTGCGGGCCCTGCGGCACCTCGCCGACCAGGCGTTGCCCCGCTCGACCCGCAACACCCTGGCCGGGTCGCGCCGCAACATCGAGGCCCACTACGACCTGTCCAACGAGATGTTCGCGGCCTTCCTGGACGCGTCGATGACCTACTCGTGCGCCCTCTTCGACGAGGACGCCCCGTGGCACGACCAGACGCTCGAGGACGCGCAGCTGCGCAAGGTCGACACGGCGCTGGACCGGGCCCGGGTCCAGGAGGGGACCCGGCTCCTGGAGATCGGGACGGGGTGGGGCACGCTGGCCGTCCGGGCCGCGGAGCGCGGGGCGCAGGTGCGCACGATCACCCTCTCGCGCGAGCAGGCGGCGTGGGCCGAGAAGCGGGTGGCCGAGGCCGGGCTGGCGGACCGGGTCGAGGTGCGGGTCCAGGACTACCGCGAGGTCGAGGGCGAGTTCGACGCCGTGGTGTCGGTCGAGATGGTCGAGGCGGTCGGCGAGGAGTTCTGGCCGACCTACTTCGGCACCATCGACGCCAGGCTGGCGCCGGGCGGGACGGCGGTGGTGCAGGCGATCACGCTGCCGCACGACCGCTACCTCTCGACGCGCAACACCTACGGCTGGATCCAGAAGTACGTCTTCCCCGGAGGGGCGCTTCCCAGCGTCGACGCGATGGAGCGCACGTGCACGGCGCACACCTCGCTGCGGCTGCGCGAGGTGCACACCTTCGGTCAGCACTACGCCGAGACCTTGCGCCGGTGGCGCACGACCTTCGGCGAGGCCTGGCCGCGGATCGCCGAGCTGGGCTTCGACGAGCGGTTCCGCCGGATCTGGGAGTTCTACCTCGCCTACTGCCAGGCCGGGTTCACGGCCGGCACGATCGGCGTGGGTCAGGTGGTCCTCAACCGTCCGGTGCGCGGGCCCGTGGCGGCGGGCTGACGCCTCCGGCACCCGCACCGGACGTGCGCTGCCGCCGCACCGGACGTGCGCTGCCGCCGCACCGGACGTCCGGTGCGGCGGCGACCTACGAGGGGCGGGCCCCGCGCGGGGCGCTCAGCTCACCCGCACCAGGGGTAGACGAAGAGGCTCTGGTCACCGGCGCGGTGGTCGGCGAGCACGACCGACAGCGGGATCGGGTCCGGGACGCCGGAGATGTCGGCTCCGTCGCGGACGGTGACGCCGACCGAGACCGCGGTCGCCAACGGGAGGCCGTCCCGGGCGACGGAGCTGAGCAGCCCCGCGTCGCGCAGCACCGACAGGCCTGCGCGCTGGCACTCGACGTCGGGTCGTGCCGGTGCGGCGGCGGCGGGGCCCGCGGCCAGCGCGGCGAGGGACAGGGCCGCGAGGGCGGCGGCGGCGGGCTTGATCATGACGGTCTCCTCCTTGAGTCCGGTTCGCCGGACCGAGCGGTCCGGCTCCGTCGAGCATGGTGCTGACCGCAGCCGTGTGTCAAGGGTTTGTCGAAGGTCGCTCCCTGGGGCATGTCGCGGCCTGGTGCAGTCTCTCCGGGTCCCGCCACCACCGGTTGCGGTCGGCAGACCGACGGCTGCACAATGTTTGTCACGTGCGGTGCGACAGGCTTCGGGAGGCGGTCCGGTGGCAGGTGAGGCAGGGTGGGCAAGCGTGAACCCCGTCACCGAGCTGCGCGCCTTCCTCCGGGCTGCCCTGGTGACCAAGGTGCCCCGTGACCACCGTGACCCGCCCGCGGTCCGGCTCCGGCGCCAGGTGGTGGCCGGGCTGACCCTTGTCGTGGGGACCGCCCTGCTGTGGTGGTCCCTGCGTCTCGAGCCGGGCAACCCGCTCTTCTACCTGGGCAGCACCGCCCTCGCCGCCACCTGGGTGCTCGGGGCCTTCGCCTCGGGGCGCCTCTACCTCGGGCGCGGCAACACCCGTCGGGGAGAGTCCTACGCACGCCCCGTGGTGCAGTCCCTCGCCCTCGGTGCGCTGCTGCTCGCCGTGTTCACCGCCGGTGCCCTCCTCATCGCGCAGGTGCCGTTCCTGCTCGGCCCGGTCAACGAGCTGCTGGACCACGTGCGCTTCGCCTCGGTCCCGCTCGTGCTGGTCATCACCGTCATGAACGGCATCGCGGAGGAGATCTTCTTCCGCGGAGCGCTGTACGCCGCCATCCCGGAGCGTTGGACCGTCATCGCGACGACGGCCATCTACGCCCTGACGACGGTGGTGGCCGGCGTGCCGTTGCTCGTCTTCGCCGCCGTATGCCTGGGGCTGGTCTGCGGGCTGCAGCGCCGAGTCACCGGTGGGATCCTCGGCCCGGCCATCACCCACATCACCTGGTCCTCCGGGATGCTCCTCATCCTGCCCCCTCTCCTGTCGATCGTGAGCTGACACCATGACCACCTCCCCCTCCACCACCCCCGCCGGCGACCCCCGAGTGGCGCTGGTCACCGGCGCCACCGGCTACGTCGGAGGACTCCTCGTCCCCCGCCTGCTGGACGCCGGCTACACCGTCCGGGCCCTCACCCGGTCGGCCGACAAGCTGCCGCAGGAGTGGGCCGACCGCGTCGAGGCGACCGAGGGTGACGCCAACGACCCCGAGGACCTGGCCCAGGCGCTGGAGGGTGCCGACCTCGCCTACTACTTCATCCACTCCATGGACGGCTCGGGCGACTTCGTCGAGCGGGACCGGCGGCTCGCCCGCGAGTTCGGCCGCGCGGCCCGCGAGGCCGGCGTGCGCAGGATCGTCTACCTCTCCGGGCTGCACCCGCAGGGCAAGCTCTCCAAGCACCTGGCCTCCCGGGTCGAGGTCGGCGAGATCCTCATGGCCTGCGGGGTGCCGACCGCCGTGCTGCAGGCCGCGACGGTCATCGGCTCGGGCTCGGCCAGCTTCGAGATGCTGCGGCACCTCACCAAGAGGCTGCCGGTGATGGTGGCCCCGAAGTGGCTCAAGAACCGGATCCAGCCGGTGGGGATCGACGACGTGCTGCACTACCTCGTCGCGGCGGCGGACCTCCCGCCCGAGGTCAACCGGACCTTCGACGTCGGCGGTCCGGACGTGCTGACCTACAAGGCGATGATGCAGGGCTTCGCCGAGGAGACCGGGCTGCGGCACCGGATGATCGTCACGCTGCCCGTGCTCACCCCGTGGCTCGCCAGCCACTGGGTGGGTCTGGTCACGCCCGTCGACGCCGGGGTGGCCAAGCCGCTCGTCGGCTCGCTGGTCCACGAGGTCGTCTGCCAGGAGGACGACCTCAAGGAGATGGTGGGGGCCCCGCCCGGGGGAGCCACCCCGTACCGCGACGCGGTGCGGGCCGCCGTCGGCAGCCGCTAGCCGGTCGGACCGGGTATGAGGCTCTGGCCCTGCTCTCCACCCGGGTCTCCGGGGTGCGCACGACGTCGCCCGCCCGGAGACCGCCTGGGGTGCCGGTGTCGGTCCCAGCCCGTAGGGTCTGGGGGATGATCCGCTTCGAGAGCGTGACCAAGAGGTACCCCGACGGCACGACCGCGGTGGACGACCTCAGCCTGGAGGTGCCGCGAGGCGGCATCACGGTCTTCGTCGGACCCTCCGGGTGCGGCAAGACGACGAGCCTGCGGATGATCAACCGCATGGTCGAGCCCACGGAGGGGCGGATCCTCATCAACGACGAGGACGTCGCCGACCGGAAGCCGGCCCGGCTGCGCCGCTCCATCGGCTACGTCATCCAGCACGCCGGGCTGTTCCCGCACCGCACCGTGCTCGCCAACGTCATGACGGTGCCCACCCTCATCGGGTGGGACAAGGGTCGCGCCCGCACCGCCGCGATGGAGGCGATCGAGAAGGTGGGGCTCACCGCCGACCAGGCCTCGCGCTACCCGGCCCAGCTCTCCGGGGGGCAGCAGCAGCGCGTCGGCGTGGCGCGGGCGCTCGCCAGCGACCCGGAGGTGGTGCTCATGGACGAGCCCTTCAGCGCGGTCGACCCGCTGGTGCGCACCGACCTCCAGAACGAGGTGCGCCGCCTGCAGCGCGAGCTGGGGATCACCGTCGTGCTCGTCACCCACGACATCGACGAGGCCATCAGCCTCGGCGACCACGTCGCCGTCATGCGCCAGGGCGGGCACCTGGCCCAGCTCGCCAGTCCCGGGGAGCTGCTCACCGAGCCCGCCGACGACTTCGTGGCCAGCTTCGTCGGCAAGGACCGCGGCTACCGCAAGCTGGGGTTCACCACCACGCAGGTCGAGTCCGACCCGGAGCAGACCGTCGCGCTGGGCGAGGACGTCCCGGCCGGCCGCGGCTGGGTCCTCGTCGTCGACGAGGAGGGTCGGCCGCTCGGCTGGGTGGACCGCCAGGGCGGCTCCGGCGGGCCGGTGCGGGAGGAGGAGCTGCACCGTATGGGCTCGCTCGCCGAGGTCGGTGACTCGGCCCGGGTCTTCCTCGACGCCGCGCTCTCCGCGCCCTCCGGCCGCGGGGTCGTGGTCGAGGACGGCCGGGTGGTCGGGACCGTCGTGCCCGAGCGGGTCCTGGAGGCGATCAGGGCCCGGGGCGGGAGCGCCGCGTGATCGGGGGAGTCGCCTGGTCCACCGTCGGTGACCTCCTCCTGCGCCACCTTTACCTCGCCGGGGTGCCGCTGCTCGTGGGTCTGCTCATCAGCCTGCCCCTCGGGTGGCTGGCGACGCGCTACCGCTGGCTCGCCCCACCGATGATCGCGGGCACCGGGCTGCTCTACACCATCCCCTCGCTGGCGCTGTTCATCCTGCTTCCGCTGCTGCTCGGGACCCGGGTCCTGGACGACGCCAACGTCCTGGTGGCGATGACCCTGTACTCGATCGCGCTGCTCACCCGCACGGTCGCCGACGGTCTGGGCTCGGTGCCCGGGGCGACCCGCCAGGCGGCCACGGCCATGGGCTACGGCGAGCTGCGCCGCACCCTCGTCGTGGACCTGCCGCTGGCCGTGCCGGTCATCACCGCCGGGCTGCGCGTCGCGGCGGTGAGCAACGTCTCCATCGTCTCGGTGGCCGCGCTCATCGGGGTGAGCCAGCTCGGGCAGCTCTTCACCGAGGGCTTCAACCGCAACGACATGGGCCCGATCGTCGTGGGCATCGTCGCGTGCGTCGCGCTCGCGCTCGTCCTGGACGCGGGCATCGCGCTGCTCTCCCGGGCGCTGACCCCCTGGCTGCGGGCGGGGGTGGCCCGATGATCTCCCTGACCTGGCAGTGGCTCACCGATCCCGCCACCTGGACGGGCCCCGGGGGGATCATCGCCCAGAGCATCACGCACCTGCGGATCTCCCTCGTCGCGCTGGTCCTGGCGGCGCTGGTCGCCGTGCCCGTGGGACTGTTCATCGGCCACACCGGACGGGGGCGCTGGCTGGCGATCAACCTGGCCGGCGCGTTCCGTGCGATCCCCTCGCTCGGGGTCCTCTTCGTCGCGACCCTGCTGCTCCTGCCGCGGTTGAGCGGCGACCTGGCCTTCGAGCTGCCGGTCGTCCTGGTGCTCGTGCTGCTCGCGATCCCGCCCGTCCTGTCCGGCACGTATGCCGGGGTCGAGGCGGTCGACCCGGCGGCCCGGGACGCGGCGCGCGGGGTCGGGATGACCGAGGCGCAGATCCTGTGGCAGGTGGAGGTGCCGGCGGCCCTCCCCGCTGCTGCTGTCCGGGCTGCGCTCGGCCATGCTGCAGATCATCGCCACCGCCACCATCGCCGCCATCGTGGGCATCGGTGGCCTGGGCCGCTACCTCATCGACGGCCAGGCCTCCCGCCAGTACGAGGTCATGGCCGGTGGCGCGATCGTCGTGGCCCTGCTGGCGCTGCTGGTCGACCTGGTGATGGCCGGCATCCAGCGGCTCGTCGTCTCACCCGGGCTCGTCGTCGCCAAGGAGCACTGAGCACCCACCGATCTCGTGACCACATCGTGACCCACGCCACGGCATACCCCCACCGGACCCGACGTTCGACCAGACAACCCAACCCCACCGGGAGGACACCCCTCATGCGACGCACCGCAGTCATCACCCTCGCCCTGAGCGCGACCCTCGGCCTGGCCGCCTGCGGCGGCGGCAGCGACCCCATGGACACCGGCGGCGGCGGCGACGACGCCGGCAGCAGCGGCGACGCCGGAGCCGGCAGCATCACCATCGGGTCGGCCAACTTCCCGGAGAACGAGCTGCTCGCCGAGATCTACGCCGCGGCGCTCTCCGACGCCGGCGTGGAGGTGGACACCCAGCTCAACATCGGCAGCCGCGAGGCCTACATCGCCGGCATCCAGGACGGGTCGATCGACGCGCTGCCGGAGTACACCGGCGGGCTGGCGACCTACCTCAACCCGGAGATCACCGCGACCTCCTCCGAGGACGTCCTGCAGGACCTGCAGGAGAACCTGCCTGACGACCTGCAGGTCCTGGAGATCAGCGAGGCCGAGGACAAGGACTCCCTGGTCGTCACCAGCGAGACCGCCGAGGAGCTGGACCTCACGAGCATCGGCGACCTGGCCGACCACGCCGGCGACCTGACCCTCGGCGGCCCCCCGGAGTTCGAGACCCGACCCAACGGCGTCGACGGGCTGCAGGAGGTCTACGGGCTGGAGTTCGCCGGTTTCCGCTCGCTCGCGGCCGGCGCCAACCTCACCGTGCAGTCCCTGGCCAACGGCCAGGTCGACGTGGCCAACATCTTCACCACCAACCCGGCCATCGAGGAGAACGACTTCGTCGTCCTGGAGGACCCGGAGTCCCTCTTCGCCGCGCAGAACGTCGTGCCGCTCATCCGCGCCGACGCGGTCAACCCGACCATCGAGGAGGCCCTCAACGAGGTCTCGGCGGCGCTGAACACGGAGAACCTCACCTCGATGATGGTGCAGGTGCAGACCGAGGGTCAGGACCCGGCCGAGGTCGCCCGGGAGTTCGTCGACGAGAACCTCTGAGCCGCCCCTCAGCGCCGTAGGAGGTCGCGCGACACGGCGCGCGCGGCCTCCACGGCCGAGCGGGGGAGCGTCCGGCCGAGGGCGTGGCTCGAGCTCCCGTGGCCGCCGATCCACACCGGGACGGCGGGGTAGGCCTCGGTCAGCCGCTCGATGAGCTCGGCGGCTGGCTCCGCGTCGCGCGGCATCGGCACCGAGACCACGACGCCCGCCGGTCCGAGGGTGCGCACCGAGTGGTCCCAGCTCGCGACCGGGACGTCCGCGCCGAGGAACCGCACGTCGATCCCCTGCCGACGCAGGCACACCGCGAAGGCCAGCGCGCCGAGCTGGTGCAGCGCCCCGGGCGGCAGCCCGACCAGCGCCACCGGGGCGCCCTCGTTGAGACCGGCCGCGTCGAAGGCGGCCGACAGCCGACGGTGCACCGCGGCCGAGACGAAGTGCTCGCTGGCGACGTCGACCTCGCCGCGCTCCCAGGCCCGACCCAGCTCGGTGAGGGCGGGCATGAGCCATCCCTCGAGCGCGTGCTCGAAGGAGGTGCGCGCCAGGGCCCGGTCGAGCACCCCGGTGAGCAGGGTCTGGTCGTAGCGCTGCGCGGCGAGGATGAGGTCCGCGACGGGGGGACCCTCGACGGCGGGGAGGTCGGCGGTGTCGGCCGGTTCGAGAGCCTCCGCCTGGACCTGCGTCGCGGCGAGCGAGGCCGGGCTGCCCCCGCGCACCAGCTCGGCCATGCGGCTCAGCCGCCGGATGTCGGTGTCGTCGTAGAGCCGGTAGCGCGAGCTGCTGCGCTGCGGCTCGACGACGGCGTACCGGCGCTCCCAGGCGCGCAGCGTGGCGGGGGCCACGCCCGTGAGGTCGGCCACCTGCTTGACCGTGTAGCGCGCCTGCCCCATGGTCGCGGCCGCCTCTCCATCTAGGACAAAAGTGTGACGATCGTTGAACAGCCTAGGGCGACTGTACCGCGTGGCGGGGGCTTCGGTCAGGTGCCGACATCGGAGGCCTGCATCGGTCGGGGGCTCGTGCGGACGCACCGAGGGCCGCCACCCGTGCGGGTGGCGGCCCTCGGTCGGCCCCACGGCGCGCCGCGCCGTGGGACCGTGCGGCTCAGAGACCGTCGACGCGGCTCTCCGGTGCGGTGAGCCCCGGGTTGGCCCGCAGGTAGTCCACCAGGTTCGCGAGGTCCTCGGGGCCTCCGACGAGGTTGGTGCCCTCGGTGAACGCGGTGAAGCTGTCGCCACCCTGCTGGAGGAAGTTGAGGGTCGAGACCCGGTAGGTCCCGTCCATCTCCAGCGGGACGCCGTCCAGCGCCATCTCGCTCACCTTGCTGCCCTCGGGCTGGCTGTCGTCCCAGGTGTAGGTGAAGCCCTCCGACACACCCAGCGCGAGGTACTGCCGACCACGGTCGGGGACGTACTGCTGCTCGAGGACGGCCTTGATCTGGGCGCCGGTCATGTCGATCGAGACGAGGATGTTGCCGAACGGCATGACGTTGTAGGCCTCCTGGTAGGTGACCTCGCCCGCCTCCTCGTCGTTGCTGATCTGGTCGACGAGCAGGCTCGCGCGCACCCCGCCGACGTTCATGAAGGAGATCTGCGCCCCGCCCTCGTCGGCGCCGTCGGTGCCGGCGAGGATCGAGTCGGCGACGAGGTCGGCCATCGGCGTCTCGACGCCGCGGTCCCCACCGGCGTCACCCGTGATGTCCTCGGCGACGGTGCCGACGACCTCGCCCGCCAGGACCTCCGCCCGGGCGACCCAGGTGTCGACGACCTCGGCCATCTCCGGGTCGTCCGCGATGGACTGCAGCACCAGGTGGTTGTCGGCGTAGGCCCGGTCGCGGGTCACGTCAC
This sequence comes from Serinicoccus chungangensis, assembly GCF_006337125.1. Taxonomy (GTDB): domain Bacteria; phylum Actinomycetota; class Actinomycetes; order Actinomycetales; family Dermatophilaceae; genus Ornithinicoccus; species Ornithinicoccus chungangensis. The sequence continues at coordinate 187,206 of NZ_CP040887.1, forward strand.
CGGAGGTGCGGGAGACGGTCAGCGCGGTCTCGGTGACGACCCGGCCGTACTGGTTGGCGCTGGTGACCAGGCGGTCGGCGCCGGCCGGGTCCGGGATCGAGCAGACGTAGGGCTGGTGGGTGTGGCCGGTGACGACGGCGTCGATGGCCGGGTCGAGGTTCTCGGCGATCTCGACGACCGGACCGGAGATGCCCTCGCACTGGTCGTAGGTACCGGTCTGGTAGCCACCCTCGTGCAGCAGCACGACGATCGACTCGACGCCCTGCTCGCGCAGCGCGGCCGCCTGGGCGTTGGCGGTCTCGACCTCGTCGAGGAAGTCGACGCTGGCGACGCCGCCGGGGCTGACCAGGGTCGGGGTCTCCTCCAGGGTCATCCCGATGAAGCCCACGTCGACGCCGTCGACGGTGCGCACCTCGGTGGCCGGCAGAATGGGCTCGCCGGACTCCTTGTCCACGACGTTGGCGGCCAGCCACTGGAAGTCCGCGCCGTCGTAGGGCTCGTCGCCGAAGCAGCCGCGCTCGGGGTGGCAGCCGCCCTCCTGCATGCGCAGGAGCTCGTCCACGCCCTCGTCGAACTCGTGGTTGCCGACCCCGGAGATGTCCAGGCCGGCGACCTCGAGGGTCTCCACGGACGGCTCGTCCTGGAAGAGGCCGGAGACGAAGGTCGACCCACCGATGAGGTCACCCGCGGCCACCGTCAGCGTCTGGTCCTCGAAGGACCGGGTCCGCAGGGCGTCCAGTGTCGAGCTGAGGTTGACCGCGCCACCGACGAGGTTCTGGTCGGGGTCCTGCTCCTCGTCGAGCGTCCCGTCCTCCTCCTCGATGTGGCCGTGGTAGTCGTTGAACGACAGCATCTGCACGACGAGCTCGTCGACCCAGAGCGGCAGCCACGTCTCGAGGGGGAGGGCGACGCCCGCCTCGGAGAGGGCGCCCTCCCCGCCGAACAGCACGAGGCCCTGCGGCGAGAGCCGGTCGAGCTCCGCGACCGTGGGCTCGGGGACCTCCGTGGCGCGGCTCAGCAGCAGCGGACCCCCGTGGAAGGCCGCCAGCGCCCCGCCGGTGAGCGCGTCGGGGTAGTCCTGGCCGCTGGCGAGGTAGGACACCGAGTCGAACTCGTAGGAGGAGGCCAGCGCGACGGCGGTCTCGTAGCGGTTGGCGCCGAAGACCCGGGTGGTGTCGGGCACCATCCCCGTCACGGCCTCGACCACGTCGTCGGACACGGCGCCGGACCCGCCGAGGACGACGACCGACTGCGGCTGCAGCGCGGCGATCGCCTCGGCCGTGCTCGGGCGCAGCTCGTCGGGGTCGGTGAGCAGCATCGGGGCGCCGTCACGCCCCGCGCGGGCGCCGCCGGTCAGCGCGTCCGGGAAGTCGGTCCCGGTCGCGAGGTAGAGCACGGGGAGGCCGGTCGGGAAGAGTCCGGCGATCTCGGCGGAGGTGTCGTAGCGGTTCTCGCCCGAGATGCGCACCACCTCGGCGCCGAAGCTCTCGAGCTCGGTCTCGACGGCCGCGGACACGGCCACGGTCCCGCCGACGACGATGATCTGGCTCGGCGCGAGGTCGTTCAGCGCCTCCGCCGTCGCGCTGGGCAGGGCGTCCTGCTTGGTCAGCAGCATCGGCACCGGCAGGCCGGCACCCTCGGTGTCCGGCCGGGACATCCCGCCCGCCGCACCGGCGGAGCCGGAGGGCATCTGCGCGCTGAGCGCGTCGGGGAAGGCCTGGCCCGAGGCGACGACCACGGTGCCCGTCGCGTCGTCGGGGAAGGCCCGCGCGATCTCGGCGGCGGTCTCGTAGCGGTCGGCGCCCGCGATGCGGTGCACCTGGGTCGGGTCCTCGATCTCGGGTGCCGTGGGCAGACTGGGCGCGCTCGTCGCGGCGGCGGCACCGCCACCGACGAGGGCGACCGCTGCGCCGACGGCCACGAGGCCACGACGTGCGGAAGGGTTACGGGGGGACATGCGTGGTGTTCTCCTCATGAGGTGTCCGTCGCAGGTTCCTCGGCGAACCCGCCGGAAGCAACGTAGCCCATGGTCGGCCGCCCGCACCTGACGAGAAGGTCACGGTCTGGTGAACCCGCGGAGGCGCGCCCCGAGGCGCAGGTGATGCACGTGGGACGCGTGTGTTCAATGAGGTGGATGAGGGTGGGCGGATGACGACTTGGTAAAGAAGGGCTGGTGAGGGGTACCGCGGCCGACCACGGGGACGTAGGCTGAGCGCGACGCCGGACCGTCCCGCCGAGGTGGTGGTCGGCGCTCGTCATGCATACGTCAGGTCGCTCCGGCGGCCACGAGACAGGTCAGGGGTCAGCAGTCGATGGCAGGCACAGGGGGACGACGTCGGGGTGGGGCCCGCATGCTCGCGACGTCCATGCTGACCGGGGCGCTCGCGCTCTCCTCGTCCATGGCGATCGCCGACGAGGAGCCGGCGACCGACCCTGCCGCACCGGTCGCCGCCGGCGCCGAGGGATCGGGCGGACCGGGGGACGGTCAGGGCCAGCCCGACCCCGCCGGTGACGCGCCCGCGGACGGCACCCAGGGCGACGGCACCCAGGGCACCGGCGCGCCGGTCGCGCCCGCCCCGGGGGGCGGGGGGTTCTCGCACAGCGGGTCGCCCGCCGGGCCGGCGAGCTTCGTGCAGCTGCCGGAGGACCCCGCCTATCCCGTCCCCGGGCCCCCGCAGAACGACGACCTGCCGGTCGAGGTCGACGAGGACACGGCATACCAGAACCAGCTGTCCTGCGACCCCGAGGACCGTCCGGGCGTCATCGCCTTCGCACTCCTCCTCACCGAGCACTACGGCCGCCCGGGGTGGACCGGTGCGCGCCCGTGCATCGACTACATGAGCCAGCACCACGACGGCCGTGCCCTGGACTGGCAGCTGGACGCCTTCGACCCGCACGAGCGTCGGATCGGGGACGCCGCCGTGGCCTGGCTGACCGAGGACGACGGCGAGATGATGCGCCGCTTCGGCATCGAGTACATCATCTGGAACGGCCTCGTCTTCATGAAGGACGACAACGAGTGGCGGCACTACGTCGGCCCCAGCCCGCACACCGACCACGTGCACCTGTCCTTCACCTGGGACGGCGCGATGATGCGGACCTCCTGGTGGACCGGTGTCGCGGTGACCCGGCCCGACCTCGGGCCGTGCGACACCGTCACGCGGGAGTACGCCGCGCTGCACACCTTCCCCCGGTTCGAGCCGTGCGCCGACCCGGCCGTGGCCGCCCCCGCGAGCGACCTCGCGCGGGTGCGTCCCGGTGAGTCGGGGCCGGGGGTGTCGATGCTGCAGACCGTCCTCGGCATCGAGCCCACCGGGGTCCTGGACGCGCCCACCCGCACCGCCCTCGTCGAGTGGCAGACCGAGCACGAGCTGCCGGCGACCGGCGTCGCGGACGCCCTGACCTACGCCGCGGCCCAGGGGTGGGACCTGGACGAGGTCCCGGCCTCGGCGCTCTCGGTCACCCCCGAGGACTGGCAGGTCTCGCAGTTCACCCCCTACCGGCGCACCACCGTGACCCAGGGCGACCAGGGCAAGGCCGTCACGGTGCTCCAGGAGGCCCTGGGCGCCGAGCCCGACGGGGACTTCGGGCCGAAGACCGCCGAGGCGCTGGCGGAGTGGGAGCAGACCGTCCCGGTGCTCGCCGAGCAGGCCGAGCGGCGGGGTGACGAGCCCGCCGTGGTGACCCCGCTGACCTGGGTCTACCTCGAGCGGGCGGCGCACCCGACCATGGCGCTGCGCGACGTCGAGCTCGCCGAGGGCAGCCGCGACGTCGGCGCGGACCCGGACGGCGAGCTCGCCGCCCGCGCCGCGGTCGAGGGTCGTGACGACAGCCCCTACGCCGGCGGCGCGGTGGCCGTGCTCCAGGAGCTGCTCGGTGTCGAGGCCGACGGCAGCTTCGGCCCGCTGACCGCGCAGGCCGTCCGCGAGGTCCAGGAGGACGCCGGGCTCGAGGCGACCGGCGAGGTCGACGGCCCCACCTGGGTCGCGGTCGAGGCGGCGGCCATCGACGCCGAGCGCGTGGCGGGTGCCCCCGGCCTCGAGGCGCAGCGCGCCCGCGAGGAGGCCGCGAAGGAGAAGGAGCGCCAGGAGGAGGAGCGCCAGGAGCGTGAGGCCGAGCTGGAGCGGCAGCGCGCCCGGGAGCAGCACGAGGCGGCCGTCGAGGACGCCGGCCGTTGACCGGCCCCTCCCGCGGATGAGCCACCCACGTCGACGTCGCGGCGGCGCTGTCCTGGCCTCCGCACTGCTTGTCGGGGTCCTGGGCGCCGGCGGTCTCGGCATGGTGGCGACCTCGGCGGCGGACCCCGGGGCGGAGGGGGAGCCCGGCTGGTCGCAGGTGCAGGCGGCCACCCCGGGAGCGGTCGGGTGGTCCGGCCTGGGGCAGGCACCCTGCCCGGAGGGCATGACGCGGCGCGTGAGCGTGGGCAGCTGGAGCATGGACTCCTCCGTCCCCCAGTCGCGGTTCAACGACGGCTGGGGCGTGGTGTCCTCCCGGGACGGCGGGGCCGCCCGGGCGGTGGTGTCCTCCTCCGACCCGAGCGACCACTTCTTCCTCCCCTACGTCAAGGTCTCCGTCGACCGCCGCACCATGCTCGCCCTGTCCACCCGCGGCACCCAGGGCAACTCCGCGCACACCCGCGTGCAGATGAACTCCGTGGACCTGCGGGTCTACGCCGGGTCGTCGTGGGACGGCCGGGTCTACGACGTCACCGCCGCCACCGACGACGAGAACGGCCACCTCGGCACGTGGTTCGAGCACACCAGCCGGGCCGGTGCCACCACCCGCTGGGACGTCGACAACGTCCAGGTCTACACCTGTCGCGACGCCCCGGTCTCCCGCATCTCCGGGTCGGACCGGTATGCCTCGGCCGCCCGCATCGCCGCGACGTACCCGGCCGGGGTGCCGGTCGCCTACCTCGCGACGGGGGAGAACTTCCCGGACGCCATCGGCGCCTCGGCCCTCGCGGCCCAGCGCGACGCGCCCGTGCTGCTCACCCGCTCGGACCGCCTGCCCGGCGCGACCGCGGCCCAGCTGGACCGTCTCTCGCCGCAGCGCCTGGTGGTGCTCGGCGGCACCGGTGCGGTCAGCTCGGCGGTCGCCCGGGAGGCCGGCGCCTACGCCGGCGCGACGAGCCGGGTGACCGGCGCGACCCGCTACGACGTCTCGGCGGCGCTCGCCCAGGCCTACTCCCCGGGTCGCCCGGTCCTCTACGTCGCGAGCGGGGCCAACTTCCCCGACGCCCTGGCCATCGGTGCCCTGGCGGGCGACCAGGGGGCCCCGGTGCTCCTCACCCCGACCGGCGGGCTGCACCCGGCGGTCGAGGAGCAGATCGCCCGGCTCGACCCCGGGCGGATCGTCGTGGTCGGTGGTCCGGTCGCGGTGTCCGACACGGTCGTCAGCCAGCTGCGGCGGCACACGTCGGGCTCGGTGACCCGCCTCACCGGCAGCAACCGGTATGCCGTGGCCGCGGCCGTCGCGCGGCAGTTCGACCCCGGGCCCGCGCGCGTCTACGTCGCCACCGGCACCTCGTTCCCGGACGCCCTCGTGGGCGCCGCCCGCGCGGGCAGCCAGGGGGTGCCCGTCGTCCTCACCCGGCAGGACCAGCTCGTCAGCGACGCCCGGTCGGCGCTGCAGGCGATGGACCCGCTCCGGGGGGTCCTGCTCGGTGGACAGGTGGCGCTGAGCTCGGTCGTCATGGACCAGGTCGGCGCGCAGGTCGGGTGAGGAGGACCGATGCAGACCACGCACCGACTGCTCTCCGGTGAGGGAGTGCGCGTCGACGTCCCCGACGCCACCGCACTGCCGGGAGGGACGGCGCTGGCCGTCCTGGCCCTCGAGGGCGCCGGCCAGCTGGAGGTCACCTCCGGCACCGACGCCGACCTCGGGTTCTACCTCGAGGTCACCGGGACCACCCTGCAGCGGGAGGTCGCGCTGCGCGACGGCCGGTCGCTGCGCTACGGGCGCCTCGGCGGCGACCCGCAGCAGGGTCTGGGCTGGTCCGTCGAGGTCGGGGCCCACCACGTCTACGGCTCGACCGTGCCGGCCATGGACGTCGAGGCCCTCAGCGGCTACCTCGCCGACGTGGACCTCCAGGAGGACCGGCTGGGGCCGGTGATGACCCCGACCGGCCGGGCCGGCTGGTCCCCCTACCGCACGCAGACCCTCGCCCAGGTGGTCGAGCTCGCCGGGCCGGGCGCCGCCGGTGACGGCGGGACCCCCGGCTACCTCCTGGACGTCCGGCGGGCCCGCACCGGCCAGCTGCAGAGCGGACGCTCCTCCGGCGCCCCCGTGCGGGGCGGGCTGCTGTCGCGGTCCTCGGGGGAGGAGCGCCACCCGTACGCCGTGCTCGAGAGCGCCGACTTCGTGACCTACGGCATGCCGGGCAGCGAGGAGGTCGTCGACGCGGTCGTCGCCTCGATGGCCGAGGTCGCCGTGGAGCTGGTCCGGTGAGTGCGCTCGCGGCGGCGTGCGCGTGGGCCGTCGGGGCCGTGCTGCTCGCCTCCGGCCTGTCGCACACCCGGGCGCCCGGGTCGACGCGGGCCGCGCTGCAGGCCCACGGGACCCTGCCGGCCCCCACCCACCGGTGGCTCGCCCTCGGGCTGGGCCCCGTCGAGCTCGTGCTGGCCGTCGGCCTGCTCGCGGCCGGGGCGGGTCTGCTCGGCGGCCCGGGCGTCCGCGCCCTCGCCCTCGGTGCCGCCGCGCTCTGCCTGGGTTTCGCGGCCTACCTCCGGGTGGTGCGGCGGCGCACCCACGGGCAGGAGGTCCCCTGCGGCTGCGGGCTCGGCACCGCCCCGGTCACCGGCTGGAGCGTGCTGCGGGCCGGTCTGCTGGCCGCCTTCGCGCTCGTGACGCTGGCGCTGCCGACCGGCCCGTGGACCGCCGCCCCCGGCGCACCGGTCTGGGCCCAGGTCGTCGTGGCGGCCGGCGGCGGGCTGGCGCTCGCCGTGGCCACGGCCGCGCTGCCCGCCGCCCGGGCGGTCCCCGCCGGGCTCACCACCCTGACCGGGGCGGCGCGATGAGCTTCACCGCCTCCGCCCTCGTGCTCGCGTTCGTCGCCATCGCGCTCCTCGCCCTGGGGCTGGCCGGTCTGCTGCGGCAGGTCAGCCTGCTCACCCAGCAGCTCGAGGGCGGTGCGGCGGCACCGCACCGGGGCGCCGGCGCGCGCACCACCCGTGAGCTGGTGGGGTTCCGGGTGCCGGGGGACCTGGCCGCCGAGCTCGTCGACCCCGCCGCACGGCATACCCTCCTCGCCTTCGTCTCTCCCGGGTGCAGCTCGTGCTCCATCACCCTGCGGTCGCTCGCCGCGGACCCGCAGGTCGTGGACGGGTCGACGGCGCTGACCCTCGTGTCGGCGGGCTCCTGCGGCCCCGGTCTGCAGGACGCCGAAGGATCGGCGCGGCTGCACTGCCTGCCGCAGGGCCGGGCGGTGATGGACCGGCTGGCGGTCCCGGCCACCCCCTACCTCGCGCTGCTCGACGCCTCGGGCACCCTCCGGGCGGCGCTGCTGCCCGAGGAGGACACCGATCTCGGCGCCTGGCTGCGCCAGGTCGACTCGCCGCTCCGCCAGGTCGACTCGCCGCTCCGCCAGGTCGACTCGCCCCTTCACCAGGCCGCTGCACGACCGACGACGAGGGAGGACGGCCCGTCATGACCCGCTTCGAGGACCTGCCGGTGGCCGACACCGGACGCCTGCGTGACCGGCTGCGGGAGCGGCCCAGCCGTCGCGGTTTCCTGGCCCGGGTGCTGGGCGCGGGGACGGCGGTCGGTGTCGGGTCGCTGGCGCTGGTCAACCGGGGCGGCAGCCAGGTGCGGGCGCAGGCCGCCTACTTCCTGGACTACACCGACACCTCGACCGGGCCGTGCGCGACCTACGCCCGCGACCACACCGAGAACGGCATCCAGTGCGGCCCCTCGCCCATGTGCCGCGACGGGTCGTGCTGCTGGAAGTACCGCTCCGGGGCCGGCAACGTCGTGGCCTGGCACAAGAACGGGCCCGGGGTCGACCGCTACTACACCCACCGGCCGGACGACTGCTGGGGCGGCGTCTACGACTCCTGGCACTGGAAGTTCAGCGACGGCCGGACCTACCGCTGCTCCGACGGCTGGACCTGCTCCGGCTCGGGCTCCTGCGTCGCGACGATCTGCCCGTGGGCGATCTAGAGGACCCGGACCTGCCGGTCGTGGCCGACGCCGCGACCGGGGTCCCGCTGCGCCGCCGCTGGGCCGCCGACCCGTTGCCGCTGCTCCTGCTCCTCGGGGCCGGCGGCCTGGCCTGCCTGCTGCTGCTCCCGGTCGCGGGGCCGCTGTGGATCGTCCCGGCGCTCTTCGCGGTGACCGTCGCCGGGGTGGCGCTGTCCGGGTCTACCTGAGGCGTCAACAGCGCGTGGGCGCTGGTGGCCTCGGTCCGGGGCCGACAACGACAGCTCTCCCTCTGGGGAGCCTTCGCCGCCGGGACGACCCTGGGCGGTGCCGCCACCGGGCTGGGTCTCGGTGTCCTGGCCGGGCTGGTCAGCCCGGTGCCGCCGCAGGTGCGGCTGGTGCTGCTCGTGGTGCTCGTGGTGGCGCTCGTCCTGCTCGACGCGGTCACCCCGAGGCTCCCGCTGCCGCAGCGCTCGATCCTCATCCCCCAGGAGGTGTTCGCCCGGGGCATGGCGCGGGGCGGGCTGCGCTTCGGCCTGGAGTACGGCTGCGGGTGGCGGACGCTCGTGCCGTCCGCCGCGGCATACCTCGCCGCGGTGTTCGTCCTGCTCGTCGTGCCGCCGTGGTGGGTCGCCGTCGTCCTGGGTGCCGCCTTCGGCCTCTCCCGGTCCTGGGCGGTGCTCCTCTCCATCTGCCTGGGCTCACCCGGCTGGCAGGCCTTCCTGGCCGGGCACTCGCGCGTCCTGGAGCGCACCGGCAGCGCGCTCGCCGGGGTGCTGCTGCTCGCGGCGGCCTGGTCGCGGCTGGGCGGATAGGGTGGGAGGTATGGCGCGTCCCCACATCGCCGCCCAGCTCGAGGACTCCGTCCGACGGCGCACGAGCTCCAGCCTGCGTCGACGCGGCTGGCACGAGCGGTTGTTCGGCTACACCGGCTACGGCACGCCCGACCGGGGCCGGGTCTTCGCCCGGGTGCTGCTGTCGCGGCACGAGCCGGAGGAGTCGCGCACCGCGCTCACGCACGCGCAGGACTCGCTGCTCGACATCGCCCAGCGCGGCTGGCGGCTGTTCCTCACCGCGCCCGCCGTGGGGGTGACGGTCCACGTGCGGCTCGGGCAGGCGCATGCCACGGCCCGCACCGACCGCGGTGGCTACGTCGACGTCGAGCTGCCCCGGCACGGCCTCGGTCCGGGCTGGCAGGAGGCGCACCTCGACCTCGGCAACGGTGACTCGCTCACGGTGTCGGTGCTGGTCGTCGATCCGGCCGAGGGGGTCGGCCTGGTCAGCGACATCGACGACACGGTGATGGTGACCCACCTGCCTCGCATGTTCATCGCGGGGTGGAACACCTTCGTCCGCTCCGAGCAGGTGCGGCAGGCGGTGCCCGGCATGAGCGCGATGTACCGCGCCCTGCTCGCCGACGACCCGGGCATGCCGGTGTTCTACCTGTCGACCGGGGCGTGGAACACCGCGCCCGCCCTCACCCGCTTCCTGCGGCGCCACGACTTCCCGGTCGGTCCGATGCTGCTCACCGACTGGGGGCCGACCAACACCGGGTGGTTCCGGTCCGGGCAGGAGCACAAGGAGGCCGAGCTGCGGCGGCTGCGCGAGGACTTCCCCGGGATGCGCTGGATCCTCGTCGGTGACGACGGCCAGCACGACCCGGTGATCTACGGCGAGTTCGCCCAGGAGCACCCGGAGGCGGTCGAGGCGATCTGCCTGCGCGAGCTGACCCCCGCCGAGCAGGTCCTCTCCAGCGGTCTCCCGGTCGCGACCGACCAGCTGCTGGGCAAGCGCGTGCAGGTGCCGATGCTCAAGGCGTCCAACGGCTTCGGGCTGCACCAGCTCCTCGTCGGCGCCCGCAGCCGCACCCGGCCGGCGGAGGAGTCCTGATGCCCGAGCTGCCGGAGGTGCAGGCCCTCACGAACTTCCTGTCCGACCGGGTCACCGGGCGGGTCGTCACCGACACCGAGCTCGGGTCGATCGCCGTGCTCAAGACCTTCGACCCTCCGCCCTCCGCCCTCGTCGGGGCGCCGGTCGACGCGGTCCGCCGCCACGGCAAGTTCGTCGACCTCGACGTCGACGGCACCCACCTGGTCTTCCACCTGGCCCGGGCGGGATGGTTGAGGTGGTACGACGAGGTCCCCCGGACGCAGGTGCGGCCCGGGCGCAGCCCCATCGCCCTGCGGGTGCGGCTGGACGACGGCGCCGGCTTCGACCTCACCGAGGCAGGGACCAAGAAGGGCCTCGCGGCGTATGTCGTGACCGACCCGGCCCAGGTGCCCGGGGTGGCGACACTGGGCCCGGACCCGCTGGCCGACGACTTCGACGAGGCCGCGTTCGCCGCGCTGCTGCGAGGGCGGCGCACCCAGGTCAAGGGCGTGCTGCGGGACCAGTCCATCCTCGCCGGGGTCGGCAACGCCTACTCCGACGAGATCCTGCACGCGGCCCGGCTCTCGCCCTTCGCGCTGGCGGCCGGCCTGACCCCGGAGCAGGTCGGCGAGCTCTACCGGGCGCTGCGCACGACCCTGGAGGCGGCGGTGATGGCGGCCGAGGGCAAGCCCGCCGCCGCCCTGAAGGACGCCAAGCGTGCCGGCATGAACGTCCACGGCCGCACCGGGGAGGCCTGCCCGGTGTGCGGCGACACCGTGCGCGAGGTCTCCTTCGCCGACTCCTCGCTGCAGTACTGCCCCACCTGCCAGACCGGCGGCAAGCCCCTCGCCGACCGCCGCATGTCGCGCCTCCTGCGCTGACCGCTCCCCGGCCCGAGAGGGCGCGACTGCGCCGGGTGTGTCGTCCGACCGCCCTGCTCGGCGTCATGTCCGCTGCAGTCGCGCACCACCTCACGCGGGATCGGGCCGAGCGGGGCGCCCGGCCGCGCAGAGCGGGTCAGCGGGGGAGCGTGAACAGCTGTCCCCGCCAGCCGAAGGCACGGGCGGCGTCGACGTGGTCGCGGCGGTCGTCGGTGAAGGCGACCTCCGACGGCGCCACCGGGCGGCCCAGTCGACGTTCGACGGCGGCGTGCGCCGCGGCATACGCCTCGGGCTCGGGCGTGGCGCCCCTCGGCCCGGATGCGTGGCCCTGGAGGACAGCGAGGTGCTCGAGCCCGGCACGCTCCAGCTCGCTCGTGAGGCGGTCGCTGCCGTCGGTGAGCAGGACGACGGGTATGCCGTCCGCCGCCAGCGAGGCCAGCAGCTGCTCGACCGGGCCGAGGAGCGGCACCCCGTCGAGGTCGAGCACGGCCACGCCGGCACGTCGCAGGAACGCGGCGACCCGCCAGGGGCGGTCAGGCACGGGTTTGGCGGCGACGACGTCCACCTGCCGGATGCGCACCTCTCCACGCCGGCCGACGACGACCAGCTCGTCCTCGGTGGCGGCGAGCAGCTCGCCGATGGTGTCGGTCGCTCGCTCACCGTCCTCGACGAGGTGGCGCACCACCACCCGGGATCCGACCGTCAGGGGTCGTCGATGAGCGTCAGGCACGGGCACCCCACCGGACTCGCGAGGAGAGTATGCCTCTCTCTTGTCTCACGGTAAGAAACAGGAAGACTGGTGCAGAGCGGTCAGACGACCGTCGGCTCCTGGCCGTCGGACCCGCCGACCATGCTCTTGCCGGCCCGGCTCCACGCCTGCATGCCGCCCTCGACGTTGACGACGTCGAAACCCTGCTGCACGAGCCACTCCACGGCCCGTCCCGACCGCCCACCGCTGCGGCAGACGACCGGCAGCGACGTGGAGGTCTCGGGCAGCTCGTCGATGCGGGCGGGGATGTCGCCGAGGGGGAGGTGGACGGCGCCGGGTGCGTGGCCGGCCGCCCACTCCTCGGGCTCGCGGACGTCGATGACGACGGCGTCGTCCGCGACGTCGCTGACGGGGATGCTGGGGATGTCGCTCATGCCCTCACTATGGCACCGCCGGTCGTCGCGCGTCGCTAGGGGAACGCCGTGGCCAGGGTTAGAGTGGTCGGCGGCTGAGCACCGCACAGGGGTGATCGCCGCGCCACCGACTCGATGCTCCGGTCTGTGCCGGGAGGGGAACGACACCGTATGACCACCGCCACCTCTGGCGCGACAGCGTCACGCCTGCCCGCGCGCAGCCGCGACAAGCGCCCTGCGCTGGCCCTGCTGGCGCTCCTGCTGGTCCTCGTGGGGGCGCTCGGCAGCGCGCTGCTCGTCTACCGCACCGGCAACCGCGTGCAGGTCCTCGTCGCGGCCCAGACGATCCAGCAGGGGGCGGAGGTGACCGAGGACGACTTCAGCGTCGCCGAGATCGCCTTCGAGGACGGTGCCCAGGTGGTGAGCGCCGAGTCGCTGCCGCAGTTCGTCGGCTCGCAGGCGGTGAGCACCATCCCGCAGGGCAGCCTCGTCTCGGGCCAGATGTTCACCCCGTCCGAGCTGGCCGAGCCGGGGGTCCAGCAGGTCGGCGTGGTCGTGGCGTCCCCGGGGCGGCCGGCCGACGCGATGCGGGCCGGTGACATCGTGCGCGTCTTCGCCACGGCCCCCGAGTCGGCGGTGGCGGCCGCCGAGGACGCGGAGCAGCTGGTCGAGGCCGCCAAGGTGGTCGCGGTCGGTCCGGTCGTCGACACCAGCGACACCATCCACGTCACGCTGCTCCTGCCCGAGGACGCCGCGCCCGCCGTCGTCGCCGCGAGCGCGACCGGCACCGTGGCGCTGTCGTTGCTGCCGGCCGACACCACGCCGGTGGTCGACTGGCGCACGGAGTGAGCGCGACATGGCCCTGATCTCGTTCTTCAGCGCCAAGGGCGCACCCGGGGTCACGAGCACCGCGATGCTCGTGGCGGCCCTCTGGCCGCGCCCGACGCTGCTCGTCGACGCCGACGGCAACGGCGGTGACCTGCTCATGCGGCTCCCCTCGGAGTCGGGTCTGGCCCTGACCCAGCACCCGGGGCTGCTCACCCTGCTGCCGCTCGCCCGGCACGGCCTGTCCTCGGGCGTCGTCCTGGACCACTCGCAGGTGGCGCTCGGCGGCCAGCAGGTCCTCGTCGGCCTGGAGACCTCCGAGCAGGCCGAGGCGTCGGCCGCCCTGTGGCCGACGCTGGCCCGCGCCTTCCGCGAGGTGCCGGGCACCGACGTGGTCGTCGACGCCGGCCAGCTCGCGGCCCGCTCCGGCCAGCTCTCGCTGGTGCAGCGCAGCGACCTCGTCGTGGGCGTCGTACGGGCCGAGCCGGCCAGCGTCATGCACATGCGGGAGCGGCTGACGGTGCTGACGCAGACGTTCGCCGCCCTGGGGCCGGACGCCCCGAGGATCGGGCTGGTCGCGCTCTCGGGCGTCCAGCGCCAGGACGAGGCGTCCTCGGCGATCGCCACCGTGCGGGCGGACTTCCCGGACGTGCTGGACCTCGGCCAGGTCGCCCTCGACCCCCGCCCGGAGCGGATGTTCCACGGCGACCCGGTGTCGCGCCCGGAGCGGACCATGCTCGTGCGCTCGGGCCGCTCGCTGGTCGAGCGGCTCGTCGCCGCGCTCGGCCCTGCCGTGGTCCCCGTGGCGGCGACGGGTGAGGGTGCGGACGAGGACGCGAGGAGCGGGGAGACCACGGACCAGCCCGCCGCCCCCGGCACGGCGACGGAGCAGGAGGAGGCCGCCGACGGCATACCCGGGGGTGAGCCCGCCGAGGCCGCCGGTGCCGTCGACGAGCAGCAGGACGCGGCCCAGGGCGAGAGGCGCCTGCGCCGCGAGCGACCCAGGAAGAAGAGGTGGAGCCTGCGATGACCACGTCCTCGACCCCCCTGCTGGCGGGCGCGAGCCCCGAGCAGCAGGCGGAGATGAACCAGCTGGTCCGCACCCTGCGCTCGCAGGTCGCCGACCGGCTCAACCAGCAGCGCCGCCGCGACGAGGTCGCCGGCCGCTCGCCCATGAGCAGCGAGGACGAGCGGCACTTCGCCCGCTCCCTCATCGTCCAGGTCCTCGAGGACCACGCCACCCTCATGATCACCGAGGGACGGGTGCCGCCCACCGCGGAGGAGGAGGAGCGGGTCGCCGCGGCGATCCACGCCGCGCTCTTCGGCGTCGGCCGGCTGCAGCCGCTGCTGGAGGACCGCGAGGTCGAGAACATCGACATCAACGGCTGCGACCGGGTCTTCGTGGGGTACGCCGACGGTCACGAGGAGATCGCGCCCCCGGTCGCGGACAGCGACGAGGAGCTCATCGAGCTCATCCAGATCCTCGCGGCCAACGTGGGTCTGACCTCCCGACCCTTCGACTCGGCCAACCCGCAGCTGGACCTGCGGCTGCCGGACGGCTCCCGGCTATCGGCCGTCATGGGCGTCTGCCAGCGGCCGTCGCTGTCGATCCGCCGGGCCCGGCTCGGCCAGGTCAGCCTGGAGGACCTGCTGGCGACCCAGACCTTCAGCGAGGACGTCATGCGCTTCCTCAAGGCGGCGGTCGCGGCCCGCAAGAACATCATGATCGCGGGGGCCACCAACTCGGGAAAGACCACGATGCTGCGCGCGATGGCCGCGGAGATCCCGTCCGAGGAACGGCTCATCACCGTGGAGCGGGCGCTGGAGCTGGGGCTGGACAAGTTCGAGGACCAGCACCCCAACGTCGTCGCCTTCGAGGAGCGGCTGCCCAACTCCGAGGGTGTGGGCATGGTGACGATGGCCGAGCTGGTGCGCCGCAGCCTGCGGATGAACCCCTCACGGGTCATCGTCGGCGAGGTGCTGGGCGACGAGATCGTCACCATGCTCAACGCGATGAGCCAGGGCAACGACGGCTCCCTGTCGACGATCCACGCCAACTCCTCGATGGAGGTCTTCAACCGCATCGCGACGTATGCCCTGCAGGCGGAGGAGAACCTCCCGGTCGAGGCGACGCACATGCTCATCGCGGGCTCCATCAACTTCGTCGTCTTCATGCGCAAGAAGAACGAGCACGCGACCGGCGGTGGCCTCATGCGCGGGGTGCAGTCGATCCGGGAGGTCACCGGCGTCGACGGCCGGGTGCTCTCCTCGGAGGTCTTCGCGGCCGGACCGGACGGCGTGGCCCGGGCCAAGGCGCCCATCGAGTGCATCGACGACCTGGTGCCCTTCGGCTACACGCCGACGCCGGTCACCCGGTGGGACTGATGGGCCAGCTCTACACGCTGCTCCTGCCCATGGCGACCGGTGCGGTCGTCGGGCTGGGGCTCTACGTCGCCGTCCTCGCGGTGGTCGGCCTGCCCGAGCGCGACCCGTCCACGCCGCGGCGCTTCGAGAACGTCACGCTGGGCGGGGTCAGCCGTCGCCTCGTCGCCGGCGTCGTGGTCGGCCTGCTCGTGCTCCTGCTGACCCGCTGGGTGGTGGCCGCGGTCGGGATCGGGCTGCTCGCCGGGCTGTGGGACCAGCTCACCGGCGACTCCCGCGCCGAGACCGCCGGCATCAACAAGCTCGAGGCGCTGGCCACGTGGACCGAGTCGTTGCGCGACACCATCGCCGGGGCCGTCGGGCTGGAGCAGGCCATCCCCGCCACGGCCGTCAACGCCGGGCCCTCCATCCGGTCCTCGCTCAACCTCCTCGTCGACCGGCTGCGCATCCGCGAGCCGCTGTCGGAGGCCCTCATCGACTTCGCCGAGGACCTCGACGACCCCTCCGCCGACGTCATCTGCTCGGCGCTCGTGCTCAACGCGCGGCTGCGCGGGCCGGGCCTGCGCGACGTCCTGGGCGCGCTCGCGGTGTCCACCCGCGAGGAGCTGGACATGCGACGGCGCATCTCCGCCAGCCGGCGCTCCATCCGGCGCTCGGTGAAGATCATCGTCATCATCGTGCTGTCCGTCATGGGCGGCCTGGCGCTCTTCAACCGGGTCTACGTCGAGCCCTACTCCAGCCTGGCCGGCCAGGGCGTGCTGCTCGTCGTGGCGGGCCTGTTCGCCGGCGGCCTGCTCTGGATGCGCAAGCTGTCCGAGCCGCAGAAGCTCAGCCGCTTCCTCGTGGTCAACCGGGCGGCCCGGGCGCGGGACATGGAGCAGCTGCTCGACGACGTCCGGGAGGGCGCCCAGACCGGGCGCTCGGGCCGCGGGGGCCGACGGTGAGCGCCATGGTCTGGCCGATGCTGGCCGGGGGCCTCGTCGGCCTGGGCGTCTACCTCTTCATCCGCACCCTGCTGCGTCCCCGGCCCGGGGTGGCGACCCTCGTGGCCCGGATCGACGCGGGGTCGCGCTCGATGCAGACGCACACGCTCTCGGAGTACGACACGTCGTTCGCCGACATGAGCAGCCGTGGCCGCTCGGTCATGACGGGTCTCGCGGACCGCTTCGAGGTGCTGGCCGCCCAGCGTGGCTGGCAGATGAGCCGGCACCGCGCCGACCTCACGATCCTCAACCGCAGCGTCGGCGCCATGCTGGCGCTCAAGGTCGTGAGCGGCACGATGCTGCTCCTCGTGGGACCCCTGGTGTGGGGGGCGCTGCGGCTCGGTGGCCTGGACGTCGGCCCGTCCATGCCCCTCGGCCTGGGGCTCCTGCTGGGCCTGCTCGGCTTCTTCCTGCCCGACGTCTCGCTGCGGGCCGAGGCCGAGCAGCGGCGGCGGGAGTTCCGCCGGACGGTGGGGATCTTCCTCGACCTGGTCGCGATGAACCTCGCCGGCGGCCGGGGGCTCCCCGAGGCGCTCCTCGCGGCCTCCTCGGTGAGCGACCACTGGTCCGTGGTCCGCATCCGCCAGACCCTGGCCAACGCGCGGCTCTTCGGCACCACCCCCTGGGAGGCCCTCGGGCGGCTCGGCAAGGACATCGGTCTGGAGGAGCTGGAGAGCCTGTCCGGCGCGCTGGTCCTGGCCGCCGACGACGGGGCGAAGATCCGCCAGTCCCTGTCCGCCCGCGCCACGACCATGCGCCGCAAGGCGCTGTCCGAGGCCGAGGGCGACGAGGGGGAGCGCTCCCAGTCCATGCTCATCGCCCAGATGCTGCTCGTGGTGGCGTTCCTGGTCTACCTCGCCTATCCGGCCCTGGTCGCGCTCATGACCGAGCAGGCCATCTGAGGGAACCTTCCCCGGACTGGCGTCGTCTGGGTAGTTGTGCAACTATCCTGAGTTGCGACCCCGGCATTCCCGGGGTCATGACCATGACCGAGGGGTGTCCATGAAATCGATGAGAGCGTATGCGCTGCGTGTCCGGCGTGACCTGATCGCCCAGAAGGACCGGGGGGCGTCCGCGCTGGAGTGGGCCCTCATCGCGGCGGTCGTCGTCGTCGCGGCAGCGCTCATCGGGGCCGCCGTCTACAACGTCATCGCCACGCGGGCCGCCCAGGTCGAGTCCTGCGGCAACGTGGGTCCGGGCGGCACCTGCTGATGCCCCTCCGCCGTCGCCCGCAGGTGCGGACGCGGCGGGAGGTCGGCCGGGGCGTCGACCGCGGCAGCTCGGCGCTGGAGCTGGCGATCGTCGCGCCGGTCCTGCTCTCGCTGATCTTCTTCAGCCTGCAGGCGGCGTTCTTCTTCTACGGCCGGGCCGCCGCCACGCACGCCGCCAGGGAAGGGGTGTCCATGCTCCGGCTCGCCGAGGACCGCTCCGACTACGCCGCGCTGCAGCCCGACGCGCTGGCCCGCACCGAGCGCTTCGCCGCCAACGTCGGCGGGCCGGGCCTCGTGGATCCCGAGGTGGGCAGCACCTACGTCGAGGAGGGTGACGGCACCGCCCGGGTGACGGTGACGGTGAGCGGCCGGGTCATCACGCTCGTGCCGGGCCTGCGGCTCACCGCCACCGCCGACGCCTCCGGGACCGTGGAGCGCTTCCTCGAGCCCGAGCTCGCCCCCTGACCCGGCCCGCACCCGAGACCACCGACACCAGAGCACACCGAGACGAGGACGACATGGGACGGCATACCGCCACCCGGGAGCGCGGGTCCATCGCGCTCGAGTTCGCCTTCGCCGCGCCCATCGTGCTGCTCATGCTGGCCCTGGCCTGGACCTTCGGCCGGGTGGCCTGGGCCAACGGCCACCTCGAGGCCGGCACCCGCGACGCCGCCCGGGTCGCCACCCAGGCCCGCTCCCTGCCCGAGGCCCGCACCAGCGCGATGGCGGTCCTGCAGGAGAACACCCGGGCGATCGACGGGTGCCCGGCCAGCCTGACGGTGCAGATCACCGGCGACTTCGAGCCCGGCTCCACCCTGACGGTGCAGGCCAGCTGCAGCTACGCCCTGTCCGACATCGGTATGCCCGGCGCCCCGGGGCGGGTCTCCCCCTCATCCTCCTTCGCCTCGGTCGTGGACCAGTACCGCGGGGTCGACCCGTGAGGCGGCTCGTGCGCGTGCTGCGCTCCGGCGGGGAGCGCGGGTCCATCCTCCCGGTCATCCCGGTCGTGGCGCTCTCGTTGCTGCTCATCGCCGGGCTGGTCATCGACGCCTCCCGACAGCTCAACGCGCGCAGCCAGGCGGTCGCCTACGCCGAGGAGGCCGCGCGCGCCGGGGCGCAGGCCGTCGAGCCGGAGCCCCCCGCCACCCTGGACCCGCAGCAGGCGCGACGCAACGTCGGCGACTACTGCGCCCAGGTGCTGCGGCGCAGCGCGGTGACCAGCTGCGGCGTCACCGACATCGAGCCGGCGAGCGACAGCCCACGGCCCTACACGATGGTCGTGCGGGTGGAGACGCAGATCCCCACGACCCTGCTGGGCATGGTGGGCGTGCGCAGCCTCAGCGCCTCCGGTGTCGGGCGTGCCGAGCCCGTGGCCGGGGAGCTGCTCGACCCGCCGGCGCCGCCCGACCCGGAGCCGGACCCCGGGCCCGACCCCGAACCCGGACCGCCGCCCGACCCGGAGCCCGGACCCCCCGCCGACCCCGAGCCAGGACCGCCGGCCGACCCCGAGCCAGGACCCCCCGCACCGTGAGGACCAGGATGACGACGACGACCTCCCCGACGACGACGGACGGCGCCCGCGGTGGGCTGATGGCCGTCTGCTGCGCGCTGCCGCTCCTGCTGGGTGCGTGCGGCACCTCGGACGACGTGCCGCAGAGCTCGCCGACCGCCCTGTCCTCCGACGACGCGGCCCCGGCGACGGACGAGCCGACCACCGAGGAGCCGACGGCCACCTCCGCGGAGCCCACCGGGGAGGAGACCGACGAGGAGCCGCCCTCGGAGGGGGCCGAGGGCGAGGGCGCCGAGGACCGACCGGAGACGTGGGCCACCTTCACCGCGGAGCCACCGCCGCTCGTGGTCGAGGAGGGCGAGCTCGACGACGACCCCCGCGTCCTGGCGGTCGCACGCTTCAACGAGGCGTTCGCCCGCGCTGCCACGGCCGACGACCCCCAGGACCAGGATTGGCTCGCCACCCTCGACGAGGACGGCCTCGAGGGTCTCGTGGAGGTCTTCGAGGAGGAGTTCGGTCGCGCCTACCCCGGCCCGCTGCCCTTCACGCCCCTGCAGGTCACCGAGCTGGAGGACGGGACATGGTCGGTCCAAGGATGTATGGTGACGGACGGGTTCTCGGCCGATCCCTCGCGCTCGGACGACGGCATGACGGGACTGGAGGTGTCGTCGATCGAGTACTCGCTCGTGAACGACCCGGGCGCTGAGGGGGACTATCTCGTCGAGGCGCTGTACTCCGGCACCATCAACTGCTCGACCACCGAGGTGGAGACACGATCATGGTAATCATGCCCGCCCTGCGCTCGCGCGGAGCCGCGGCCGCCCTGGCCGGCGCGCTCGTGCTGACAGCCCTTTCCCCGGCAGCCCAGGCCGGGGTCAACACCGAGCCACGTGAGGGCCAGCCCGTGGTGTGGCCCTCCGAGAACCGCACCCGCATCAAGACCTACCAGACCGGGGGAGGCGCCTGCTCGCTCATCGCCTCGCCGAACTCGGTCGGCGGCGTGTGCGTGTCGGCCAACGCCTCGGACGGGCCCGGCATCCGCGAGGTCCTCAAGGGTGACGACCTGCCGGACTGCTGGCACGAGCGGCTGACGCCGGACGAGCTGCGCGACACCGAGCTGCAGGCGCCACCGGAGGGCACGCACTACTACTGGCACCGGTGCCTGCGCGGCATCGACCGCAAGACCCTGGAGATCGAGCCCGGGGGCCTCTTCTTCGCCGTCGGCATCTGGATCTACGAGCCCGACGACCCCGAGCTCACCGAGCTCACCCCCAACCAGCAGGCCTTCATCGACCGTTTCGTGCGGCGCGGCAACGTGCCCGACCCGGTCATGCTCTCCTCGCCGAGCGCCGTCCCGTGGGTCAACGACGACGTGGCCTTCTACAACGCGGGCGAGGACGAGCTGCACGTCGACCTGTCCATCCCGGGCGTGGAGATGCGGGGCCGGATCACCGAGCTGCTCGTCTACCCCGAGGGTCGTGGGGGGCCGGTCGTGCGCTGCCCCGGTGGCGGTCGCGAGGTCGATGCGGACGACACGCCGCAGACCGTGCCCGACGCCTGCTGGCACGCCTACGAGCAGGCCAGCCAGACCCAGCCGGACGACACCTACCAGGGCGAGATCCACGCCCAGTGGCAGATCGACGCGCGCATCCAGGGCGAGTGGCAGCCCTTCCACTCCTTCGTCAAGAGCGGCGAGGGACTCATGCAGGTCAACGAGGTCCAGGCTCTGGTCCGCCCGTGACCTGAGCCGACAGCGATCCGGGGAGGATCACCGATGAGCACCACCACACCCAGGCGTCCCAGGTCCGGGCGCACCCCGTCAGCGGGCTTCCAGCCTCGCACGGCGGCCGACCACCTGCCCCGCCCGGAGCAGACCGAGCGGTCCGTCCCTCGCGGGCTGGCGGCCCTGCTCGGCCTGCTGGTGCTGGTCGTCGGGGTGCCGGTGGGGCTCGTGCTCCTCGTCGGCAACCCCCTCCCGACCGCCGCACCGAGCCTCGACTGGCTGACCGCCCCGGTGACCGCCGAGGCGCTCATCAACATCGTGGCGGTGCTGGTGTGGCTCGTGTGGGCCCACTTCGTCGTCTGCCTCGTCGCCGAGTGGCGGGCGGTGCGCGCCGGGCGGCTGCCGGGGATGGTTCCGGCGGGGGCCGGGTCCCAGCTCGTCGCCCGCCGTCTCATCGCCGGCGTCCTCCTCCTGGCGGGGTCGGCGACCATGACGGGTCAGGCACCCGGGCAGTCCGGGGCCCCGGCGGCCTCCGTGGTGAGCACCGCGCAGGCCGGTGCCGCCGCCGAGCAGGGAGCGACGGGCGGGGTCGGCGTCGGGGAGGCCGGGGCGCAGGAGGACTCCGCCTCCAGCGCGTCCGGCGCCGTGGCCGAGACCACGGTCACCTCCTCCACGGTCACCAAGTTCTACGAGGTCAAGCCGCCGGCCGGCCGCCACCACGACACCCTCTGGGACATCGCCGACCGGACGCTGGGGGACCCCTACCGCTACAAGGAGCTCTACCAGCTCAACCAGGGCCGGACGCAGCCCGACGGACGCAAGCTGCAGGAGGCCGACCTCATCCAGCCGGGCTGGCAGCTCGTCATGCCGGCCGACGCGACCGGCCCGGACATCACCTCGGTGCGCACCCAGGCGCCGGCCGCGACGCCCACGGCGGGCCCGGAGGCCAGCCAGGCCGTCCTCGACGAGCTGGGCGGACGCACCGCGGACGTCACCGCTCAGGCCGCGGGAGAGGCCGGCTCCGGCGCGGTCGGCCAGGCGGCCGACCTCGCGGTGTCCGCCGACGGTGGGGCCTCGGCGGACACCGCAGCCACCCCGACCGAGGGGGGCGGGGCCGAGCAGGTCCGGTTGGGCGACCTGGCCCTCGGGGGCGGCATGGTGCTGGCCGGCCTCGCGCTGGCGCTCTCCACCCGCCGCGGCGCCTACGGCGACCCCGGCGCGCCCGAGCAGGCCCTCCGGCTGGCGGCCGACGGCGGACGGGCCGAGCTGCTGGACCGGGGGCTGCGGGTGCTGGCGGCCGGCCGCCGCGACCAGGGGCTCGACCTGCCGGACGCGGCCGCGGTCTACGTCGGGGACGAGCAGCTCGTCGTCCACCTCGCGGGGGGCGCCGAGCACCCCGCACCCCCGGCGCCCTGGCAGCAGACCGAGGAGGGCGGTGTCTGGGTGCTGCGCGCGGACGACCTGGAGGGCCACCCCGTGACCGGTCCGGCCCCCTGGCCGGCCCTCGTCAACGTGGCCCGGTCCCACGGCTTCGACCTGCTCGTCGACCTGGAGTACGCCCCCGGGCTGGTGAGCATCGGCGGCGACCCGCAGGTCGCCCGGGAGGTCGCCCTGTCCACCGTCGTCGACCTCGTGACCCACCCGTGGTCGGACGGGGCCCGGGCCACCCTGGTCGGCTTCGCCGGGAGCGGCACCGAGGCGCTGGCCGACCTCGCCCCCGGACGCATCCACCAGGTCCGCTCGATCGAGGACGCGCTGGAGGTCGGGCGGCGTGACGTGGAGGCCTACCGCTCCCGGCTGCGCGGGCTCGGGGTCGACGGGGTGCTCGCGGGGCGCTCGGCCGGGGCGGGACAGGACCTGCGGCCGCACGTCATCGTCCTGTCGGGCAGCCCGGGTCCCCAGGAGGCGCAGCAGCTGACGGAGCTGCTCGCCGCGGGCCGCACCGGGCTGGCGGTCCTCTGCGTCGGCCAGACCCTGTCCGCGCGCTGGCGGTTCGTCGTCGACGGGTCGGGGCAGCTGGACCTGGGCGTGCTCGGGCTGTCCGGCACGGCCCGTCGACTCCGCCACGGGGACCTGGACCGGATCGCCGGGTGGGTGCGGGAGGCCGCCGAGGACGGTGCCGAGGCCGCCGCCCGCACGGCCGCCCTGGGTCCGCTGGACGCCGTCGCGACGCTGCCCGCGCAGCGTCGCCCCGTCGCGGAGGCCGCCCCGATGCGGGACCGGCAGTCGGCCCTCGTCCACGTCGGACTCCTCGGACCGGTGCTGGTCCAGGCCCCCGGCCAGGTCACCCCGGCCCGGGAGGAGCTGCTGACCGAGCTGGTCACCCTGGTGGCCCTGCACCCGGAGGGGGTGCACGACGCGGTGCTGCGCATCTCCCTGTGGCCCCGCGGGGTCGAGGACGACGTGGTGGAGGCGACCCTGGCCTCGGCCACGCAGTGGCTCGGCACCGGCAGCGACGGCACGCCGGTGCTGGACCGCGACGAGACCGGTCGCTGGCGTCTCGGCCCGGAGGTGCACGTCGACTGGTCGGAGCTGACGGCCCTGGCCGGGCGGCGCGACACCCCGCCGCGCGACCTGGCGGAGGTCCTGGGTCAGGCCCGTGGACCGGCCTTCTCCGGCACCCCCGGCACCCGCTACGGCTGGTTGGCCTTCCACCAGGCGGCCCGGGACGCCCGCGTCGTCGTCACCGCCGTGG
Source organism: Serinicoccus chungangensis (assembly GCF_006337125.1). Lineage (GTDB taxonomy): Bacteria > Actinomycetota > Actinomycetes > Actinomycetales > Dermatophilaceae > Ornithinicoccus > Ornithinicoccus chungangensis. The sequence continues at coordinate 210,546 of NZ_CP040887.1, forward strand.
CCCGGCACACCGCCTCGGCGCTCGCCGGCTCCGGCGACCGGCCGGGCGCCGAGCAGGCCCTGCGCGACGGTCTGACCCTCGTGCCGCAGGCCCAGGCCCTGTGGCGCGACCTGCTGCGTCTCCTCGGCGGGTCGGACCCCGACCACGCGGCCGGGGTGACCAGGGAGATGACGGCCGCCCTGGGCGACGCCGCTCTGGAGCCGGAGACCGTGTCCCTCGTCCAGCACCTCAGCCCGGACCTGCGCGAGCTCGGGTGAGCCGGTGCGGCTGCTGATCACGGCGATCGCCGCGGCCGAGGGCCCCTCGGACCCGCTGGACCTCGTCGTCGACACCGAGGACGACGCCACGGTCGGCGACCTCGCCCTCGCCCTGGCCCGCCGGGTGGCCGACGCGCCGGCGGGCCCGCGCCCGTTCGCCGGGCTGGGGGCGGGCGGTGGGGCCGAGGCCCAGGTCCCCCAGCTGCGCGTCGTGCGGAGCGAGGACGGACCCTCCTCGGCCCCGGTCGCGCTCGCCGACCGGGAGCGCGAGACCGTGACCGCCCCTGCGCTCTACGTGGGTGACCGGCGGCTCGACCCGGGTATGCCGCTGACCGCGAGCCCGGTACGCCACGGCTCCGTGGTCGGCGTCGGGGGGTCGGTGGGCGACCTGCTGGCCGAGCCGCGGGGGGCCGTGGAGGTCCGGATCTCCTCCGGCCCCGGGGCGGGAACGGTGGCCCGGCTCAGCACCGGTGAGCACGTGGTCGGCAGCACGGTGCACGCTGCGGTGGCGATGCCCCCGGTCGGTCTGCCGGAGGTCTGCCTGACCGTGCAGGTGCGGCCCGACGGCACGGTCGTCCTCGACCCGGACCCGGACCTGCTGGGCGTGCTGCAGCAGCCGGTGTGGCGCAGCCGTCCGCTGCCGGGCCCGATCGTGCTCGACGCCGAGGCCGAGATCCAGCAGCGACGCGCCGGCGAGAGCACCTACAGCGAGCTGCCGCCGGGGACCCGCGTCATCGGCGCCGACGCGCCCACGCCCCTGCTGCACATCGACCGCGAGGAGGTGGCGCCGGGCCAGGTGTGGGAGCCGGGACAGGCCCTCGTGGTCGGCCCCTGCCTGCTCGAGCTCACCGTGCCGACGGCGCCGGACGCCTCCCTCTCCTTGAGCCCGCAGGGCGCCACCCTCGACTACAACCGACCGCCGCGCCTGCTGCCCGCCGCCCGGCAGACCGAGTTCACCCTGCCCAACGAGCCTCGACGGCCGCTGGGCCAGCAGATCCCCTGGGCCTTCATCTTCCTGCCGGCCTTCGCGGGCCTGGCGATGTACCTCATCACGGGCCGCCTCTACACGCTCATCTTCATCGCGCTGACCCCGCTCATGGCCATCTCCAACTGGGTGAGCGGCCGGTCGCAGGAGCGCAAGCGCTACCGCAACGACTTCGCGGAGTACACCGCCCGCATGAAGAAGGTGCAGCAGAGCGCGCTCGACGGCCTCTCCGACGAGAGGTCGGCACGGCGACGCGACTTCGCCGACCCCGGCGAGGTGCTCATGACCGCCATCGGTCCCCGGCGCCGTCTGTGGGAGCGGCGGCGCAGCGACCCGGACTGGCTGGTGGCCCGCTTCGGCACCGCCGACCAGGTGTCCTCGGTGACGGTGAAGTCCAACGCCCGTGAGGAGCACGAGGGGGACCTCGCGTGGACGGCTCCCGACGTCCCCGTCACCGTGGGCCTGCTGGAGGCCGGTGTCACCGGCCTGGCCGGTCCGGCCCGACGCGCGGTGGGACGGTGGGTGGTGGCCCAGCTGGCGGTCCTGCACTCCCCGGTGGACCTGGACATGACCCTGCTCACCTCGCCCGACGGGGAGGCCGACTGGCACTGGACGCGGTGGCTGCCGCACCTGCGCTCCGACGACGGCGACCCGGAGCTGGCCCAGGTCGGCGTGGACGAGGAGACCACGGCCCGACGGATCGCCGAGCTGGTGGCCGAGCTCGAGCGCCGGCTCGAGCTCGCCGACTCGGGCTCGTTCTCGAGCAAGGGCGTCACCTTCCCCCCGTTGCTCGTCGTCCTCGACGGGTCCCGCCGGCTGCGCCTGCTGCCCGGCATGGTGCCGCTGCTGCAGCGCGGGCCGTCGGTGGGGATCACCTTCCTGTGCCTGGACGAGGACGAGCGGCTGCTGCCCGAGGAGTGCCGCGCGGTCGTCCAGGCCGACGAGCCGCTCATGCGGGTCACGGTGAGCGAGCAGTGGGTCATCGAGGGGGTCCGGCCCGACCTGGTCAGCCCGGCGTGGGCGGAGCGGGTGGCGCGTGCCGTGGCCCCGGTGCGGGACGTCTCCGCCGAGGACGCCGCCGCGACGATCCCGACCTCGAGCCGGCTGCTCGACGTGCTCCGGCTCGACCCGCCCACCGCCGCCGCCGTGCAGGAGCGCTGGGTGTCGGTCGGGCGGACCACCCGGGCCGTCATCGGGGAGGGGACGGACGGGGCCTTCGCCATCGACATGGTCAAGGACGGCCCGCACGGTCTGGTGGCGGGCACCACGGGCTCGGGCAAGTCCGAGCTGCTGCAGACCGTCATCGCCTCGCTCGCGGTGCACAACCGCCCCGACGAGATGACCTTCGTGCTCGTCGACTACAAGGGCGGTGCGGCGTTCAAGGACTGCAACCGGCTGCCGCACACCGTCGGCATGGTGACCGACCTGGACGGCCACCTGACCGGCCGGGCGCTGGAGTCGCTCGGGGCCGAACTGCGTCGGCGCGAGCACCAGCTGGCCGGCGCCGACGCCAAGGACATCGAGGACTACCTCGCGACCCGGGGGCCTGACGACGAGCCCATGCCGCGGCTGCTCATCGTCATCGACGAGTTCGCCGCGCTGGTGGCCGAGCTGCCCGACTTCGTCACCGGGCTGGTCGACATCGCCCGGCGCGGACGGTCCCTGGGTGTGCACCTCATCCTGGCGACGCAGCGGCCGGCGGGCGTGGTGAGCGCCGAGATCAAGTCCAACACCAACCTGCGCATCGCCCTGCGCGTGACCGACTCGGGTGACTCCCAGGACGTCATCGAGGCGCGCGACGCGGCCGAGATCTCCCAGTCGACGCCCGGTCGCGCCTACGCCCGGCTCGGTCACTCCAGCCTCATCCCCTTCCAGTCCTCGCGGGTGGGTGGCCGGCCGCGAGGGGAGGGCCGGGCCGCCGAGGTCGAGCTGCGGGGTATGCCGTTCGCCGAGCTCGGGGTCGCGCCGCCGCGCGCGCAGGCCGCGGAGGAGGACGTCTCGGTCCCCACCGACCTCGCGGCCCTCGTGCAGGCCTGCCAGCAGGCGAGCGAGGAGTCGGGGGTGCAGGCCCCGGCCAGCCCGTGGCTGCCGGCCCTGGACGACGTGGTCACCCTCGAGCAGGTGCTGGAGCAGTTCCCGGACGCGGTGCCGGAGCCAGGTCGGATGCGGCTGCCGCTGGGGGTCGTCGACCTGCCCGCGCAGCAGCGTCGCGACGTGGCGGCCTACAGCCTCGCCACCGGTGCCCACCTGGCGATCGTCGGGGCCGCGCGCACCGGCCGCTCGAGCGTGCTGCGGGTGCTCGCCGGCGCCGTCGCCCGGGACCTGTCGCCCGAGGACGTGCACGTCTACGGCGTCGACTGCGGCAACAACGCCCTGCTGCCCCTGCAGGCCCTCCCGCACGTGGGAGCCGTCGTCCTGCGTGACCAGACCGACCGCATGGAGCGGCTGGTCGGCCGCCTGCGCGCGCTCATCAGCGAGCGGCAGCAGCTGCTGGCGCAGGCCGGTTACGCCGATGTCGCCGAGCAGCGGGCGGCCGTGCCGCAGGAGGAGCGCCTGCCCTACGTGCTCGTCCTCTTCGACCGCTGGGAGGGCTTCTTCCAGGTCTACGACTCGCTCGACGGGGGCCGGCTGGTGGCGGCCTTCCAGCAGATCCTGCAGGAGGGTGCTGCCGTCGGGGTGCGGGTCGTCATGACCGGTGACCGCTCCGTGGTCATGGGTCGCATGGGCACGCTGCTGGACGACAAGATCATGCTGCGCATGACCGACCCCAGCGACTTCGCGACCATCGGGATGTCCGCCAAGAAGGTGCCCGAGCGCATGCCCGAGGGGCGGGGCTTCCGTGCCGACGGGCTCCGGGAGACGCAGGTCGCGCTGCTGGCCGACGACCCGGCCGGGACCGCGCAGGTGCGCGCGCTCCAGGCGCTCGGCAAGGCGTCCGCACAGCGCTACCACGACCTGCCGCGTGCCCGCCGGCCGTTCCACGTCGACCTGCTGCCGGTCCGGTTCACCGCAGCGGAGGCCCACCGGCTGCGCGAGGAGGAGCGCGCGCAGGGGCTCGACGTCCCCGAGACCGCGCTGGCCGTCGCGGTGGGAGGCGACACCCTGGGTCTGCGGCACCTCGACGCGGCCGAGCACGGTCCTGCCGTGCTCGTCACCGGCCCGCGCCGCAGCGGCCGCTCCACGGTGCTGCGCCAGCTCGCCGACGAGGCCCTGCGCGCAGGGTGCCAGGTGGCCCTGGTGACGCCGCGCAAGAGCCCGCTGCGTGACCTCGCCGGATCGCCCGGGGTGCACGGCCCCTGGGACCTGGGCAGCGACCAGGGCGAGGTCACCGAGCAGCTGGCCACCCTGGTGGCGGGGGCGGACCCCCTGGTCGTGCTCGTCGACGACACCGAGCTGGTCGGCTCGGACGGGTGGCTGGCCGAGGCCCTCGTCAAGGCCGTCGAGCAGATGCGCGACTCCGACAGCATGCTCGTGGGGGCAGGCACGGCCTCCGACATGCAGAGCCACTACCGGGGCCCCTCCGCGGTGCTCAAGAAGGCCGGCACCGGTGTCCTGCTCAACCCGCAGTCCAGCGCCGACGCCGACCTCTTCGGGGCCCGGCTCAACCGGTCCGCCTACGGGCAGTCGTTGCCCCCGGGTGGCGGCTACCTCGTCGTGGCGGGCCAGGCGGAGCGGGTCCAGGTCGTCTGGCCCGGGTGAGACCGGGTCGCACGCCCCGGCCCTGCTCCACCGCCCCCGTCCGACCCCATCGGCATGATGCTGCCAATATGGCCGATTGGCTCGAAGAGGACGGGGATCGGCTGGACACCGCCCCCCCGCGCTGCCTAGTGTGAGATCAGATCGCACCGCCGAGGGTGCATGTGGGGGGTGCGGTCGGGACCATTTCCACGAACCCTCGGAAGGGGAGTACCAATCATGGCCGTTGGTGGTGAACTCGCGACTCTGCGAGACCTGCACAAGACGCTCGACACCTCCGCCCTGGACATCCAGCGGGTGTCCGAGGACATCGACAAGTCGCTCAACAGCACCGTCTGGACGGGCGCCAACTCGGAGAAGTTCAAGGACGCCTGGCAGACGTTCCGGCCGACGCTGACCCCCAAGCTGGTCGACGCGCTCAACGAGGCCAAGGAAGACATCAAGACGCAGCACAACAACCTGGCCGCCGCCACCGGCGAGTCGGACCGCATCTGAGGTCATCCGTCGGCAGGGGCCGGGGAGCGCGAGGCGCGCCCCGGCCCCTGCTGTCTGCCCGGGGCCCGGGGCCCGGAGCCGGCCGGACCCGAGCCGCGGACGGCGAGGACGGCGGACGGCGACGACGGGTGAGCTCGTCCGACCGACGATGACCTCGTCTGCGTGTCTCTGACAGATCTGCTAGAGAACCGCATACGGTGCCATCGTGGATCCGATCCGAAACCCCTACGCCCCCGGTGCCGGCCAGCGGCCCCCCGAGCTCGCCGGCCGGGACGAGCAGCTCGACCGCTTCCGGGTGGTGCTCGAGCGCATCCAGCGCGGCCGCCCCGAGCGCTCCATGGTGCTCACCGGGCTGCGCGGTGTCGGCAAGACCGTGCTCCTCAACGCGCTGCGCGGCGCCGCCGTGCGCTCCCGCTGGGGGACCGGCAAGTACGAGGCGCGCCCCGAGCAGGGGATGCGGCGCCCCATGGCCGCGGCGCTGCACGTGGCGGTGCGCGAGCTCGGGCACCCGCAGGGGGACGAGGTGGACCACGTGCTGGGCGTCATCAAGGCGTTCGCGCAGAAGGACCAGCCCGGCGCCAAGCTGCGGGACCGGTGGAACCCCGGTATCGACGTCGCCGCGGTCACCGGGCGCGCCGACTCCGGCGACATCGAGATCGACCTCGTCGAGCTGCTCTCCGACGTCGGCGGGCTGGCGGCGGACGTCGGCAAGGGCGTGGGCGTCTTCATCGACGAGATGCAGGACCTGCAGCCCGACGACGTGTCGGCCATCTGCGCCGCCTGCCACGAGCTGAGCCAGTCCGCGCTGCCGGTGATCGTCGTGGGCGCCGGGCTGCCCCACCTGCCCGCGGTGCTGTCGGCGAGCAAGTCCTACTCCGAGCGGCTCTTCCGCTACACCCGCATCGACCGGCTCTCGCGGGAGCAGGCCGAGCGGGCGCTGCAGCTGCCTGCGGAGGACGAGGACGCCACCTGGTCGCCGGAGGCGCTGTCGGCGATGTATGCCGCCACCGGTGGGTACCCCTACTTCCTGCAGGCCTACGGCAAGGAGGTGTGGGACCTCGCGCCGGAGTCGCCGATCACCGCCGAGGACGTGCGGGTGGCCGGGCCGGAGGCCGAGGCCGAGCTCGCGGTCGGCTTCTTCGGCAGCCGCTACGAGCGGGCCACCCCGGGGGAGCGGGAGTACCTGCGGGCGATGGCCGACCTCGCCGCGCAGCGGGTGGAGACGGGCGAGGAGATCGACGAGATCGAGTCGGTCGCGACCGCCGACATCGCCAGCCACCTGGGCCGCAAGCCGCAGTCGCTGTCACCGGCGCGGGACGCGCTGCTCAAGAAGGGCCTCATCTACTCCGGGGAGCGCGGGCGCATCGCCTTCACGGTGCCGCACTTCGGCCGCTACCTGCGCGAGAACACCTGAGGGATCGGCCGGTGCCGCCGACACGCCGACGCAGATCGGCTCAGGTGCGCACGTGCGCACCTGAGCCGCGCCGGACGGGCGTGTCGCCGGACCTGCTGCCACGGTCAGGCACGCGGGCCCGGGGCCTGGTGAGGTCTCAGGGCCCGCAGACGCACCTGCGGGAGCGGTGGTCGGCCGGTCACGCCACGGACCCCCCGGGGGCGCGGGTGAAGATCAGGTGCGTGACGCCGCGGCGCGAGGAGACGGCCTCGACGTCGTAGCCCGCCTCGACCCCCTCGAGCCCGTCCCACAGGCGCACGCCCCGGCCCAGCACGAGAGGGACCTGGACGAGGTGCAGGTGGTCGACGAGCCCTGCGGCGAGGAAGTCCCGCAGGACGGTCGGCCCACCGCCGATGCGGACGTCCAGCCCGTCCGCGGCCTCCTGGGCCACCGTCAGCGCCTCCCGGGGCGAGGCCTCCAGGAAGTGGAAGGTCGTGCCGCCCGCCATCTCGACCGGGGGCCGGGGACGGTGCGTCAGCACGAAGGTCGGGGTGCGGAACGGCGGCTCCGGCCCCCACCACCCGCGCCAGTCGGGGTCGTCCTGCCACCCGGGCGGGCCGAACTTGTGCGCCCCCATGATCTCGGCACCGATGTCCACCGAGTGCTGCTCGGCGAGGGCGTGGTCGACGCCGGTGGAGCCGCCCGACCCGTCACCGGACACGACGGACGCGCCGAAGCGCGTCGCGATCATCCACTCGTGCAGCCGCTGGCCGGCGTGCCCGAAGGGCGCCTCCGCGGACTGCGGCTCGCCGGTGGCGAAGCCGTCCAGCGAGATGGAGAAGTTGTGGACCCGGGTCCTCGTCATCGGTGCTCCCTTCCTGCTGCAGCCACCCGGTCGGCGGCCCCTGACCTACCGACGGGTCCCACGCGGCATCCTCATCGGTCCCGCGAGACCTCACCGGCGCCGCCGGACCCGGCTGCGGGCGAGGGCCAGCAGCGAGCTCAGGTCGCGCTGGCCTCCGTAGATGGTCATCGCGCGGTGGTCGCCGTAGTCCGCGATCGGCTCGACGCCGCGCAGCAGGTCCATGTCCTCCTCGGTGATGGTGAAGTCGACCTCGGTGTTGGCGCGCAGGTGCGCGGGGTCGGCGGACTTCGGCAGCGGCACCAGCCCGAGCTGCAGGCAGTAGCGGAGGGACAGCTGCGGCACGCTCACGGCATACCGCTGCGCCACCCGCGCGACCTCCTCGTCCCCGAGCAGCTCGCCGTGCGCGACCGGGGAGTAGGCCTCGACGAGGATGCCGCGGTCCTGGCAGTGCCGGATGAGCTCGTGCGGGGTGTTGCGGATGTGCGCCAGCACCTGGTTGACCATCGGAGCGACGGTGCAGCCGTCGAGGACGTTCTCGACGTCGTCGACGTCGAAGTTCGACAGGCCGATGGCCCGCACCTTCCCGGCCGCCAGCGCCTCCTCCAGCGCCCGCCAGACCTCCCGGTTCTCCTCGAGGTAGCGCTCCGGGCCGTGGAACCTGCGCCAGGGACGGGGGCTGTGGACGAGGACGAGGTCCAGGTGGTCCAGCCCGGTCCGGCGCAAGGACGCGTCGATCCCGGCGGCGGCCGCGTCGTGGCTCTTCGCGCCGGCGTCGACCTTGGTCGTGACGAAGACCTCCTCCCGCGGCACGCCGCTGGCGCGCACCGCCCGACCCACCCCCCGCTCGTTGCGGTAGGCCGGGGCCGTGTCGACGTGCCGGTAGCCCAGGCGCAGCGCCTCGCCGACGGTCTGCACGACGTGCGTGTCGTCGATGAACCAGGTGCCGAGCCCGAGCCGGGGGATGCTGACCCCGTTGGCCAGCGTGGACGTCTCCTGCAGGATCATGCGCCTCGCCTCCTCCGGGTCGCTGCGCGGTCGGCGCGGACGGGTCTACTCTTCCTCATGCCGCCGCGCGCCGTCGGTCGGACCGACCGGCGCCGAGCGGCATCCTCGGGCGGCACGGCGAAGGGACCGGTATGAAGCTCCTGCTCACCTCGGGCGGGGTCACCAACCCCAGCATCGAGCAGGCCCTCGTCTCGCTCCTGGGCAAGCCCGTCGCCGCGTCGACGGCCCTGGCCATCCCGACCGCGACCTACGGCCACACGATGTGCGACCCCGGGAACGCCTGGCGCTTCCTCACCGGTGCGTCGGGCGCGATGTGCGGCCTGGGCTGGGCCTCCCTCGGCGTCCTCGAGCTCACCGCGCTGCCCAGCGTGCCCCGCGAGCGCTGGGTGCCCTGGGTCGAGCAGGCGGACGCGCTGCTGGTCGACGGCGGCGACGCGACCTACCTCGCCCACTGGATGCGCGAGTCCGGGCTCGCCGACCTGCTGCCGGCGCTGACGGACACCGTGTGGGTCGGGCTGAGCGCCGGCAGCATGGTGCTGACCCCCCGGATCGGTGAGCCGTTCGTCACCTGGCGCCCCGAGGGCTGGAGCGACGAGACGCTCGGTGTCGTGGACTTCTCGATCTACCCGCACGTCGGGATGAACCCCCTGGAGGGCGCGGACCGGTGGCTGGCACCGCTGGGGGTGCCCGCCTACGCGCTCGACGACCAGAGCGCCGTCCAGGTGGTCGACGGGGAGGTCACGGTCGTCTCCGAGGGGGTCTGGCGGCACCTGCCCGCGGTCGACGGTGGAGGCCGCGGCCAGCGGAGGGACGAGGAGGACCGCGGGGCGACCCCGGCGCCGGAGGAGCCGCCCGCCCCGCGCGAGTTCCGGGGGGAGGACCTGAGCGGCGCGCGCTTCGTGGGGTGCTCGCTGACCGGTGCCGTCCTGCGCGGCGTCGACGTGGACGGGGCCGAGATCGACGCGCCGTGGCTGCTGGAGGGCGACGGGACGCTGCAGGTGAACGGGGTGGACGTCGCGCCCCTCGTCGACGCCGAGCTCGACCGGCGCTTCCCCGGCCGGGCGCTGCGCCGGGCCCGGGACCCGGAGGGGCTGCGGGAGGCGTGGGCCGCACTGGAGGTCGCCTGGGCGGCAGCCGTCTCGCGCGCCGAGGGTATGCAGCCCGGGACCGTCGACATCTCCGTCGCCGGGGAGTGGAGCTTCGCGCAGACGCTGCGCCACCTCGTCATGGCGACCGACACCTGGCTGGGCAGGGCGGTGCTCGACCTGCCCGACCCCTACCACGCCCTGGGTCAGCCGAACGACGAGTACGCCCTGGACGGGCACGACCCCGCGGTCTTCCACGAGACCGACCCGAGCTGGGAGCGGGTGCTGCAGGTCCGCGCCGAGCGGGTGGCAATGGTCCGCGACCACCTCGCCACCGTCACGGCGGGTGACCTCGAGGTGCCGCGGAACAACCCGTGGGCGCCGGCATACCGCGAGTCGACGCTCTCCTGCCTGCGGACGATCCTCGAGGAGGAGTGGGAGCACCTGCGGTTCGCGACGCGCGACCTGGACGTCCTCGACGCCAGGGGCACGGGGACGTGAGCAGTCTCACGTGCTGACCCGTCGACGCTGGTCAGCGGGGTGCTCCGCCGGTTCCTGACCGGAGTCTGACCGCGAGGTGGGCGCCACGTCCAGACTTCGCCGTCACGGTGGAGACGGTCGTGGGGGAGCCTGCGGCCGCTTCCCTGTACTCGACCCCCCTGAGGTTCCACCATGAAGCACCGTGCCATCCGCAAGCCCCGTCTCGGGGCGCTCGCCCTCGCGACCGGCCTCACCGCCCTGACCGGCGTCGTGTCCGCCGGGTCTGCCCAGGCCGCCAGCGGCGAGACCTGGGACGCCGTCGCCCAGTGCGAGTCCGGCGGCAACTGGAGCATCAACACCGGCAACGGCTACTACGGCGGGCTGCAGTTCGCCCAGAGCACCTGGGAGGGCTTCGGCGGCACGCAGTACGCGCAGCGCGCCGACCTCGCCTCGCGGGAGCAGCAGATCGCCATCGCCGAGAACGTCCTGGCGGGCCAGGGCCCCGGTGCCTGGCCGGTGTGCAGCGTGGAGGCCGGCCTGACCGCGGGCGGTCCCGCCCCGGCCGAGCCCGCGCCGTCCGAGCCCGCGCAGCCCGCGGAGCCGGCCCCGGCCGAGCCCCAGCAGCCGGCGCAGCCCGAGCCCGCGCAGCCGCAGCCGGCCCAGGAGGCCGCCCCGCAGCAGCCGGCCCAGGAGGCCGCCCCGCAGCAGGCGCCGGCGACCGAGCTCGCCGAGCACGTCATCGCCGGCGGCGAGACCACCGCGAAGATCGCGCACCAGCACGGCACCACGGTCGCGGACCTGGTCGGCATCAACGACCTCGCCCACGGCGGCGCACTGATCTTCACCGGCGACGTCATGCTCGTCCCGGCGCACGGCGCCGACACCGCCGCGGGCAGCTACACCGTCCAGCCCGGCGACACGCTGGCGCAGATCGCGGCCGAGCACGGCACCGACGTCCACGCGCTGGCGGCGGCCAACGACCTGGACGACCCGGACCTCATCATCGCGGGCCAGACCCTGTCGATCGGCTGACGCGACGCACGGTGGCCCGGACCCCGACCCCCTCGCTCGCGCGACGGGGTGGGGTCCGGGCCACCGGCATACCCGGGGGTCCGGGGTCAGGCCGCGCAGGCCTCCTCGAGCTCGGACTGGGCCGCCTCGGAGTCGGACACGTCGACGTCGGGGATCGCGATGACGTCCTCGGTGCGGGTCCCCTCCTCGACGACGGCGTCGTTGACCTCCTCGAAGGGCGCGTTGATGCGCTCCAGCAGGGCCGCGTGGTCCCCCTCTGCCTCCTCGGCCAGCGTCATGAGACGGCCGGAGAGCAGGGTCACCTCGGAGAAGCCGACGGGGTCGAGGTCGTCCCCGGAGCTCACGACGTCGCGCTGGGTGGCCGCGCGCTCGCTGAGCGGGGTCCCCTGGCCGGCGAAGAAGCCCTGGCAGGCGGGGTCGTCCGCGACCGCCATGCCCTCCTCCGACTGCTGCGCGTCGTCCTGCTCCTGGGTGCTCTCCTGCTGGGATGAGCTCTCAGGGGTGGTGCCCGCGTCCTCGTCCTCGGCCGAGCAGGCGGCGGTGAGGACCGCCAGGCTCATCACGGTGGCCATGGTCAGGGCACGTCGCATCAGATCATTCCTCCTTGGTGGATGGTCGCCGTCCGACATGGACGGCGCGAACCGCGCGCATCGAGGCCCCCAGCCGCGTCACGTGCGAGGATCCACCCTGCCTCACCCGTCCCGCCGCGGCGCGACCGGGTCGGCCGAGCCCGGTGCGGGCTACCAGCCGTGCGTGCCCGGCGCGCCCTTGAAGGGGCCCCGCACCCGGGAGGTGATCCACCCGCCGTAGAAGCCGCCCTCCTGCGGCTGCACCCGCTCGCCGTCGACGTAGCAGCCGTCCTCCGGGTCGCTCGCCCCGTCGATGGCGCTGGGCATGACGGCCGCGTAGTCGGCGATCTCGCGGAAGGCCGGGGTCGGGTCCGGGTAGGTCCAGGCCGCCCGGCTCAACCGGGTGTCGCCCGCGACGAGGTCGAAGTAGGTCGCCGAGCCCTTGAACTCGCAGGTCGTGCGGCGGTTGTCGCGGGCCGGCTGCAGGACCCCCGTGACGAAGGCCCCGAGCGGGAGGTAGTAGGTCGGCGGGTGCGAGGTCTCCAGCACCCGGATCGCCGCCACGGTCTCGGCGATCGTCTGCCCGCCCACCCGGATGACGACGTGCTCCCCTCCGGAGGTGTCCACCGCCGGAGGTCGCGGGTAGTCCCAGACGGACTCGGTCTGTGCAGGCATACCCCGACCATAGGGGCGCGCGGCCTGTCGTGACCAATGGGTCGCCGCTCACCCGCGCCGGTCGAGGACCTCGGCGAGGGCATCGCCGAGGGGGGCGGCGAGCTCCCGCGACCGGGTGCCGCTGAGGTGGTTGCCGTCGGCCCACACCAGGGTGCTGCCGTCCACCGCGGGGCACCAGGCGTCCGGGCAGAGCTCCTCGGTGAGGTCGAGCAGCCCCACCTGCGGGGCCTGCTCCAGCGCCAGCCGTACCGGTGGGGCGGTCAGGTCCTGCGAGGGCCCGAGCGGCCACCCGCACGCCGTGAGGTCCTCGAGGTGCGCGGCGACGCACTCCGGCGGGTCCTGCTCGAAGCGGGGCGTGGGGGCGATCGTCGCGACGGGTGCCCCCGAGGCGCCCAGCGCCTGCCAGGCGCGGGCCATGCCGCCGGCCATGAGCGCGTGACCGTCCTCGGAGCGGACCACCTCCCCGTCGACCCACAGCCGGGGTATGGGCACCTGGGCCGTGACGACGGCGGCGGGGGGGTCGGCGACGACCGACCGCGTGACCTCGTGCAGCCAGGAGCGGCAGTCCTCGCGGGGGTCCGACCCGGCCATGGGGACGACGTCCGCCGCGGGGCACGACGTCCTCGCCACCAGCTCCACGCGCCACCCTCGCTGCCTCCCGGCCTCCGCGAGCGCCGGCATCCACATCACCGCGTGCGAGTCGCCCACCAGGACCACCCGGGTGTCGCTCTCGACGTCGCCGTCCACGCAGACCGTCGCCGAGCCTGCGCCGCCCAGGTTCGCGCACCCGTCGTAGAAGGGGGTGTAGACGTCCTCGCGGGCGGAGGCGGGCGCCGGCTGCAGCTGCTGCGCCTGGGCCGGGACGGTGGACAGGACCCCGCCCGGCGTCGTCGTGGCCGTCGCCACGAGCACGGCGCCGACCCCCGCGGCGCCGGCGACGGCATACCCCGTGACGGTACGGCCGAGTGCCCGGGAGGTCTGCCGCACCGGCGCGGGCGGGATCCGCCCACGGAACGGCGTCTCGACGAAGCGGTAGGACAGCCAGGCGACCGGGAGCGTGAGCGCGAGGACGAGCAGGTTGACGCCCCACGGGAGGGTCTCGGCGCCGAGCAGGGCGCCGGCAGCGACGAGCAGCGGCCAGTGCCAGAGGTAGAGCGAGTAGGACACGTCGCCGAGCCACCGGGCCGGTCGCAGGCCCAGACCCCGGTCGACCACGCCACCGGCCCGGACGAACGGTCCGCCGAGGAGCACGGCCACGGTCCCCAGCGTCGGTGCCAGCGCCGCGGTGCCGGGGAACGCCGTCGTCGCGTCGAGGAGGACCGCCGAGGCGAGCACGGCGCCCAGACCCAGGAGCACGAGCGCAGCCGCGGCCGAGGGACCCGGACGCCGGGCGGCCCACCAGGGCCAGAGAGCGCCGAGGACGGCGCCGAGCGCGAGCTCCCAGACCCGGGTGGTCGTGACGAAGTAGGCGCGGCCGGGGTCGGCCTGCGACAGCCAGGCGGACCAGGCCAGCGAGAGCGCGCCGGCGACGCCGGCGACCGTCGCCACGCGGGCGGTCGCCGACCCCCGGCCGAGCCGGACCGGCGCCGCCACCGCGAGGGCGAGCACCACCGGCCATACCAGGTAGAACTGCTCCTCCACGGCGAGGGACCAGAAGTGCTGCAGCGGTGACGGGGCCGAGTCCGCCGCCAGGTAGTCGACGGAGCGGGCGGCCAGCCGCCAGTTGACGACGTAGACCGTGCTCGCCGCGAGGTCGCCGGCGATGTCCCGCCACCGGGTGCTGGGGAGCAGGGTGACGGTGAGCAGCGCCACTCCGAGGAGCGCCACCGCCGCTGCCGGCAGCAGCCGCCGGGCCCGGCGGAGCCAGAACCGGGGGAGGTCGAGGCGACCTCGCTCGGTGACCTCGGCCAGCAGGATCCGGGTCATGAGGAACCCCGAGACGACGAGGAAGACGTCGACCCCGACATACCCTCCGGTGAGCCCCGGGAGCCCCGCGTGCCACAGCAGCACCAGCGCGACGGCGACCGCCCGGAGGGCCTGGATATCTGCGCGCATCGAACCGGTGTCCCCGCATCCTCGTGGTCCCCGCGCATCCTACGCCCGGGCGCTACGCTTCCCGGATGAACGATCGTGCGGGCCGTGTGTCGGCCGGGCTCGACAAGGTCCGGAACCTGCTCGGCCGGTCCCGGCCGACCGACGACGAGCCCCGGGTGCGGGCCCTGCCCGACCCCGGCGAGGGCTCCGTCGGCGAGCTGCCGCTCACCCCCGAGTCGCGCAAGATCGGCGAGGCGGAGCGGACCCGGATCGACGCCGGACTGGCCGCGGTGGCGGCGGACGGCGTGGACGTCGACGACCTGGCGTCCATCAGCGCCGGGCTGGACCGGGCGCTGGCCGCCTGGCTCGCGACCCGGGGCGCCGACGGGCACCACGACGAGGTCGTGGAGCGGTATGCCGTCGCCGTCGGGGAGCACCTGCACCGGCACACCGACCTGGCCTGGGAGGTGGTCACCGACGTCTTCGGCACCGACCTCGCGGTCGCCGCGGGCGACTTCGTCGTCGTCCCCTCCAACCTCGTCGCCGTCCGCTGGATGCGGCGCGAACGCGCGTGGGTCCCCCAGGTCGTGGGGCACATCGTCGAGGTCCGCAGCCGCTGACCCTCGGGACGTCTCGACGTCTCGACGTCTCTTGGCCTCAGCCCTCGTCGGGCGGGGGGACGGGCCCGCGCGAGGCCGTGGCCCTCTCCCGGCCGGTGACCTTCTGCAGCTGGCGGAAGACCCAGGCCGTGGCGACCTCGCGGCCGGTGGCGACGTACTCGACGGCCGAGTCGTGGAAGACCGTGGAGCGGACCACCGCCAGGTCGAGCTCGCGGCCCAGCAGCAGCAGCGTGTCGCCCTCCTTGAGCTTCTCGTCCATGCCCGGGGTGAAGACGCGGCGTCCGGCGCGCACCAGCACCGCGGGGTAGACGGCCAGCCGCACGTCGCGCTCGTCCGGGTCGCGCACCAGGTCGCCGAGCGTCAGCTCGTGCTCGTTGAGCCACCGCACCACGGCCGGGGCGCTCGTGAAGTCGAGGTCCAGGCGGGTGGAGATCGGGGTCTCGTCCCCCACCACGGCGACGATCTCGTCCATGACCCGGCGGTCCCACTCGTCGTCCTCGTGCAGGACGTGGTCGATGAAGCTCCAGTAGTTCGGCGAGGTGATCCGGGCGACCGCCTCTCTGGCGAGCAGCTCGGTGGGGATGAAGACCGAGTCGGCGTCGAAGGCCTGCAGGGGCGCAGCGTTGACCGCGGAGTTCTGGCGCACGGCGATGAAGAGCTGGTCGTTCTCGATCCGCGCGTGCGCGGCGTTGGCCATGTTGACGATGTCGGACTCGGCCCCGGCGATGAACCCCACCGCGTCGGAGACGTCGGGGCGGCCGTCCGCGGGGTCGACGAGGATGACGTCCAGCCCGGCGCTCTCGAGGTCGCGGGTCACCTCGAAGCCGAAGGTGCCGTCGGCGCAGACCACCCACTGGCCGTCGGTGAGGTGCGAGAGACGGTGCGGCAGGTTGGAGCCGCGCTTGCTCATGAGCCAGGACGCCAGCCGGAACCCGGCCGGACGGCGCAGCGCCATGACGAGGTAGGCGCCGTAGCGGTCGAAGGGGTTGATGATGACGTCCGCGGCGAAGTCGTGCATCTGCTGGGCGTGCTCGCGGTCGCTGCAGCGCGCGATGACCATGAGCTCGGGCCGGAGCAGGTTGACCGACATGACGACCGACAGGTTGGTCTCGTCGCTGTCGGTGAGGGCGAGCACCGCCTCGCAGTGGTCGTGCCCCAGACCCGCGAGACCGAGCATGCGCGGGTCCCGCCCGCTGGCGGCGAAGCCGGGGTGGTCGCTGGAGTAGCCGTCGAGGGCGAGCTGCTGGACCCGCTCCGGGTCCTCGTCGAGGACGACGAAGTCGCGGCCCTGGTCCTCCAGCGCCCGGCACACCGCCTCGCCGGCCTGGCCGTAGCCGACGACGAGGACGAAGGGGTTCTGGATGCCGCGCACCTTGCGCCCGAAGCGCTGCAGCCGGATGGCCTGGCGGAAGGTCTGCTCCTGCGACAGGGACAGCAGGGCGCCGATGCTGTAGGACCAGGCGATGACGCAGGCGTAGATGGTCGCCGTGACCCACATCCGCTGGGCGTAGCTGAACTCGTGCGGCACCTCGCCGTAGCCGATGGTCAGGCCGGTGTAGCTGATGACGTAGAAGCTGTCGAAGACGGCCAGCCGCTCGGGGTTCTCCTCGGTGCCCGGCATCATGCTGAGCCCGAAGGTCATGATCGCGAAGACGCTGACGATGACGACCAGCGGCGTGCGCATGCGGCGCAGGACGAGGAAGACCGCGTCGGTCGTCGGCAGCTCCATCGGCACGTCGACGCGGTAGCGGCGCAGCGAGTCCGGGCGCGGCCGCGCCGGCTTGCCGCGGCCGAGGAGCTGGAGGAGGTTGGCCATCGTGGGCGGCGCCGCTCAGCGGCGGCGGTAGGAGACCGTCTCCACGACGAGCAGGACGATGGACACGATGTTGGCGAGCAGCGCCCCGGCCGCGATGGAGACCACGCTGCTCATGTGCTGACCGGTCAGCCCGCCCGGGTCGACGTGCCGGGCCCAGATCCACACGAGCGCGGCGACGATGAGCTGGATGCTGGCGACCAGCGAGGTGGCCAGGTGGACCGCGCCGATCTGGGTGCGGTCCCCGAACTTCAGGATGGTCGCGATGATGTTGACCACGACGGCGGCGTACAGCTCGTAGACGTTGTGCAGCCGAGGGTTGTCGATGTCGCCGAGGACGTACCCGAAGTTCAGGGTCGCCGCCAGCAGGACGAAGAAGCCGAACACGACTTTCTCAAGGTTCACAGCCACGACGATAACGCCGCTGGTCTGTCGGTGCGGCTTTCTAGGATGGTAGGCGTGGAACTCGACGAGGCGGGGGCGCTGGCCCGGGGGTTGATGAGGCAGCACGGTCTGGCGGGCTGGGGGTTCGGCTTCGACCGGGCGAAGGTCCGCGCCGGGGCGTGCCACTGGACGGACCGGCGGATCACGTTGAGCCGGGCCATCACGGTGGCGCACGACGAGGGCCAGGTGCGCGAGACCGTCCTGCACGAGGTCGCGCACGCGCTCGTCGGTCCCGGCCACGGCCACGACGCGGTATGGCGTGCCCGTGCCCGCTCGCTGGGGGCGACCGGGGAGCGGTGCTACGCCGTGGGGGCGGACGGTCCGGTGGTGCCGGGCCGCTGGCAGGGCCGGTGCGCGGCCGGGCACGTCGTGCAGCGGCACCGTCGACCCACCCGGGTCCTCGTCTGCACCCGCTGCCGGGGGGTGCCGGTGCGCGACCGGGTCATCGGCTGGAGGTTCGACGGGCGGGAGGTGACGCCCTCCGAGCTGGGGCCGCACGTGGCCGCGGCGATGCGCCGGCTGGAGCGGTCGACGTAGCGTCCGGCGGGGGCGGGTCGGGGGCGCTGGTGCCTGCGTTCCGTGACCAAAGCGTGACCTCTCGGGGGCCTATAGCACGCCGGGACTGCGCTAGGTTCCGAGAGAGTTGCTCATGTGATGCATCCCTGTTCCGTGAGGCGGTGGCCGTGGGCGCTGACGGAGAGAGGAGCCAATGGTGGCGACTACGAGGTGGCGACGTGCCGCGGTCCCAGCGCTCGCAGCAGCGCTCGGGCTGACCCTGACGGGATGTCTGCAGAACCCTGAGGCCGGGTCCGGGGGTGGAGTGGGAGCCGTGGGAGCCGAGCCCGAGGAGGGCGACGGGAGCGTGAGCATCCTGGGCGCCTTCGGTGGGGCCGAGGAGGAGCTGTTCAACGCCTCCCTCGAGGAGTTCGAGCAGGAGTCGGGCATCACCATCGACTACGCGTCCGACCAGGACTTCACCAACACCATCCAGGTCCGGGTCGACGCCGGCGACGCCCCGGACATCGGGCTCTTCCCGCAGCCCGGTGGTGTGCTCGACCTCGCCGAGCGCGGGGAGCTGGTGCCGATCGACGCGATGCTCGACTACGACGAGATCGACCGCACCCTGGTCAACGGCTTCCTGGACTCGGTCCGCTTCGACGGGCGCGTCTACGCCGCCCCGATGCGCATGGCGGTGAAGTCCATCGTCTGGTACCCGAAGGGTCCCTACGAGGAGGGCGGCTGGAACACCGAGCCGGCCAACCTGGAGGAGCTCGAGGAGGTCGCCGACCAGATCCAGACCGACGCCGACACCCCGCCCTGGTGCATCGGGTGGCAGTCCGACCAGGCGACCGGGTGGGTCGGCACCGACTGGGTGGAGGAGTACATGCTCCGCCTGCACGGCCCGGACGTCTACGACGACTGGATCTACCACCGCATCCCGTTCAACGACGAGCGGGTCGTCGAGGCGATCGAGGCCTACGGCGAGCTCGCCAACGAGGAGGGCAACGTCCTCGGCGGCGCCCGGGGCATCCTCAACACCCCGTTCGCCGAGGCGATGAACCCCGCCTTCAACGACGACCCCGGCTGCTACCTCATGCGGCAGGGCAACTTCGCCACCACGTTCTTCCCCGAGGACGTCCAGGAGAACCTCGACGAGGAGGTCGGCATCTTCGTCTTCCCGCCCGCGGCGGACGGCTTCGACGGCCAGCCCATCCTCGGCGGCGGCGACCTCGCAGCGGCGTTCACGTACGACACCGACGTCGCCGCGGTGATGGAGTTCCTGGCGTCCGACGAGTTCGGCGGGCCGTGGGCGGAGGCCGGTGGGTGGCTCAGCCCGCACACCACCTTCGACACGAGCCTCTACCCCGACGAGGTGACCCGGCAGATCGCCGAGTTCGGCTACACCGCGGACGTCTTCCGCTACGACGGTTCCGACGTCATGCCCCGCGAGGTGGGCTCGGGCTCGTTCTGGACCGGGATGGTCGAGTACCAGAGCGGCGAGAAGACCGCGCAGGAGGTCGCTGACGACATCGAGGAAGGCTGGCCCGAGTCGGCCGACGCGAGTGAGGAGGGCGAGGACCAGTGAGCACGACATCATCGACCCCTCCCGTCGGGGAGGAGGTACCCCAGGCACCCTCGGACGAGGGCCCCGGCGGGGCAGGAAACGTCGGACCCTCCGACGCCGGGCTGCAGCCGGCCAAGCTCGTCATCGGCGTCCTCGGCATCGCCGTCTCGGTCTGGCTCATCGGCAACCTGTTCCTCGCGTTCGCGTGGTACCCGCAGTGGTTCTTCGACAGCAAGATCCTCATGGGTGTGCTGGGGCTGGTCGTCGGCGTCGGTGGCGCCGCCGTCCTCTTCTGGTTCCTCAACATGGCGATCGAGGCGCTCCCGCGGCGGCTGGAGCACGGGGTCATGCCCTACGCCTTCCTGCTGCCCGGGTTCTCCCTCATCGGGCTCATGCTGCTGTTCCCCACGGTGCAGACGATCCACTACAGCTTCGCCAACCGGAACTCCACGGCCTACGTCGACCCGATCTGGGCCAACTTCACCAGCCTGTTCCGCAGCGGCGACTTCTGGTCGGCGATGTTCAACAACCTGCTGTGGATCGCCATCGTGCCGGCGGTCACCGTGTCGCTCGGCGTCGTCGTCGCGGTGCTGGCCGACAAGCTGTCGGCGGCCAGCGAGAAGTGGTCGAAGAGCTTCATCTTCATGCCGATGGCCATCAGCTTCGTCGCCGCCTCGGCGATCTGGCTGACGACCGTCTACGGTTACCGTCCTCCGGGTGAGCCGCAGACCGCGGCGCTCAACGCCATCTGGGTCAACTGGTTCGGCCAGGACCCCGCGAGCTGGCTGGACATCGACACCGCCCGTCTCAACAGCCTGCTGCTCATGGTCATCCTCATCTGGCTGCAGACGGGCTTCGCCATGGTGCTGCTCAGCTCGGCGATCAAGGGCGTCCCCGAGGACACCCTGGAGGCGGCCCGGATCGACGGCGCGTCCGAGTGGCAGATCTTCTGGCAGGTCATCATCCCGCAGATCTGGGGCACCATCGTCACCGTCTTCATCACGGTGCTCATCCTGGTGATGAAGGTCTTCGACATCGTCTACGTGCTCACCAACGGGCGCAACAACACCGATGTCATCGCCAACATGTTCTTCCGGGAGATGTTCACCAACCGCGACGCCGGTCGGGCGACGGCCCTCATCGTCGTCCTGCTCGTCGCGATCATCCCCATCCTGATCTACCAGGTCAGGGACTTCCGCAAGCAGGAGGCCATGCGATGAACGCCGGACGGCTCAAGGACGGGCGCCAGCGCAGCCCCGTCTCGATGGTGACGATGTTGCTGCTGTCCCTGCTGTGGACGCTGCCGACCCTGGGTCTGCTCGTGACCAGCTTCCGCAGCCGGGACGACGCGCTCAACAGCGGCTGGTGGTCGGCGTTCTTCAACCCGTTCGGCACCTCGTGGACCTTCGACAACTACACCCAGGTCTTCGAGCAGGCCGACATGGGCAACGCCTTCCTCAACGGGATCGTGGTGGCGGTCCCGGCGACGATCATCCCGATCATGTTCGCCGCCTTCGCCGCCTACGCGTTCACCTTCCTGCAGTTCCGGTTCAAGGAGACGCTGTTCATCATCATCGTGGCGGTGATGGTGGTGCCGATCCACGTGGCGTTCCAGCCGTTGCTCAACCTCTTCGGCCCCAACGGCCTGGGCATCGCGGGGCAGTACCTCGCGGTGTGGCTGCTCCACACCGGCTTCGGCATGCCGCTGTGCATCTACGTGCTGCGCAACTACATGTCCTCGCTGCCCTACAGCGTGGTGGAGTCGGCGCGGATCGACGGCTGCTCCAACTTCCAGATCTTCTGGAAGCTCGTGGCGCCGATGGCCATGCCGGCGATGGCGGCCTTCGCCACCCTGCAGTTCCTCTGGGTGTGGAACGACCTGCTCATCGCCAAGCTGTTCCTCAGCAACGACAACACCACGGTGATCGTCAAGCTCCAGCAGCTGCTGGGCACCCAGGGCCAGGGCGCCGAGCTGCTGACCGCCGGTGCCTTCATCTCCATGGTGCTGCCGATGATCGTCTTCTTCGCGCTCCAGAACTTCCTGGTCCGCGGCATGACGAGCGGCGCCGTCAAGGGCTGACCCCGGTCCACGCCCCAACCTCACCGTCGAGCGGGCGAGAGATCCCACCTGGAGCTCTCGCCCGTTCGGCGTGTCCGATGATTGGATGTGACCCGTGACACGTGAACTCCCCTGGCCCGTGGCACTTCCCGCGGAGGCCCGCGCCCGCACCGAGGCGGTCCTCGCCCCCCTGCCCGAGCACCGCCGCACGACCTTCGCCCTGCGGGTGGCGCGCTGGTGGGACGACCTCGTGGCCGGGCTCGCGCCCTACCCCGACCCGCCCGCGGTGGCGGCGCGGGTGCTGGAGCTGGCGGCGACGGCATACCGCGACCGCGACGACGAGCTGCACCTGCTGGACCAGCGCCGTTCCCTGGAGCCGGACTGGTTCCAGCGCCCGGACGTCGTGGGCTACGCGGGCTACGCCGAGCGGCTCACCGACGAGGGCACCCTCACGGCGCTCGCCGGGCTGGCCGACCACCTCACCGGGCTCGGGGTGCGCTACCTGCACCTCATGCCCCTGCTGCAACCGCGCCCGGCCCCCAACGACGGCGGGTATGCCGTCGCCGACTACCGCTCCGTGCGCGCGGACCTGGGGTCGATGGACGACCTGCGGGCGCTCACCGCCAGCCTGCGCGAGCGCGGCATCAGCGTCTGCCTCGACCTCGTGCTCAACCACGTCGCCCGCGAGCACGCCTGGGCCCGGGCCGCGCGGGAGGGCGACGAGCACTACCGCCGGTACTTCCACGTCTACCCCGACCGGGAGGTGCCCGACGCCTACGAGCGGACCCTGCTCGAGGTCTTCCCGGACTTCGCACCCGGCAACTTCACCTGGGACGACGAGCTGGAGGGGTGGGTCTGGACGACCTTCAACGACTACCAGTGGGACCTCGCCTGGGACAACCCCGACGTCTTCGCCGAGCTGGCCGACGTCATCCTCTTCCTCGCCAACCAGGGCGTGGAGATCCTGCGGCTGGACGCGATCGCCTTCCTCTGGAAGCGCCTGGGCACCCAGTGCCAGAACGAGCCCGAGGTGCACCAGCTCACCCAGGCGCTGCGGGCGCTGGCCCGGATCACCGCGCCGGCGCTGGTCTTCAAGGCCGAGGCGATCGTCGGCCCCAACGAGGTCGTGCACTACCTCGGTCAGGGGCAGCACCACGGCAAGGTCTCCGACCTCGCCTACCACAACAGCCTCATGGTGCAGATCTGGTCGATGCTCGCCAGCGGTGACGCTCGGCTGGCCACCCACGCCCTCGGGCGCTTCCCCGCCGTCCCGGCCAGCACGGCGTGGATCACCTACCTGCGCTGCCACGACGACATCGGCTGGGCCATCGACGACGACGACGCTCGCTCGGTCATGGTCGACGGCCACGGCCACCGCACCTTCCTGTCCGACTACTACTCGGGGGAGTTCCCGGGCTCCGGGGCGACCGGGCTCGTCTTCCAGCACAACCCGGCCACCGGCGACCGCCGCATCTCCGGGTCGGCCGCGAGCCTGAGCGGGCTCGAGCGGGCGCTGGAGCTGGTGGACGGCGCGGTCGACGAGGAGGGCGCCGCGGAGGCCGAGCACGCGGTCGACGAGGCGGTGGCCCGGCTGCTGCTCGGCTACGCCGTGGTCTACGGCTTCGGCGGCATCCCGGTCATCTGGTCGGGCGACGAGATCGCCAGCCTGGGCGACGCCGACTGGGACCAGGTCCCCGAGCACGCCGCCGACAACCGCTGGGTCCACCGGCCCCGGCTGGACCGGGAGGAGGTCGCGGCCGCCCTGGCGACGCCCGAGTCCGCCCCCGGACGCGTGCTGCGGGGTATGCAGCACCTCGCCCGGGCCCGGGCGTCCCTGCCCCACCTGCACGCCAGCGTCGGGGCGCGGGTCGTCGCGGCCCCGGACGCGGCGGTCTTCGTCGTCGTGCGCCGCCACCCGGTCGGGGTCATGGTGCAGCTCTACAACCTCACCGCCGGTCCGCGCACCGTCCCCGGGTGGTGGGTGCGCGAGCAGGGCCTGTCGGTGGACCGGACCGTCGACGCCCTCAACGGCTACCCGCCGAGCCTCACGGCCGACGGCTCGGTCTACCTCTCGACCTACCAGCCGGTGTGGCTCGTGCACGCTTGACGCATACCCCCGGGGGTATCTAAGGTGGTCGTCAGGACGCCGCGACGGCGTCCGACGACCGACCGAGGAGCATCCCGTGTGCCGAGCAGTCACCTGCAGGACCTGCGGCAGGACCACCTGGGCCGGCTGCGGCCAGCACGTCGACCAGGTGCGGCGCGGGGTGCCGGCGGGGCAGTGGTGCGACGGGCACGAGAGTGCCGCGCAGCCCGCCGGGGGCCTGCTCTCCCGTCTCCTCGGCCGCTGACGACCGCGTTCCCCTGCGCGGTCCCGACGCCGGCCGTCCTCGCCCCATCCCTGTTCGCGAGGGCGGCCGGCGTCCCTCCCGGCGTGTGCCCGCCCGGGCTCGCCGGGTGCGGTCCGCTCCGGACATAGGGTGTCGCCATGCAGCTGAGCGACCTCGCCGCCACCCTGGGGGCCCGTGTCGTCCCGGGCCCTGAGGCCGACGACGTGGACGTCACCGGGGTGAGCCACCAGGCGGACTGGATCCGGCCGGGGGACGCCTTCGTCGCCATCCGGGGAGCCCGCTTCGACGGGCACACCTTCATCGACCGGGCGGTGCGCGACGGCGCGGTCGCGGTCATCGGCGAGGGGCTGCCCGACGGCGCGACCTGCCCCGTGCCCTACCTGCGCGTGGAGGCGGTGCGGCCGGCGCTGGCCGACGCGGCCACCGTCCTCGCCGGGCGCCCGAGCGACGCGCTGCGGGTCGTCGGCGTCACCGGCACCGACGGCAAGACCACCACCTCCTGCCTGGCGCTGCACCTGCTGCGGGAGGCGGGGCGGGCCAGCGGCCTGCTCTCCACGATCGGCTACCAGCTCCCCGACGGCGTGCTCCTCCAGCCGCCCTCGCACTTCACCACCCCCGAGGCCCCGCAGGTGCAGCAGATCCTGCGCGACATGGTCGACGCCGGCGCGACCGACGCGGTGGTCGAGAGCTCGAGCCACGCCCTGGCGCTGGACCGGGTGCGCGGGGTCGACTACGACGTCGCCGTGTGGACCAACCTCACCGGTGAGCACCTGGACTTCCACGGCACGATGGAGCAGTACTTCGCCGACAAGGCCCGGCTCGTGCAGCGGGCGCGGCACAGCGTGCTCAACGTCGACGATCGTCCCTGGGTCGAGCAGCTCGTGCCGATGGCGACCGCGGACGGGCACGGCGTGACGACCTACTCCGCCGAGGGGAGCGCGGCCGACTGGCGCGCCACCGACGTCATCGAGGGCGCCGAGGCCATCACCTTCACCGTGCACACGCCGCAGGGGGAGGCGTCGGCGCGGCTGCCGATGATCGGCCGCTTCAACGTCGCCAACGCGCTGGCCGCGATGGCCGGCGTCGCGGCCCTGGGTGTGCCGCTGCCCGAGCTCGTCGCCGGGCTGGCCACCTTCGGCGGGGTCGCCGGGCGGATGGAGATGGTGGAGCGTGCGGACGACGACCCGCGGGTCATCGTCGACTTCGCCCACACCCCGCCGAGCCTGGAGAAGGCGCTGGAGACCGTGCGGGTGACCACCCGGGGCCGCCTGTGGGTCGTGCTCGGCTCGGCCGGCGGTCCGCGCGACCCGTCCAAGCGGGCCCCGCTGGGCCGCGTCGCGACCCAGCTCGCCGACCACGTCGTGCTCACCGAGGAGGACTACCGCACCACCCCGCTGCAGGAGATCCTCGAGGAGATGGAGCGGGGGGCGCACGAGGCCGGCCGCGACAACTACGTCTCGATCGGCGACCGCACCGAGGCGATCAGGTATGCCGTGCGGGAGGCCGCGCCGGAGGACACCGTGGTGCTGGCCGGCAAGGGCCCGGAGGAGACCATGGAGCGCGGCACCGAGCTGGTGCCCTGGGACGAGGTCGCGGAGGCCCGCCGGGCGCTCGCGGCCCGTCGCGGCGAGGACGTCGGCTAGCCGGCCGGCTCCTCGACCGGCTCGGTCACCTCGACCTCCGGCCGCCGCAGCGCCCGGACGACGAGGACGACCCCGGCCACGACGAGCGGGATTGTCAACCACTGGCCCATGTTGAGGCCCGTGGCCGCGGCGAACTCCGACAGCTGGGCGTCCGGCTCGCGGAAGAACTCCACGACGAAGCGCGCCAGGCCGATGCCGATGGCGAAGACGCCGGCCAGCAGGCCCGGCCGCCAGCGCGCGCGGGTGCGCCAGAAGAGCCAGAAGAGGACGAGGACGAGCAGGGCGCCCTCCAGGGCCGCCTCGTAGAGCTGGCTGGGGTGCCGGGGCTGCTCACCGGCACCGGGGAAGACCATGGCCCACGGCACGTCGCTGGGCCGGCCCCACAGCTCGCCGTTGATGAAGTTGGCGATGCGGCCGAGCATCATGCCGATGGGCACGTTGACCGCGATGTAGTCGGTGACCCGCAGCGGGCTGAGGTGGTGGCGCCAGGTGAACCACGCCATGGCCACGAGGACCCCGATGAGACCGCCGTGGAAGCTCATCCCGCCGTTCCACGGCTGCAGGATCTCCCACGACGTCCACAGCGAGGGGTTGTAGAACGTGGCGTAGCCGAGCCGACCGCCGATGATGATGCCGAAGACCACGCCGATCATGAGGTCGTCGAGCTGGTGCGGCGTGATGGGGCTGCCCGGCGCCTTGGCCATCCTGGCGAAGTGCCAGTAGCCGAGCAGGATGCCGACGAGGTAGGCCAGCGCGTAGTAGCGCAGCGTGAAGAACCCCAGGTCGATGCCGGGGGAGAGCCCCAGGTCCTCCCAGCGCAGCGGTGAGTCGTCGCCGGAGGCGGTCGCGGCCAGCAGGGCCAGGTCGGTCAGGATCGGCACGAGCGCGACGATAGCCGGTGGGCCTGGGTATGCCGTCGCCGCCGCGGGGTGGCGCCCGTCCGGTCCGGCGCCGGCGTCCCGGGTCGGCTCAGGTGCCGAAGGCCGCCAGCACCTCGGCCCGGGTGACGTCGGCGAGCGAGGCGTGCTGCCAGCGGGGCTGGCGGTCCTTGTCGACGAGCTGGGCCCGGACGCCCTCGGCGAAGTCGGGGTGGGCCGCGAAGACCGGGCCCAGCCGCAGGTCCTGGGCCAGGACCTCCTCGACGGTCATCGACTCCGCCCGGCGCACGGCCTCCAGGGTCACCGCCACCGAGTGGGGGGAGCGGGAGCCGACGAGCTCGGCCGCCTCCCGGGCCGCGGGCTCGGGGTGCTCGCGCAGCCGCCGCAGGATCTCTGCGGCGTCGTCCCCGCGGTAGCACTCGTCGATCCAGGACCGCTGCTGGGCCAGCCAGGACGCCTGCGACGGCGCCGTCTCGTCGTGGGCCGAGGTCAGGGCGGCCAGCGCCCCGGCGTCCCGGGTCGGGTCCTCCCGGAGCGCGGCGAGGACCCGCTCCTGGGCGCTGCTCGGCACGACGGCGTCGGCCATGCCGAGCAGCAGCGCGTCCGCCCCGCCCACGGGCGCGCCGGTGAGCGCCACGTGGGTGCCCGTCTCGCCGGGGGCGCGGGAGAGCGGGTGCAGCCCGGCCACGTCGGGGAAGAAGCCGATGACCACCTCGGGCATGGCCAGCTGGGTCCGTTCGGTCACCAGCCGCACCGACCCGTGCGCCGAGATCCCGACGCCGCCGCCCATGACGATCCCGTCCATCCAGGCGACGTAGGGCTTGGGGTAGGACGCGACCAGGGCGTCCACGGCGTACTCCGCCTCCCAGTAGTCGAGCGCCTCCTGCTCCCGGCCGGCGAGGACGGCCTCCCGCAGCGCGCGCACGTCGCCCCCCGCGCACAGCCCGCGCTCCCCGGCGCCGTCGAGGACGACCGCCCGGACGCGGTCGTCGTCGGCCCAGGCCCGCAGCTGGTGCAGCAGCGAGTCGATGCTGGGCCGGTCCAGCGCGTTGATCGCGCGCGGCCGGTCGAGGCGCACCCGCCCCAGCGGGCCGTCGACGGCATACACCACCCCCGCGCCGTGGCCCTCGGCCGGCTGCCAGGTCAGGGAGGCGTCGTCGCGCATGCAGGCAGGCTCTCACGACGCACGTAGACTCGCCCGCTATGGGCAAGGCATCACGCAAGAAGCGGCAGGCGGGCGGCACGCAGGCGCAGGGGTCGGCACGGCCGGCGCCCTTCGTCTCCCGCCCCTTCGAGGGTCTCGCGGGGGAGAGCGAGTGGGTGGCGATGCGGGAGATCCTCCCGGCCGCCTCGGCCCCCGTCACGCTGACCGTCCCCGAGGGCACGACGGCCGCCGGCCGCGAGGTCCCCGCGGGCCAGCACCAGGTCACCCTGGTCACCGTCCTGCCCGCCGCGATGCCGGCGATCCACCGCGAGGGCGGTGAGGTCCTCGTCGCGCTGCAGTCCCGCACCAGCAGCGGCGACGCCTCCCGCGACGTCGTCGCCGCCGCCCTCACCGCGCTCGCCAGCGAGCTGGGCACCTCGGTCAACTCCGTGCGCCCCGCGACCACCGACACCCCCCGGCTCCAGGACGTCCTGGCCGACGGCCAGCGGCTGGACGTCGAGGTGCACGACGACTTCGGCTTCTGGCTCGGCGAGGACGCCAGCGAGGAGATGACGGCCGCCCTCGAGCAGATGAACGAGACGGCCGTCCCCATGGCCCGCGTCGAGGGGGTGCCCACGGCGTTCTGGTGCCACATGTCGGGTCGGTCCTACATCCGGTGGATCCTGGCCGAGGACGAGGACACCGCGCTGCAGGCGCTGGCCCGGCTGCAGGCCGCCCACGAGCACACGCTGGGCGAGGGCACCGACCTCATCGGCGCCTTCCGGGCCTGCGGGGTGCTGGTGCCGGTGCTGGAGGTGCCCGCCGACAGCGGCGCCGAGGACCACGCCGAGGCGCTGGCCGCGCTCCAGGAGAGGTATGCCGCCGCCCTCGACCAGGACGCGCCCCTCACCGAGCCCGAGCGGCGGGCCCGGAACGCCCTGGTCTCCCGCCAGGTCACCCTGCGCTGATCCCATGACCACGTCGCAGCCGGTGCAGGGCGTCCCGCAGGAGCTCGTCGTCGCCGTCGTGCCCGCCAAGGACGAGGAGGCGCGCATCGGCGTCACCCTCGCCGCCCTGCAGCGGCTGCCGCTGGTCGGTGCGGTCGTCGTCGTCGACGACGGCTCGACCGACCAGACGGCGCACGTCGCGGAGTGGTCCGGCCGGGTCGAGGTGGTCCGGCACGAGCGCAACCGCGGCAAGGCCGCCGCCATGGCCACCGGCGCGGCCCGGGCGCAGGAGCTGCGGCCCGGTGCGCCCGTGCTCTTCGTCGACGCCGACCTCGAGGAGTCGGCCGCCGAGCTGGGGCCGATCATCACGCCCGTGCTCATCGGGCAGGCCGACATGACCATCGCGGTCCTGCCGCCCCAGCCCGGCGCGGCCGGGCTGGGCCTGGTGGTGCGGACCGCGACCTCCGGCATCCGGCGGCTCACCGGCTGGGAGCCGACGCAGCCGCTCTCCGGGCAGCGCTGCCTCACCCGCGAGGCGCTGCTCGACGCGATGCCCCTGGCGCGGGGGTGGGGCGTCGAGGTCGGCCTGACCATCGACGTCATCCGCTCGGGACGACGGGTGCTGGAGATCCCCTGCGAGGTGCGGCACCGCGCCACCGGCAACGACCTGGCCTCCCAGGCCCACCGCGCCCGGCAGCTGGCCGACGTCTCCCTGGCCCTGGCCGAGCGCTCCGGGGTGCCCGACAAGGTCCGCGAGGGCGGTCTCGAGGGCAGCCGGATCGCCCGCGAGCAGGGAGCCCGGCTCGCGCAGAGCGCACGGGACCGCGGGGTGCCGCTGGCCCGGCGGACCGCCAGCCAGGTCACCGAGCAGGTGCAGCGGCACGGCCGCCCGCTGCTGGACCGCGCGAAGGCGGCCTACGAGGAGCGCTCGCGCCGTCGTCCTGACGCCTGAGCGGCTGCTCAGCGCCCCGGCGCCTCCCCCTCGGGGGCCAGCAGCAGGATCCCTGCCGTCAGGA
Source organism: Serinicoccus chungangensis (assembly GCF_006337125.1). GTDB lineage: Bacteria > Actinomycetota > Actinomycetes > Actinomycetales > Dermatophilaceae > Ornithinicoccus > Ornithinicoccus chungangensis. The sequence continues at coordinate 240,097 of NZ_CP040887.1, forward strand.
GCATCGTCAGGCAGAGGGCGACCGCCGCGATGCCGGAGTCGTTGAGGGCCCAGGCGAGCGTCATCCCCGCCAGGGACGCCGACGCCACCGGCATCACCCCTGGCTCGCGCCACAGCGGGCCGCTCCACCCGGGTCGTCGGACCACGACCCAGGCCACGGCCAGGAGCGCGGCGACCGCCAGCCAGGACAGCGGGTAGCTCACGAGGATGCCCAGGCTCTGCTCCAGCTTGCGGGCGACGATCTCGAGGGCCTCGCCGTCCACCGCGGACTGCACGAAGGCGCCCAGGTGCGTGCGGCGCTCGGGCCCCCGCAGCCAGTCGAGCACCATCGCCAGCAGCGCCACGACCGCCGACCCCCCGGCCACCAGGAGCAGCGAACGCCAGGTCCGTCCCACCCCCAGCGCGGCGAGCAGCAGCAGGCCGGTCACGACCGCCGTGGCGGGGACGCTGCCGAAGTCGGCGCCCGCGCCGGGGGCCGCGCCGAGCAGCAGCGACGCACCGCCCAGGAGCGCGACGGCGAGGGCCGCCCCGCGACGCGGGAGCCAGCTGAGGGCGGCGGCGAGGACGACGAGCAGCGCGCCCAGCAGCATCCCGAAGCCGACGTTGCCCTGGCCGTAGAAGCGCCCCGCGGTCACCGGCTGCAGTCCCAGGACGCCGACCAGCCCCAGGCGGGAGGACCAGACGGTGTCGACGCCGAGCACCACGAGGGTCGCGGCGGCCACGAGGGCCGGGAGGAGCAGCGGGCTGCGGTGCCCCGGTCCGGTCGCCGGCCCGGCCCGGTGGGCGAGGGTGACCGCCAGGGCGGCGACCAGCGCGGCGACGGCGAGGACGGTGGCCGTGAGGGCCGGCCAGGGCTGCCCGGCCCGCCACCACGGCACCAGGCCGGCCAGGAAGGTGGCGGCGGGCACCGCCATGACGGTCGCGGTGGTGCCGACGAGCAGGCGACGGCTGCCGAGCAGACCGGCGAGCCCGAGCAGCGGGAGGAGCACCACCGCCAGGGCCCCGAGGGTCCACGGGGCCAGCCTCTTGGCGTCGCTGACCGCGTCGGCCAGGTCCGCGGCGGCCCGGGCGGGGTCCGTCGTCGCCCCCGCGACGGCGGTGACCGGTGAACCGGGCCGGGCCGCACCGTCCGGGCCGGGCGGCACGTCCGCGAGGGAGAGGAGGGTCGGGGTGAGGTCGACCAGCTGCACGAGCCCGGTCTGCCGGGTCGAGCCCGAGCTGAGCTGCGCCGGGGGCGGGAGGTCCGGCGAGCCTCCCGTCGGCCCGTGGACCACGAGCACCTGCGCGTCGGGGCGGCCGGCGGTCTGCCCCATACCGCTCACCACCAGCGTGGTGCCGTCCGGGAGCCCCGCGACGAGGTCGGAGAGGGCCGCGTCGGTGGCCTCCAGCACGTCCGAGCGGTCCCCCTCCAGGACGGCGGTGGCGGCGACGAGGTGGACGCGGCACCGCGGGTCGAGGGCCGGGCCGGCGAGCAGCCCCGCGGACCCGGTGTCCAGCTGCGGCCGGCCGGTGGCGTCAGGGGTCGCGGTCAGGCCGTACGTCGCGACGCACCCCCCGGCCGCCTCGACCGGCCCGGTCAGGGCGTGCAGGTCGGGCTCGGTCGCACCGGGAGAGCCCCACGGCGGCGTCGCGTCCGGGCCGCAGCCGAGGGCGTCGCGGTCGGTCCGGGTGCCGGTGCCCACGGTCAGCCAGGCGTCGGCGGCGCAGGTCACCTCGTCGGGCCCGCGCGCGACCAGCGCCGCGGTGCGGCCGGTCCGCGCCAGCGACTGCAGCGTCGGCGTGTCGTCGTCGACGAGGTCCCAGGTGAGCCCCGGTATGCCCACCAGCACCACCTGCGGGTCCGGCCCCGTCGCCAGCGGCCGGGTGTCGGGGGCGTGCGCGGGGGCGAGGCCCGCCACCACGGCGACCGCGGCGAGGAGCCAGGAGACGAGCACGGCTCCCACGAGCCCCCACGCCGCACGCGGTGAGCGCGGCGCGGCGTGGGCCCGCAGCGCAGCACCCGGTCCCGTGGCGAGCGGCTCGTGCGCCGCATCCCGCCCGGGCCGGCCGACGTCTCCCATGTCTCACCTCCCGGCTGCATGGTCGCACGGCCCGGTGGCCCACCGTGGTGGTGTCGCGGTGCCGGGGTGGGCGACGGCATACCCTGAGCGCGTGGACGCTGCACGCCTGGACCCCGAGCTGCTCGCCTGGACCGCCGGCGCGATCGCCGTGCTCGCGCTGCTGGTCACGGCTGTCGTCTGGCGACGGCTGCGGGTCGTCGACCGGCGGCTGACCCAGCTCGTCGAGGCCGGCGCGCCCACGACCCCGGAGCGCGAGCGGATCGAGGCGCTGGAGCAGGAGCTCGAGGGCGTCCGCGGCGACCTCGCGCAGGCGCTGCGGCACGTGGCGGTGGTGCGCTACGACGCCTTCGGCGACATGGGGGGCCGGATGAGCTTCTCGGCCGCCGTCGTCGACGACACCGGTGACGGCATGGTCATCAGCTCGATCCACGCCCGTGGCGAGAGCCGCACCTACGCCAAGGGGATCGTCGGCGGGGACTCCGAGATCGTCCTCACCCCCGAGGAGCGGCAGGCGCTCGACGCCGCCCGCACCGGCCAGGACACCTGACCTTTCCCGCACAGGACGCGTGGTGGGGCCGCACAGGACGCGCCGTCGGGCCGCACAGGACACGTGGTGGGGCGGCACAAAACACGTGGTGGGGCCGCGCCGAACCGCCCACCGTGACTCGGTGTATGCCGAGCGCGCGTCCGGTGTATGCCGAGGACGTGTCCGGTGTGTGCCTAGCGCGCGTCCTGTGCGAAGGAGCCGGAGCCGCTGGCGGAGGGGCGCCGCCCGCACCGGCCAGGACACCCGACCTCCTGACCACCGACCCCCGATCCGCGATCCGCGATCCGCGATCCGCGGCGGGGAGGGTCAGGCCTCGGTCCCGGGCAGGCGCACGAGCAGGCTCCCGGGGTCCACCTGCACCCGGATGGCCAGCACCGAGCCGATGGTGTCCCCGTCGATCTCCAGCTCCACCGGCTTGTCCGACACGACCCGCACCTCGGGGCTCTGGAAGTGCTCGACCCGCCGGTGCCCGATCCGGCGGCGGGTGGTGAGCTGGGCGACGGTCGCGACCCAGCCGACGATCCCCTCGGGGGAGAGCAGCACCGCGTCCATGGTGCCGTCGTCGGCGAGCGCGTCGGGCAGCAGCTCCATCCCGCCCTGCAGCCTGCCCACGTTGCCGACCATGACCGAGCGCACCCGCCGGCGCACCTGCCCGCTCCCCGGCATCCGCAGGTCGACGGTGAACTGGGGGCCCTTGAGGTGCTGCAGCCCGGTCACGAGATAGGCCAGCCACCCGACGCGGTCCTTGAGCTTCTCCGGCGCGGCGGCCATGACCTCCGCGTCGAACCCGAGGCCCGCCATGACGAGGAAGCGGTGCTCCTCGCGCACCTCCGGGCTGGTGCGGTCGTCGACGGCGTCGTCCATGTCGACGCTCGTGGAGGGCTGGCCCTCCTCGTCCTCCAGCCGCGCCTCCAGCTGGGAGGTCGTGGGCCGGACGAGCTCGAGCCGGCAGGTGTCGATGGGGGCCGTCCGGCCGGTGAGGGCGATCGTCAGGGCCTTGTCCAGCGACTCGACCGGCAGCTCCAGGTTGCGGGCGAGCAGGTTGCCGGTGCCCCCGGGCAGCAGGCCCACCGGCACCCCGGAGTCGACCATCGCGGCCCCCACCGCCCGGACCGTCCCGTCGCCCCCGAGCGGGCAGACGACGTCCACCCCCGCCTCCAGCGCCTGGGCGGTCTGGCCCGGCCCCGGGTCCTCGGCGGTGGTCTCGAGCCAGAGCGGCTCCTCCCAGCCGTGCCGTCGGCATACCTCCTCCACCCGCCGGCGCACGCGACCCACGTCGGAGAACTTCGTGGGGTTGACGATGACGGCCGCCCGGCCAGGAGAATCCATGCCGTGACCCTACAGACCCGCCAGTAGGCTGGCCGCATGATCGACCTCCGCGACCTGCGCTCCGACCCCGACCGCGTCCGCACCAGCCAGCAGGCCCGGGGCGAGGACCCGTCCGTCGTCGACCAGGTGCTGTCCGCGGACGAGGCGCACCGCAGCGCGCTGGCGCAGTTCGAGGCCGCCCGCGCCGAGCAGAAGGCGTTCGGCAAGAAGGTCGCCCAGGCCCGTGGCGAGGAGAAGCAGGCCCTCCTCGCCGAGGTGAAGGACCTCGCCGCCCGCGTCAAGGCGCTGGACGCCGAGGCGGGCGAGGCCGCCACCGCCCGCGACGAGGCGATGCGCCGCATCGGCAACGTCGTCATGGACGGGGTGCCGGTCGGCGGCGAGGACGACTTCGTCACCCTCGAGGAGGTCGGCACCCCCCGCGACTTCGCGGCCGAGGGCTTCGAGCCGCGCGACCACCTCGCGATCGGGGAGGGGCTCGGCGCCATCGACATGGCCCGCGGGGCCAAGGTCGCCGGTGCCCGCTTCTACTACCTGCTCGGCGACGGCGCCCGGCTCGAGCAGGCGCTCATGGGCCTGGCCCAGCAGATCGCGCAGGAGGAGGGCTTCGTCCCGGCGATCGTGCCCAACCTCGTGCGGCCCGAGACCATGGCCGGCGCCGGCTTCCTCGACGCCCACGCCGACGAGGTCTACCGTCTGGAGGCCGACGACCTCTACCTCACCGGCACCTCCGAGGTCGCCCTCGCCGGGCTGCACGCCGACGAGATCCTCGACCTGGGCGAGGGGCCGCTGCGGTACGTCGCGACCTCCACCTGCTACCGCCGCGAGGCCGGGTCCTACGGCAAGGACACCAAGGGCATCTTCCGGGTGCACCAGTTCACCAAGACCGAGATGTTCGTCTACTGCCGCGTCGAGGACGCCGAGGCCGAGCACCAGAACCTCCTGCGCATCGAGCGGCGCCTGCTGGACGCGCTGGAGCTGCCCTACCGCATCATCGACGTCGCGGCCGGTGACCTGGGCGGACCGGCGGCCCGCAAGTTCGACTGCGAGGCGTGGGTGCCGACGCAGGAGCGCTACCGCGAGCTCACCTCGACCTCCAACTGCACGACCTTCCAGGCGCGCCGCCTCGGCACCCGCGAGCGTGACCCGCACGGCTCGGGCACCCGCGCCGTGGCGACGCTCAACGGCACGGTCGCGACGAGCACCCGCCCGATCGTCGCGCTGCTGGAGAACCACCAGCAGGCCGACGGCAGCGTCCTCGTCCCCGAGGCCCTGCGCCCCTTCCTCGGGGGGACGGCGTCGCTCACCCCCCGGGCGGCGAACCCCGCCTCCCGCTGACCGGTCGCGATCTCCGTCGTGCGGCGGAGGCAGGGCCACGGCGGGTCTGCCTAGGCTGGGGCACGTGGTGAAGCACGAGCGCGGGCAGGCCCTGCCGTGATCCGGGCGGTCGAGAGCTGGTTCGGCGTCGACGAGCGCTGGGAGCGCCCTGCCCCCGGACCGGGCGAGCTGCGGGCCGACCTGCGGTGGGCCCTGGTGGCGCTGGTGACGATCACCATCTCGCAGGAGCTGACCCGCTCGCTCGGGCTCCTGGAGGACGAGCGCTACGGACCGGTGTGGCAGTACGCCGGGGTCGTCACGCTCTGCGCCCTCATCGTCGTGCGGCGGCGTCTCCCGGTCTTCGTCACCCTGGCCGCGGGCACCCACATGATCCTCATGTCGCTCGTCATGCCCATGACGATGTCGCAGCTGACCACGCAGATGGCCTACTTCCTGCTCATCTTCTCCGGGATGGCCTGGGCGCGGAACCGGCGGGCGCTCGCCGGTGCGGTGGCCGTGGTGCTCGTGCTGCTGGTCCTGCTCTTCGCCTGGACGTATGCCCTCGGCTCGGGCATCGAGGACATCCGCCGCAACCTGGGGGAGTCGGACGTCGAGCAGGTGGGGCCGCTGCCCACCGTGCTCGCCGTGGTGCTCTTCTCGATCCTCGGCAACACGATCTTCTTCGGCTTCGCGATCGGTCTGGGCCAGGTGGCCTGGCGGGGGGCGATGCGCAACGCCCAGGTGGAGGAGCAGGCCGACACGATCCGCGCCCAGACCGAGCGGCTCACCGACCAGGCGGTCGTGGCCGAGCGGCTGCGCATCGCCCGCGAGCTGCACGACGTCGTGGCCCACCACGTGTCCGTCATGGGGGTGCAGGCCGCCGCCGCCCGGCGGGTGATGGAGCGCGACCCGCAGGCCGCACGCGACTCGCTGAGCGCGATCGAGCGGGCGGCCCGCGACGGGGTGGCGCAGATGCGCGACCTCCTGGGGACGCTGCGGGTCACTGACGGCCGCGAGGACGCCGGGCACGAGGGCGGCGAGCCGACGCCGGAGACCACGGACCGGGCGCCGCAGCCGACGCTCGCCACCCTGCCGCAGCTGGTCGAGCAGGCCACCACGCCGCTCTGCGAGGTCACCGGCCAGGTGGTCGAGTCGGCGCCGGGGGCGGCCGGCCGGGTCCCCCCGCCGCTGCAGCTGTCGGCCTACCGCATCGTGCAGGAGGCCCTGGCCAACGTCCGCCGCCACTCCACCGCCCGGCACGCCCGCGCCACCGTGCGGGTCGACGAGGGCGCCGGGACGGTCGAGGTCGAGGTCGTCGACGACGGGTCCCCCCGCGTCGGCACGTCCGGCACCGGGCTCGGGCTGCAGGGGATGCGCGAGCGCGCGGCCTACCTCGGTGGCGGGGTCGAGGCCGGTCCGCGCTCCGGCGGGCCGGGCTGGCGGGTCCGCGTCTGGCTGCCGCTGGACGGGCACCGGCCGACCGCCCGCACCGCCGCGGTCGGTGCCACCCACTCCCTGAGGAGGACGCCCTCGTGACCACGCCCCCGCTGCGGGTCCTGCTCGTCGACGACCAGCCGCTGCTCCTGCAGGGCTTCTCGATGATCCTGTCGACCGAGCCCGACGTCGAGGTGGTCGGGCAGGCCGGCGACGGCCGCGAGGCCCTGGCCGCCGTGGCCGCGCACCGACCGGACGTCGTCCTCATGGACGTCCAGATGCCGGTGCTCGACGGCATCGAGGCCACCCGGCGCATCGTCACCGAGCACCCCGACGTCAAGGTCGTCATCCTCACCACCTTCGACCGCGACGACTACCTCTTCGACGCGCTGGAGGCCGGCGCGAGCGGCTTCCTGCTCAAGAACGCCGAGGCGGACGACCTCGTCGACGCCGTCCGGGCCGCCGCCGAGGGCCACGCGCTGCTCGCGCCGGAGGTCACGATGCGGGTCATCGGCCGGATGGCCGGCGGCCCGGCCGGTGCCGGTGCGGGACCGGCGGGTGACCCGGAGACCGCGCTGCCGCAACTCACCGAGCGCGAGCGCGAGGTGCTGCGGATGATGGCGCGGGGGCTCTCCAACGCCGAGATCGCCGCCGAGGCCTTCGTCAGCGAGGCCACCGTGAAGACCCACGTCTCGAACGTCCTGGCCAAGCTGCTCGTCCGGGACCGGGTGCAGGCCGTCATCGCCGCCTACGAGGCCGGTCTGGTCCGGCCGGGCCAGGCGTCTCCGTCCTGAGGGGGAGCCGAGGATCGGCGGCGCGGCCGATGCCGCGCCGCCCCCGCCCGGACTAGCGTGACGGCATACCAGCCGCGGTCCCCCCGGGTCGCGGGTCGACGAGAGGGGACACACGTGCTCGAGCTGCACGGACTGAGCCGGAGCTACGGCGAGCACCGCGCCGTGGACGAGGTGAGCTTCACCGTCCCGGACGGTCGGATGGTGGGCTTCGTCGGCGGCAACGGCGCCGGCAAGACCACGACGATGCGGATGGTCATGGGCGTGCTGGCGCCGAGCGGCGGTGAGGTCCGGTGGGACGGCGAGCCGGTCACCCGGGCCGACCGGGTGCGCTTCGGCTACATGCCGGAGGAGCGTGGCCTCTACCCCAAGCAGCCGGTCCTGGCCCAGCTCACCTACCTCGGGCAGCTGCACGGCATGTCGCAGTCCAGCGCGCGGGAACGCTCCGAGGAGCTGCTCACCCGCTTCGGCCTCGGCGAGCGGCTCACCAGCAAGGTCGAGACCCTCTCGCTGGGCAACCAGCAGCGGGCCCAGATCATCGCCTCGGTGCTGGGCGACCCCAAGATGCTGGTGCTCGACGAGCCGTTCAGCGGCCTGGACCCCGCGGCGGTCGACCAGATGAGCGCGCTGCTGCGCGAGCACACCGCGACCGGCACCCCGGTCCTCTTCTCCTCCCACCAGCTCGACCTCGTCGACCGGCTCTGCGACTCGATCGTGGTCCTGCACGGGGGCCGGGTCGTCGCCCAGGGCACCTCGGAGGACCTGCGGGCCAGCGCCCCGCTGCGCTACCGCCTGGTGACCGTCGGCGACACCGGCTGGGTGCGCGGCGCGGCGGGCGTGCAGGTCATCGACCTCGACGGCCCGAGCGCGCTGGTCCAGCCGGAGGACGAGCAGGCGGCGGAGCGGCTGCTGGCCGACGCCGTCGCCCGCGGCGGGGTGCGCGAGTTCGCCCGCGTCCGCCCGACCCTGTCCGAGATCTACCGAGAGGTGGCCGCATGAGCACCCGCGCCCCGTGGACCCTGGTCGCCGCGCGCGAGATCCAGGTCAAGCTGACCGACAAGAACTTCCTCATCGGCACCGGGCTCACCATCCTGCTGCTGCTGGCCGTGCTCGTCGTGCCCAGCCTCCTCGGCTCCTCCTCGCCCGACTACGACGTGGCCGTGACCGACGACCGCGGCGCCGCCGTCGTGGCGGAGGTCGACGACACCCTCCGCGCGGAGGACGAGGAGGCGTCCGCGACCGCCGTGGAGGTGGCCGACCGCGACGCCGCCGAGAGTGCCGTCCTCGAGGGCGACGTGGACGCGGCGCTCGTGGCCGGCGACGGCACGTGGGAGCTGCTGTCCGACGGCCCCGACCTCGGAGCCCTGCAGGGTCTGCTCAGCGAGCAGGTCCGCGCCGACGCCCTCGCCGACAACGCCCGTTCGGCGGGCACCACCGTCGAGGCGCTCACCGCCGGGTCGGAGGTCGCCGTCGTGGACGTCGGGCAGGAGGAGGGCGGGATGCCACCGGTCATCGCCTACGTCCTGGGCTTCGCCTTCGCCGGGCTGTTCTACTTCGCCGCGATCATGTTCGGCATGCAGATCGCCAACAGCGTGGTGGAGGAGAAGCAGTCGCGGATCATCGAGATCCTCGCGGCCAAGATCCCCACCCGCCAGCTGCTGCTCGGCAAGGTGCTCGGCAACACGGTGCTCGCCTTCGGGCAGCTCGCGCTCATCGCCGCGGTCAGCCTCGTCGGGATGACCTTCGTCGACCTGGACGTGGCGCTGCCCGGGCTCGTCGGGGCGATCGCGTGGTACCTCCCGTTCTTCCTCCTCGGCTTCCTCGCCCTGGCCTGCGTGTGGGCGGCCGCCGGGGCGCTGGCCTCCCGCACCGAGGACCTGCAGCAGACGACGATGCCGCTGACCATGGTGCTGGTCGTCCTCTTCATCGCCGGCGTCAACCTCGAGGGCACCGCCCGGCAGGTCTTCTCCTTCCTCCCGGTCGCCTCCACGCTGGTCATGCCGATGCGGATCCTCGAGGGCGACACCCAGCTGTGGGAGCCGGTCCTGGCCCTCGTGCTCGTCGTGGTGTTCTGCGCCCTGACCATCACCCTGGGGTCGCGGCTCTACGAGCGGGCGCTGCTGCACACCTCCGGCAGCCTGTCGTGGCGCCGGGCGATGGCGCTGTCGAAGGACTGAGCCAGGCACCACCGGGGGCGCCCGGAGGAAGGCGGATACGCTGGCGGGGTGAGCGACCCCGAGCATCTCGACCCTGACTCCGCCCCCCTGTCGCCGCTGCTCGTGGCCCTGGACGTGGACGGCACGATCGTGCACCACGACGGCTACCTGGCGCCGCGGGTGCGGGAGGCGGTCCGCGCGCTGGACGCCCTGCCGCACGTCACGGTGATGATCGCGACCGGGCGCTCGGTCCTCTCCACGCTGCCGGTGATGGACCAGCTCGGGCTGAGCACCGCCGGGCGGCCGGCGGTGTGCTCCAACGGGGCGGTGACGATCAGCGCCGCGCCGGAGGTGGCGGAGGGCTACGAGCTCGTCGACATGGTGACCTTCGACCCGGCCCCGGCCATCGCCCTGGTGCACACCCACCTGCCGTCCGCGCTGGTCGCGGTGGAGGAGATCGGGGTCGGCTTCAAGGTGAGCACCCCCTTCCCGCCCGGCGAGCTGTGGGGCGAGGAGCGGGTCGTGCCGGTCGAGGAGCTGAGCGCCCGCCCGGCGACCCGGGTGACCTTCCGCGAGCCCACGCTCAGCTCGGCCGACTTCACCGCGCTGGTGGAACGCATCGGTCTGCACGGGGTGTCCTACGCCGTGGGCTACAGCGCCTGGCTCGACCTCGCGCCCGAGGGCGTGTCCAAGGCGTCCGCGCTGGAGCTCGTGCGCCGCCGCCTCGGCGTGCAGCCGCACCGCACGGTGGCGGTCGGCGACCAGCGCAACGACCTGGAGATGCTGCACTGGGCCGCCGTGGGGTATGCCATGGGTCAGGCTCCCGACGAGGTGCTCCGGGTCGCGGACCGCACCACCGGTGCGGTCGAGGAGGACGGTCTGGCCGACGCCCTCGACGAGGTCCTCGCCGAGCTGGTCTGAGCGTGCTCATCACCTCGCCCGCCAACCCGCGGATCAAGGCGGTCGCGGGACTGCGGCGACGGCGGGCCCGGGACGCGCAGCGGCGGACCGTCGTGGAGGGGCACGAGGAGCTGAGCCTGGCCCTGGAGGCCGGGGTCGTCCCCGAGCTGCTGCTGCTGTGCCCCGAGCTCATGGCCGACGGCGTGCTCGGGGACGTGCTGGCCCGGGCCGGCGAGCTGGGGGTGGAGACCGTGGAGGCCTCGCGCGCGGCCTTCGAGAAGGCGGCCTACCGCGAGGGCCCGGACGGGGTGCTCGCAGTGGTGCCGACGACGCAGCGCCGGCCTGCAGACCTGAGCCTCCCGGAGGACGCGCTCGTGCTCGTCTGCGAGGGGGTGGAGAAGCCGGGCAACCTGGGGGCCGTGCTGCGCACCGCCGACGCCGCCGGGGTGGACGCGGTCGTCGCGGCCGACCCGGTGACCGACTGGGGCAACCCCAACACCGTCCGGGCCTCCAAGGGCACCGTCTTCTCCGTGCCCGTCGCCGCGGACGGGACGGCGGCGACCCTGGACTGGCTGGACGGGCACGGCATACCCCTCGTCGCGACCACCCCCGACACCGACGCGCTGCACACCTCGGTGGACTACCGCGGGCCCGTCGCGATCGCCGTCGGCACCGAGAAGACCGGTCTCACCGACCTGGTCCTCGAGCGCGCGGCGCACCGGGTGCGCATCCCCATGGCGGGCCGGGTCAACTCCCTCAACGTCGCGACCTCGGCGGCGATCGTCGTCTACGAGGCGGTCCGGCAGCGGGGCCGAGGTCGATGATCTCCCCGAAACACGGGTGTGCCACGATGAGCGCCATGCGTATCGACCACGTGAGTTATGCGGCCGGCCCGGAAGGGCTCCGGGCCACGGCGGAGCGCCTGGCGGCGCAGCTCGAGGTCAGGCCGCACGACGGCGGGGTGCACCCGCGCTTCGGCACCCGCAACGTCATCCTCCCGCTCGCCGACGAGCGCTACGTCGAGGTCGTCGAGGTGCTCGACCACCCGGCCTCCGACAAGGCGCCCTTCGGCCAGGCGGTGCGGGCCCGGTCCGCCGCCGGCGGGGGCTGGATGGCCTGGGTCGTCGCGGTCGACGACCTCGCCCCCGTCGAGGAGCGGCTCGGCCGACCCTCCGTCGAGGGGCACCGGCACACCCCCGAGGGCGTGCAGCTGCGGTGGCGGCAGATCGGCGTCAAGAACGTCATCGACCACGGCAACCGGCCCTTCTTCGTGCGCTGGGAGTCCGCGGCCGAGCACCACCCGTCGCGGCTGGCGGAGTCGGCGACCCGGCTGACCGGCCTCACCATCGGCGGGGACTTCCCCGAGGTGCGCCAGTGGCTCGGGCTGACCGGGGAACCCCAGGGGTCGTTCGAGAGCGAGATCGAGTTCGGCTTCCTCGAGGACGACGACTGCCCGTGCCTCGTCGAGGTCTCCTTCGAGACGCCCCAGGGGCCGGTCACCCTCTGAGCGCGCGGCAGGGCTCCGGGTCGACGACCCGGCGACCGGCTCAGCCGCGGGCGTACCCCCGCAGCCGCAGGCTGTTGAGCACGACGAGCACCGAGCTGAGCGCCATCGCCCCGCCGGCGATGACCGGTGTCAGCAGGCCGAAGGCGGCGAGCGGGATCGCCAGGGTGTTGTAGCCGAACGCCCACACGAGGTTCTGCTTGATCACCTGCAGCGTCCGCCGGGACAGCCCGATCGCGTCGGCCACCGTCTGGACGTCGGAGCGCATGAGCACGATGTCCGCGGACTCGGCGGCGACGTCGGTCCCCGAGCCCATCGCCATCCCGAGGTCGGCCTGGGCCAGGGCGGCCGCGTCGTTGACGCCGTCGCCGACCATCGCCACGACCTTGCCCTGCTCCTGCAGCGCCCGCACGTGGTCGAACTTGTGCTGCGGCAGCACGTCGGCGGTGACGTGGGCGGGGTCGATGCCGACCTGCTGCGCGACCGCCGCGGCGGTGCGCTCGTTGTCGCCGGTCAGCAGGTATGGCGTGAGGCCCAGCCCGCGCAGCCGCTCCACGGCGGCGGCGCTGGACTCGCGCGGGGTGTCGGCGACGGTGATCGCGGCCCGGGCGGTGCCCTCCCAGCCCACGAGGACGATCGTGCCCTCGGCGCGGGCGAGCGCCTCGTGCAGCACCTCCGGGACGACCTCGAAGAGGCCCGGGCGGCCGACGGTGACGACCATGCCGTTGACGTCGGCGCGCACGCCCTCGCCGGGCAGGTTGACGAAGTCGTGGGCCTCGGCGAGGCGGACCCCGCGCTCGCGGGCGCCGGCCACGACGGCCTGGGCCACCGGGTGCTCGCTGCCGGCCTCGACGCTGGCGGCCGCCTTGAGCGCGGCGTCGGCGGGCAGCGACCCGGCGGTGACGACGTCGGTCAGCACCGGGTGCCCGGTGGTCAGCGTGCCGGTCTTGTCCAGCACCACGGTGTCGACCGACCGGGTGGACTCGAGGATCTGCGGGCCCTTGATGAGGATGCCGAGCTGGGCGCCGCGGCCGGTGCCGGTGAGCAGCGCCGTCGGCGTGGCCAGCCCGAGGGCGCAGGGGCAGGCGATGATGAGCACCGCGACGGCGGCGGCCAGACCCTCGGTGAAGGGGTTGCCGGTGGCGAGCCACAGCACCAGGGTGAGCCCGGCGATGAGGAGCACGGCCGGCACGAAGACCGCGGAGATGCGGTCGGCCAGGCGCTGGACGGGGGCCTTGCCGGTCTGTGCCTGCTCGACCAGCTGGGTGATCCGCGCCAGCGTCGTCTCCGCGCCGACCCGGCTGGCGCGGACGATGAGCCGGCCGTGCCCGTTGACGGTGGCGCCGGTGACCTGGTCGTCCGGTCCGACCTCGACCGGCATGGACTCCCCGGTCACCATGGAGGCGTCGATGGTCGAGCGCCCGGAGAGGATGACGCCGTCGGTCGCGACCTTCTCGCCCGGCCGGACGACGAAGCGGTCACCCACGACCAGCTCCTCGACGGGCACCCGGTGCTCGGTGGTGGCCATGGCGCCGCCCTTGCCGGCGTCCTGACGCAGCACCGCCACGTCCTTGGCGCCGAGCTCCATGAGCGAGGTCAGCGCCGAGCGGCCCTGCGCCTTGGCGTGCGCCTCGATGGAGCGCCCGATGAGCAGGAACGCGGTGACCACCGCCACGACCTCGAAGTACAGGTCGTGGGTGAAGCCGGTGAGCAGCGCGACGACCGACCAGCCCATCGCCGCGGTGGTGCCGACCGAGACGAGGGTGTCCATCGTCGAGGCACCGTGCCGGGCGTTGACCGCCGCTGCCCGGTGGAACGGCCACGCCGCCCAGAGGTAGACCGGCAGGGTCAGCAGCAGCTGCAGCCAGTGCCCGGCGGCCCCCATCGCGTCCCGCACCGGCGGCACCATGTGCAGCACCGCGACGACCAGGGCCAGCGCGCTGGCCACGACCGTCCGCCGCCGCAACGACTCCTGGCCGACGACGTCGTGCGTCATCGCCGGACCGCGCCCGCGTCCGGACGTGTCGTCGGTCAGGGGCGTGGCGCCATACCCCGTCTTCTCGACGGTGGCGACGATGTCGGCCACCGACAGGGCCGAGGGGAAGGTCACGCTGGCCTTCTCGGTGGCGAGGTTGACGCTGGCCTCGACGCCCTCCATCTTGCCCAGCTTGCGCTCGATGCGCGCCGAGCAGGAGGCGCACGTCATGCCGCTGATGGCGAGGTCGACGTGCTGGGTGGCGGTCTCGGTGGTGCTCATCGGCTCCTCCTGGAGCGGGGGTCGGGCACGGTCAGGCGCTGGCGGTGTAGCCGGCCTCCTCGACCGCCGCCCGCGCGGCGCCGAGGTCGAGCGGGCCGTCGGAGACGACGAAGACGTCGGTCTCGCCACCCTTGACGAGGTCCTCGACGCGGACCTCGAGGACGTTGTCGATCTCCTGCAGCTCCTCGGTGACGGAGGCGACGCAGTGCTCGCAGGTCATGCCGGAGACGACGACCTTGGTGGTCTGGTTCTGGAGCGGGGTGTCGGTCATGGTGCTCTCCTCGGTATGCGGTGCGGGCGGCACGCTAGGTCGCGCGCCTGGGTGGGTGCTGGGTCAGCTGCGGACGAGCCGGGCGATGGCCGCGGAGGCCTCCCGGACCTTCTCGTCCTTGGCCGCCTCGGACTCGGCGGCGGCGTCGACGACGCAGTGGCTGATGTGGTCCTCGAGCAGGCCGAGGCTCACCGCCTGCAGGGCCTTGGTGACGGCGCTGACCTGGGTGAGCACGTCGATGCAGTAGGTGTCGTCCTCCACCATGCGGGCGATGCCGCGGACCTGGCCCTCGATGCGGCGTAGCCGCTTGAGGTAGTCCTCCTTGGACCCGGTGTATCCGTTCACAGCCATGCTAGCAGTATACCCCCTGAGGGTATTTCTTCGGGCATGACCCCGTCGACCGTAGGCCACGTGGTCGACACCGGCCCAGGCGCCGCCGGCCGGCCGGGCGTAGGTTCGAGGCTGTGCGAGCCCCCGTCCTCCTGCTGCCGAGCCCGCTGCTGCCGGTGTCGGCCTACGCCGGTCTGGCCTCCGCGCTGGAGCGGGCCGGGACCGAGGTCGACATCGCGCCGGTGGACGGGGGCCCCGGGCTCGATCCGCACGCCCTGGTCCGCGAGTGGGCCGGGCTGGTGGAGCCCGGCACGACCCTGCTGGCCCACAGCAACGCGGGCTACCTCGCGCCGGCCACGTGGGCGGCGGCGGGGTCGGTCGGCCGGGACGCCGGTGGTGTCGTCTTCATGGATGCCGCCCTGCCGCCGGAGTCCGGGCCGGCGCCGCTGGCCCCGGCGCGCTTCCGGGAGCACCTCGCCGGGCTCGCGGACGACGACGGCCTGCTGCCTCCCTGCACCCGCTGGTGGCCCCGCGAGGCCGTCGCCCAGGTGATCCCGGCCGACCGGTTCCCCGAGATCGACCGGGAGTGTCCCCGGCTGCCGCTGTCCTACCTCGACACCGAGATGACCCCGCCGAGCGGGTGGACGGCGTGGCCGCAGGCATACCTCGCCTTCGGGTCGACGTATGCCGACGAGCTCACCGCCGCGCGGAGCCGGGGGTGGTCGCACCGGGCGATGCCCGGCGGTCACCTGCACTTCCTCGTCGACCCCGACGAGGTGGCGCGAACCGTCCTGGGGCTGCGGGAACGGCTGACCGGGCTGGCGGCCCGCCGACCGCCCGGTCCTTGACCTCAGGGCCGGTCGGTCGCGCGTCTGCGGGCGACGCGCTGCGCCTGCGCGGCGTGGAGGTCGCGGACCCACTCCCAGCCCTCGGCGACATCGGGGCCGATCCGCGGGTCGTCGGGCTCCACCCCGTCGCGCAGGGCGTGCACGTAGGCGCGGTCGAGCTCGATCCGGGCCCGCACCTCGGGACCCCGGGCGACGGACCCGTGCCCGGGGACGACGACGTCGACGTCGTCAGCGACGGCCTCCAGCGCGCGCAGCCCTGCGAGGTAGTCCTCCACGGGGTCGCCGCCGTCCCGGGCCTCGTCCAGCATGGGGACGAACACGTCGGACAGCATGTCGCCTGCGACGAGGACGCGGTTGCCGGCGACGACCAGCGCCGCGTGACCAGGGGAGTGCGCCGGGTGCTCGACGACCATGACCGCAGGGCCCTCCCACGGCAGCTCGGCGGTGTCCTCGGGCAGCCCGGTGATGAGGCCGAAGGGCTCGACCGGCACCTCGTCGACGATCTCCGGCGGCAGCCGCTGGAGGACCTGGGTCTTCCAGTCGGGCTCCGCGCGCAGCCGCCGGAGGAGCGCGGCGCACCGGGCGGAGCCGAACCGCGGTGCGTCACCGAGCTCGGGGTGCCAGAGGACGTGGTCCCAGTCGGGATGGGTCGCGAAGCCGGCCACCACCGGTCCACCGGAGGCCCGGAGGTCGTGGGCGAGGCAGCGCAGCTCGGTGGCGGTGACCCCGGGGTCGACGAGCAGCACCCCGGCGGGGCCGCGCACGACCACGGTGTTGTTGCGGAGCAGGTCGCTCTGGTGGACCAGGACGTCGCGGGTGACGTGCTGCAGCATGGATGCTCCTTCGTGGGCGGGTCTGGCCCTCCGACCGGTGGTCCTGCGGGCCCGGGGCCCGGGGGCTGACGATCTCCCACCTGTGACCCTGACACCCGGCGCGACTCATCGGTGGCGAGGGTGGCGTCGGTGGCCGGCGATGAGAATGACGGGTCGGGCAGGTCTGTTGTGGTGAAGAGCTGTCCGCAGGAGAGGGAGACGTCGTGCGCACCCTGACCTTTGCCATGAATGTGAGCCTGGACGGCTACGTCGCCACCCCGGACGGCGACCTCGGCTGGAGCGAGCCCAGCGACGAGTTGTTCCAGTGGTGGTCCGACCGCGTGGGTGCGACGGAGCTGTCGCTCTACGGGCGCCGGTTGTGGGAGGACATGAGCGCGCACTGGCCGACCGCGGACCAGAGCCCCGATGCCACCCCGGCGCACCGCGAGTACGCCCGCCGCTGGCGGGCGATGCCCAAGGTCGTCTTCTCCTCGACGGCGTGCCCGGTCGACTGGAACGCCCGGCTCGTCACGAGCGACGCGGTGACCGAGATCGACCGGTTGAAGCGCGAGGAGGGCGGTCCGATGGACATCGGCGGCGCCACCCTGGCCGGGGCCGCCATGCGCGCCGGGCTCGTCGACGAGTACGTGCTGGTGACCTCCCCGGTCCTGGTGGGTGGGGGCAGACGCTTCTTCCCGCCCCTGGACACCTGGGTGAACCTGGACCTCGTGGCGACCAGGACGTTCCCCGGCGGCGTCCTGATGACCCGGTACGTCACCCGTCGCTGACCACCGCCCGGAGCCGGCGTGGATGCGCGTCATTTTGGGGACTTCTCCGCACCACGACCCGGCGGAGACGTCACAGTGAGTCGCCCAGCGAATCAGCTCGCCGGTGATCTGCCCTGAGACTCAGCCGCTCACTGATGCGGCTGCCGACTCACCGGCGGACTGAGTCGGTTCGAGACTCAGTGGCTGACTGATTCTGTGGGTGACTCACTGTGACGTCTCCGGCAGGGGGTCATGCGGGGGGTCTGGGAGACCGAGCCGAGCCGGCCCTCGTGTGGCATGAGCGCAGGGCGGGGGTGCGGGCAGGGCGCTACGGTGACCCGAGGGAGGCGATGCCGGCCCGGCCGGGGCCCGGTCCTCGGCGCCCGGCGTGCTCGTCGAGGACGACGTCCAGAGGAGGAGCCGATGTCCACGCGAGACCAGACGATGACCGCCCTGGGGCTGGGTGGGGTGGCAGCGTTCCAGCTGGCCCTGGCAGCAGGTGCGCCGTGGGGCCGGGCGAGCTATGGCGGCCAGCACGAGGGCGTTCTGCCGAGGCGGTTGAGAGTGGTGAGCGCCGGGGCATCGGTGGTCTACGCCGGGCTAGCCATCACCGTCGCGAGCGAGCGGACACCACCCCCGGTGCGGCGCGGTGTGCTCACCGCGGTGGTCGGACTCATGTCGGTGGCCGTCATCCCGAATGCCGTCTCCCGATCCACTCTCGAGCGGGGCGTCTGGACGCCGGTCACCGTCGGGCTCGCGTATGCCGCGTGGCGGGCTCGGCGCGCGGGTGGTCGAGGAGGCGCACACCGGGGTCAGCCCAGCTGGAAGAGGTAGGCGAACGCCTGTCGCGTGTACGCGACCCCCCGGCCGGTGGCGCGGATGCGGTCGGGGTCGGCCAGCTCGGGGCGCCTCGGCACGAGGTGCGCGTCGAGCCGGTCGGTGGACAGCCGGTAGTGGCCGTCGCGGTGGTCGACGACCCCGACGAGGGTCCACGCGGGATCGAGGGCGGCCAGGCTGGCATCGCCGTGGCTGGTGTTGGCCAGCAACCATCCGCCCGGACGGAGGTAGGTGCGGGTCTGCTGCGCCACGGGTCCGGCGTAGAGCGAGACGAGGAGGTCCATGCCGTGCTGCGGGACGTCGAGCGGTCCGGTGTAGTCGGCGGCGAGGAAGCGCACCCGCGTCCCCGCGCCGGGACGCGTCCGCCCCGCCAGCTCCTGCTCCACCAGGTCGGTGTCGGCGAAGAACCTCGCCGCCCGGACGTCGGTGTCCACGTAGGTGACTGAGGCGATCGCGGTGGACGGTGACAGGTCGACGTAGCTACCCGGGTAGAGCGCCTCCTCCACCGGGCGGAGGTCGGCGATGGCAGCGAACAGCTCGGACCGGTCCCCGATGGACTCCCTGTACCGCGACCACGTCGCACGGCGCGTCATCCCCGCATCCAACCACCACAGGAAGGGCGAGCGACCTCATCCGGCCGGGGCGAACTCGCAGAAGCTCTCGTAGTGGTCGTCGGTGTAGTACCAGACCTCGGGGTCTTCCTCGTCGCCGCCGGTGACGACCCGCTTCGCGCCGCGGTGCGACAGGCCCGGGGTCGAGACGGTGAACTCCCGGTAGTACCCCCGCTCCTCCTGCGGCAGGAAGCCCTCCTGGTTGCGGAACGTGGAGCCGTCCCGGTCGGGGTATGCGTAGGGCCCGCCGTCCTCGATGTCGTCGACCACCGGCTCGAGCTCGGGCGGCAGCACCGCGTCGGCGCAGGCGTCGACGTCGTCCCAGGCGCGGGTGTCCGTGCCGCGGGCACCGCCGGCCGGTGCGCCCTCGCCAGCCGGCTCGTCCGTCAACGCCGAGGGCTCGCCCGTCCCCGCCGAGGGCTCGCTCATCCCCGCCGAGGGCTCGCCCGTCGCTGCCGGTGGCTCCCCCTCCCCGCCGACCCGGCCGAGCGCCAGCCATATCACCAGGGCCGCGAGCAGCGCCAGGACCGCGACGGAGACGACCCGCGACCGGGTCACGGCTGCCCGGAGGTCCGCGCCGCTCCGAAGGCCACCACGGCCAGGGCGTCGGCGTCGTCGAGGATCTCCGCCAGGATCCACCACGCCCGCCCGTCACGGGCCGCCAACGCCCCGGCCTCCTGCCACAGCAGCGCCACCTCCTGGCCGTCCCACAGGTCGCGCAGGTCGCGCAGCGTGTCGGCCATGGCGTCCAGGTTAGTCGAGGCCGGCTCCGGCAGCCGGAGCGCGTGCGCCAGCTGCGCCTGGGTCTCCCGCAACCCTCCGGCGGGCGGGGTGGTGACGGTGGTGAGGGCGTACCCCGCCTGGGCGAAGTGCGCCTCCGCGTCGCCCAGGCGCTCAGCGGGCAGGAGGATCACGCGTCCCCCAGGTGCCCGACCAGCTCGGGGGCCAGGCCGACGTACGTCGCCGGGGTGAGCGCCACCAACCGCGCCTCCTCCTCGGGCGGCAGCCCGAGGCCGCGGACGAACTCGACCAGCTCGGCCTGCCCGATCCGCCGCCCTCGCGTGAGCTCCTTCAGCCGCTCGTAGGGGTTGCTCATCCCCGCAACCCCCCGCGCGGCGAGCGCGCGCATCACCGACTGGACCGGCTCGGCGAGCACCTCCCAGTTGGCGTCGAGGTCGGCGGCCATCGCCGCCGGCACGGCGTCCAGCCCGGCCAGCCCGCGGCTCACGTTGTCCAGCGCCAGCAGGCTGTGCCCGAGGGCGGTGCCCGCGTTGCGCTGCATCGAGGAGTCCGTGAGGTCGCGCTGCAGCCGGCTGGTCACCAGGGTCGAGGCGAGCACGTCGAGCAGGGCGTTGCTCACCTCGAGGTTGGCCTCGGCGTTCTCGAAGCGGATCGGGTTGACCTTGTGCGGCATGGTCGACGAGCCGACGGTGCCCTGCCCGCGCACCTGCGCGAAGTAGCCCATCGAGATGTAGGTCCACACGTCGGTGGCCAGGTTGTGCAGGATCCGGTTGAACCGCGCGATGTCGGCGTACAGCTCGGCCTGCCAGTCGTGGCTCTCGATCTGCGTGGTCAGCGGGTTCCACGTCAGCCCCAGGTGCTCGACGAAGTCCCGGCTGATCCGCTGCCAGTCCGCCCCCGGGACCGCCTCGACGTGCGCGCCGTAGGTGCCGGTCGCCCCGTTGAGCTTGCCCAGGTATGCCGCCCCCTCGACCCGGCCCAGCTGTCGCCTCAGGCGGTGCGCCAGCACCGCCAGCTCCTTGCCCATCGTCGTCGGGGTGGCCGGCTGGCCGTGCGTGTGCGCCAGCAGCGGCACCTCGGCGAGGTCACGGGCCATCGCGGCGAGCTGGCCGACCAGGGCCCGCGCCCGCGGCAGCCAGACCTCCTGGACCGCGCCCTGCACCATGAGGGCGTAGGACGTGTTGTTGATGTCCTCGCTCGTGCAGGCGAAGTGGATGAGCTGCCCCAGGGCCTCGGCGCGCTCGGTGCCCCCGGCGCCCGACCCGGCGAGCTGCTGGGTGAGGCGATCACGCAGGAAGTACTCGACCGCCTTGACGTCGTGCACCGTCTCGGCCTCGATGGCCCTGAGCTCGCCGATCGAGGCGTCGTCGAAGTCGACCACCAGCGCCCGGAGGGCCTCCTGCTCCTCCCCGGAGAGGGCGGGCGCCCCCGGCACCACCTGGTGCTGCACGAGGTGCAGCAGCCACTCGACCTCGACGTGCAGGCGTGCGCGGTTGAGCGCCGCCTCGGACAGGTGGTCGACGAGGGGAGCGACCGCCCCGCGGTACCTCCCGTCCAGGGCGCCCAGGGCGATGGTGGGGGAGAGCTCGGCGAGCGGCGTGCGGGCGGGAGGCAGCGGCATGCGCCCATCTTGGCAGGAGGCGCAGGGGAGCCTGAAACGACGGTCGAGGCCGCACCGCGCCCCTGTCAATGAACTGTTGACAACGAGCACGCGTCAACATAACGTTGACACATGCGCTCCTCACCTGACGCCGCGATGTCCACGGTCCGCCTCACGGCCGGCACGACGGCGATCGCCGTCGGCGTCGTCACCTTCTGGCTCAGCCGGGTGGTCGAGTCCGGGTTCGTGCACGGCTTCTTCCAGGGCGCCACGGTGGCGCTCATGGTCGCCGGTGCCTACCTCGTCGGCGCGGCCCTGTGGCACCGGCGCAGCCGTGGCCAGACGGAGGACGACCGCCACTGGCTGCCCAGCCGCGACGGGGCGGGCGAGGCGCCCGGCGCGGGCGGGCGCGAGCCGCGATGACCGGCTCCCGCGCGACGGCCGACGACGACCTGGGCGCCGACGGCGACCTCGCGGCCCGGATCGGCCACCTCATCCTCGAGGAGGGCCCGGACGATCCGCACGCCGCCCTGGAGGGGCCGGACCACCTGCGTCTCGTGCGGCGGGCCGCTCTCGCCCACGAGGCGAGCAGCGCGCTGCTGCAGCAGTCGGTGACGGCGGCGCGGGCCCACGGGGTGAGCTGGGCGGTGCTGGGCCAGGAGCTGGGGCTCAGCCGTCAGGGGGCGCAGCAGCGGTTCGGGACGCGGGCCGAGGACGCCGTGCCCGGGACGGGCGAGGAGCGTGCGGACGAGCGGTGGCTCGGCCCGGTCACGGCGTTCGACGAGCTGGGGGAGCTCGATCTCGCCGGTGAGCTGGGCTGGCACACCGTCGAGGCGGGGATGTTCCGGCACCGCATGGTGCGGACGGCGACCCGGTGGGAGCACCGTCGGGTGCTGTGGGCGCGCACCACCTCGAGCTACCTCACCGACGGGTGGCAGGTGGGGGCCAGGGCCTTCCCGTGGCTCTACCTGGTGCGGGACACGGGCCTTCCGGTGGAGGGGCGCTGAGCCTCGCCGAGGACGTGCCCCCGGTCCTGCGGACAGGGCGGCACCGGTCGCGGCGCGGCAGGCTCAGCGCTTCTTGG
This sequence comes from Serinicoccus chungangensis, assembly GCF_006337125.1. Lineage (GTDB taxonomy): Bacteria > Actinomycetota > Actinomycetes > Actinomycetales > Dermatophilaceae > Ornithinicoccus > Ornithinicoccus chungangensis. The sequence goes on from NZ_CP040887.1 coordinate 262,289, forward strand.
CGTCCGGGTCGATCTCGTCGGCGTTGACGTAGTCGCCGGTGACGCGGTCACGGTGCTCGCGCGCGATGCGGGTGGCCTCCTCGGCCTCCCGGTGCAGCTTGTCGGCGTGCAGCTGCGCCTCGCGGGCCTTGCCCTGCAGCTCCTTGGCCCGCTCCTCGGCGCTCTGGGCGTAGGACTCGCCGGACTGCGCCTTCTCCCGCAGGCCCGCCGCCTCCTGGCGGGCCGCGGCCAGCCGCTTGTTGCGGGCGACCATCGCCCAGACGATCAACGCCGCCACGACGACGAGGGCGATGACGACGATCCAGACGATGGTGGAGGTGTCCATGTCCCGCAACCTAGCCGATGTGCAGCGGCACCGCGCGGTCGTCCGCCGCCGCCTCGCCCGCGTGGTCGACCCGACGCTCGGCCCAGTGGCCGGTGACCGGAGGGCCGTGGCTCACGAGGACCACGGCCTTCCCGGAGTCCATCCGGTCCAGGAGCCCGCCGAGGCAGCGCTGGGCCGTCGCGTCGTCCAGGTGGGCGGTGGGTTCGTCGAGGAGGACGACCGGACGCCGGGACAGCAGCGCGCGGGCCAGGGCGAGCCGGCTGCGCTCGCCCCCGGACAGCCCGGTGAGCGCCGTGTCGAGGCCGTCCGGGAGGGTGGCGCACCAGCCGCCGAGGTCGACCGCCTCGAGCGCGTCGATCACCTCCGCGTCGGTGGCGCCGGGGGAGGCCAGGACCAGGTTGGCGCGCACCGAGCCGGCGAAGGCGTGCGGCTCGTCGTCGACGACGGCCAGCAGCGCCCGGGTCTGGTCCAGGTCCAGCCCGCGCACGTCCTGGGCGGCCCCGGGGTCGTCGTCCTCGTCCGACCCGGACACGACGTAGTGACCCTGCTCCGGGTCCAGGTGCCGCGCGAGCACGGCCAGGGCCGTCGACTTGCCGGCGCCGTTCGGTCCGACCAGCCGGAGGCGGTCGCCCGGCCGCACCTCGAGGTCCAGCGCAGGCAGGTCGGGGCTCTGCGTGGCCCGGCCGGCTGCGCGGACCACCGGGCGGTGACGTCCCGCAGCCGCAGCACCGGAGCCCCGGCGGGCGCGGGTGCGGTCCCGCGCCCGGCCACGGCCGGCCCTGGTCCACGAGCCCGTCGAGGCGGGCCCGCGCCGACCAGGCCCGGGCCCGGGCGCCCGCGACGTCGGGACGCCGGCCCAGGCGTCGGCCCAGCGCGAGCGGGACCAGGGCGACGAGCGCGGCGAAGGGCCCGCTCAGCGCCCCGGCGGCGCGGGCGTCCCAGGCCAGCAGCGCCACGGTCGTGGCGGTGGCGGCGACGACCACCCAGGTGGCGGCCAGCCCGGCGGCCCGGGCCCGGGCGAGGCGGGCCTCGCCGCGGCGCTGCGCCTCCTCGGCCCGCAGCACCGGGGCGAGCAGGTGCCGGTGCTCCCCGGCGACCCCGCTGACCGCCTGGACCGGGAGCAGCTGGGCGGCCAGGGCGGTGGCCCGGTCGCGCACCTCGCCGCGGCGCGCGACGGCGACGTCCTGGGCGGGCCGCTCCGCGGCATACCCGAGGAGGGCGAGGAGCGCGACGAGCAGACCCCCGGCCGCCACCACCAGGCCCGCGGCCGGCAGGTGCCAGCCGGCGACGACCGCCCCCACGAGGGTCGCGATGCCGGTGGACCAGCCCGGGACGCTGACCCGCACGTGCTCGTCGACGACGTCCTCCAGGTCGCGTGCGGCGCCCGTGAGCACCTGCGCGCGGCTGCGCCGGCCGAGCCGGGCCGGGGTGAGCGGGATGAGCGCGGCGTAGAGGTCCGCCCGGCGACGGGACAGGTCGTCGAGCGCGACGTCGTGGCTGACCACCCGCTCGGCGTAGCGGAACACCGGTCGGAAGATGCCGAACGCCCGCACCCCCACGATGGCGACGAGCAGGGTCAGCACGACCGGCATCGTCGAGGCCTGCACGATGAGCCAGCCCGACGTCGCCGTCAGGGCCACGCCGCACCCCACGGAGGCGCCGCCGAGCACGCAGGCGAGCGCCAGCCCGCGGCGGCCGCGGGGCGTGCGGACCGGGGCCACCTCGCCGGGACGCGGCTCCGGGTCCGTCTCGGGGTCCGCCTCGAGGTCCGCCCCCGCCCCGGCTCGGTGCAGCACGGGTGCGGCGAGGTCGTCGAGAGCACCGGTGCGCGGCGCCGGCCCGGTGTCGCCCTCGAGGCGCCAGCGGTCGTCCGCCAGGGCGGCCAGGTAGCAGTCGTGGGTCACGACGACGACGCGTCGCGTCTCCGCGAGCTCGGTGATGACCTGGTGCAGGCGGGGGAGGGCCTCCACCGCCACGTTGGCCGTCGGCTCGTCGAGCAGGACCAGCGGGGCCGGCGAGAGGGTGGCCCGGGCCAGGGCCAGCCGCGCCCGCTGACCGGCGGACAGCCCGACCCCGTCGTCGCCCAGCCAGGTGTCCAGCCCGTGCCGGTCGGCCAGCTGGCGCCACAGCCCCACCCGGACCAGCGCGTCCGTCATCGCCTCGTCGGACGCGTCGGGGTCGGCGATCGCGAGGGTCTCGCGCACGGTGCCCGGCAGCAGGAGCGGCCGCTGGGTCGCCAGGTGCGCCGCGGGCGCGGTGACCGTCCCGGCCGCGGGGGTGCGCAGCCCGGCCAGCAGCTCCAGCACCGTGGTCTTGCCGGCCCCGCTCGGCCCGGTGAGCGCGGTCACCCCGGGGCGGGAGGGGGTGCGCAGCGTGAGCTCCGACAGGGTGCGCACCCGGCCGGGGTGGGCGTACGACACCGCGTCCAGCCCGAGGGTGGCCCCGTCGGTCGGCGGGGTGGTGACGTCCACGTCCGTACTGCCGAGGATCCCGTCGGCGGCCAGCTCCTCCAGCACCTGCGCCCCGTCGGCCGCGTTGTGGAACTCCGCCCCCACGCGGCGGATCGGCCAGTACGCCTCGGGCGCCAGCAGGATCGCGGTGAGCCCGACGACGAGGTCCATCCCGCCGTGGGCCAGCCGCAGCCCGACGGCGACGGCCACCATCGCCACCGAGATCGTCGCCAGCAACTCCAGGGCGGCCGTCGAGAGGAAGGCCGTGCGCAGCGTGGCGACGCTCGCGCGCCGGTGCCGCTCGCCGACCTCGCGGACCACCTCGACCTGCGCCCTGGCGCGGCCGTAGGCGACGAGCGTCGGCAGCCCCTTCATGACGTCGAGGAAGTGCCCGGCCAGCAGGTCCATCGCCACCCACCGACGCTGCGTCTCGTCCCGCGTGTGCATGCCGATGAGCGCCGCGAAGAGCGGCAGCAGCGGGAGCGTGAGCACGACGACGAGCGCGCTCCACGGGTCCACCACCACCAGGGCGACCAGCGCCAGCGCCGGCACCACGGCGGCGGTGACGAGCGCGGGGAGGTAGCGCGCGACATACGGCTCGAGGGCGCTGACCCCGTCGGTGGCGCGGGTCACCGCGACCTCGGTGCGCGGGCGCTCCTCGACCGGTCGGCCCAGCCAGTGCCGCAGCAACGCCTCCCGGACCACGCCGACGACGCGCAGCCCGGCGCGCCGCGCCACGAGCTCCCCCACGCCGGCGAGCACCCCGCGCAGGACGAGGAGGCCGACCAGCCAGCCGAGGTATGCCGTGAGCTCCTCGCGCGAGCCCCGCACCACCGCGCCGACGACGAGGGCCAGGCTCACCGCCTGCGCGATCGCGACCACCCCCGAGAGGATGCCGACCACGGACAGCGAGGCGACGGGGCGGCGCGTCGCCGGCAGCGCGCGCAGCAGGGCGGGGTCGAAGGGTCGCACGCGGCTCAGCGCTCCGGTGCCGTCACGTCAGCGGCCCGCGCGGGTCTGCGCGTCGGTGTCGACGACGGCCGCGTGGTGCACCTCGGTGGGGATGTGGTGACCGGACACCCGCTTGCGGAAGGTCCAGTAGCTCCACGCCGTGTAGAGCAGCATGACCGGGGTGAACACGAGCGCCACGACGGTCATGATGCCGAGCGTTTTCGGGGTGGAGCTGGCGTTCTGCGCGGTGAGCGACCAGGCGGGGTCCAGGCTCGAGGGCATGACGTCGGGGAAGAGCGCCAGGAACAGCGACGTGGTGGCCAGCCCGATGGCGACGAAGGTGCCGGTGAAGGCCCAGCCCTCCCGGCCGCGCGCCGCCGCGAGCAGCCCGCCGACGAGGCCGGCCGCGGCCACCCCGGCGACGAGCCAGGAGGCCGTCGTGCCGGTGCGCAGGTGCACGACCGCCAGCCACACCACGGCGAGCACGGCGCTCGCCGCCCCGAGCCGCAGCGCCAGCGCCCGGGCGTCGTGGCGCAGCTGTCCGTCGGTCTTGAGCGCCACGAACAGCGCCCCGTGGGTGAGGAAGAGCGCGAGCGTGGTCAGCCCGCCGAGCAGCGCCACCGGGCCCAGGAGGTTCCAGAAGCCGCCGACGTACTCCATGTCCGCGTCGATGGGCACCCCGAGCACGATGTTGGTGAAGGCCACGCCCCACAGCAGCGCGGGGACGAAGGATCCGGCGACCACCATCGCGTCCATCCGGGCCCGCCAGGCGGGGGAGTCGACCTTGCCGCGGTACTCCAGCCCCACGCCGCGCAGGATGAGCCCGACCAGGATGAGCAGCAGCGGCAGGTAGAACCCGGAGAAGAGGGTGGCGTACCAGTGCGGGAAGGCCGCGAAGATGGCGCCGCCCGCGGTGAGCAGCCAGACCTCGTTGCCGTCCCAGAACGGCCCGATGGCCGAGAGCATCTGCCGCTTGCGGGTCTCCCCGGTGTGCGGTGCCTCGCCCCGCGTCTCGTCGCGGCCGAGCACCGGCAGCAGCATGCCGACGCCGTAGTCGAAGCCCTCGAGGCAGAAGTAACCGACCCACAGGACGGCGATGAGGATGAACCAGATCGTGGTGAGTTCCATGACGTCCCTTGTCTCAGTAGGTGAAGACGAACGCGTCGTCGTCGTCGCGGTTCCGGGGGTCGTAGGACGCGTCCTCGGGGACCTGCTCCGCCCCGGCCCGGCCGTAGCGCAGCAGGAGACCGACCTCGACGACGGCGAGCACGCCGTAGAGGAGGGTGAAGACGGTCATCGAGGTCAGCACCTCGGCGGCGGTGGTGCCGGGCGAGACCCCGGTCTGGGTCGTCATGAGGCCCATGACGAGCCAGGGCTGGCGGCCCATCTCGGTGAACATCCAGCCGAAGGTGTTGGCCAGCAGCGGCAGCAGCAGCACGAGGAGACCGGCCCAGCCCCAGGCCCGGTGCCCGAGCCGCTGCTCGTCGGTCTCGCTGCCCCGCCCCCGCAGCACCCACAGGACCGCGGCGGCGATGGCCATGGCGGCGAAGCCCAGGCCCATCATCAGCCGGAAGGTCCAGTAGGTGACGGGGATGACCGGGCGGTAGTCCTCGACGGCCGTCAGCTCGGACCCGGCGTAGGTCAGCTCGTAGCGCTCCTGGATGTGGTCGATGCCCTCGACGGCGCCGTCGAGGGTGCCGGTGGCGAGGTAGGACAGCAGCTTCGGCACGGTCAGCGCCCAGACCTCCTCGGTGCCGTCGAGGGTCCCGACGGTGACGATGGAGAACGGGGCGCCCTCGCCCTCGGGCACGTCCTCGTAGAGCGCCTCGGCGGCGGCCATCTTCATGGGCTGCACCTCCGTCATCACCTTGCCCTGCAGGTCGCCGGACACGATGACCCCCAGGGAGGCGACGAGGACGGTGACGGCACCGAGCTTGGCGGCCTTGCGGTACATGGGCTTGTCCGTGCCCGGGGTGGCGTCGCGCCACAGGTGCCACAGCGCGAAGGCGAGGACGAACCCGCCGCCGGTCATGTAGGCCGCGGCGATGACGTGCGGGAAGGTCACCAGCTGCACCGGGTTGGTGAGGACGGCCAGGAAGTCGGTGAGCTCGGCGCGGCCGGTCTCCGGGTTGAGCCGGTAGCCGACGGGGTTCTGCATGAAGGAGTTGGCGGCGAGGATGAAGTAGGCCGACAGCAGGGTCCCGACGTGCACCAGCCAGATGGCTGCGGCGTGCAGCTTCTCCGGGATGCGTCCCCAGCCGAAGATCCACAGCCCCAGGAAGGTCGACTCGAGGAAGAACGCCAGCAGCGCCTCGATCGCCAGCGGGGCGCCGAAGATGTCCCCGACGAAGCGCGAGTAGTCCGACCAGTTCATCCCGAACTGAAACTCCTGCACGATGCCCGTGACGAGGCCCAGCGCGAAGTTGATGGTGAAGAGCTTGCCGAAGAACTTCGTCAGCCGCAGCCACTGCGGGTTGCGGGTGCGCATCCACTGCGTCTGCATGATCGCCACGAGCAGGCTGAGCCCGATCGTGATCGGCACGAAGAAGTAGTGGTAGACGGTGGTGATGCCGAACTGCCAGCGGGCCAGGTCGAGTGCATCCACGGAGGGAGCCTCCCGTCTGCGAGGAGTGAACTACGTGACGTCGTAGATGCTACTCCCCGTCGTAGCCGTGCCGGTCACCCGCCGAGCGTGAGAAGGGTCACGGTGACGGCGACCGGGATGGCGAGCACCGCCACGGCCAGCGCGGTGACCCCGAGGCGGGTATGCCGGGGCGCCGGTGGCCGGCTGAGGAGCCGGACCCGGGCGGTGACCTCGGGGGTCGCGGCCGCGGCCATCGCCACCAGGGCCCGCGCGAGGTCGGCGTGCCCGGTGCGCTGCTCGGCGATGCGGTCGGCGAGCGCCTCGGTGAGCAGCTGCACCTCGGTCAGGGCCGCGGGCACCCGCAGGCTGCGGGGGACGGCCTCGTGCAGGACGGTGAACAGCTCGAGCAGCAGGTCGTGCCGGGCGTCGAGGTGGCCCTGCTCGTGGGCGAGCACGGCGCGCAGCTCGGTGGCCCCGAGCCGGTCGAGGGCGGACCGGGTGAGGACGATGCGGTGCCCGCGCCCCGGCAGGCAGTAGGCGCTGGGGTTGCCCTCGGCCAGGACGGTGACGTCAGGTCGGGTGATGCCGGCGGTGCCGCGCGCCAGCGCGTCGTCGAGCTGCTCCCCGACGAGGTCGACGAGCTCCCGGTGCCGGGTGCGGCGGCGGCGCAGGTCGGTGCCGACGCGGTGCCCGGAGGCGAGCAGGCGCACGAGCATGCCGCCGGACAGGAGGAGGGCCAGGCCGAGCAGCAGGGGCTGGGACAGGCCGGTCGTGAGCACGGCCGTCGGGGCGGCCAGCAGCGCGCACAGCACCCCGGCGACGCTGACCGACTGCCACAGCAGCAGGCCCGGCCCGGGCATGCCGCGCAGCGCGGTCCACCCGGGCAGCACCCGCGGTGCGAGCAGCACGAGGACGAGCGCGGTCAGGACCACCGCGGCGGTCAGCAGCGGTCCGCCCATGGGAGGGGGTGGTGGCTAGGCGCGGCGGCGCTCGACCTCGACGAGCGCGGCCCGCAGGTCGTCGAGCTCCCCAGGGCTGGCGTCGTCGAGGAAATGCAGCATCGCGGCGGTGCGGTCGGCCTGGACGGCCTCGAGGGCCGAGCGCAGGGCGCCCGCGGCCAGCTCCTCGCGGCTGGCGGCGGCGGAGTACTGCCAGGCCCGCCCCTCGCGGGTCCGCTCGGCGACGCCCTTCTTGGCCAGCCGGTCGAGCACCGTCATGATCGTGGTGTAGGCCAGCTCCTTGTGGTGCTCGCGCCGCTCGAGGTGGTCCAGCACGTCACGGACGGACAGCCCGGGTCCCTCGGACCAGAGGATGTCCATCACGGCGCGCTCCAGGTCGCCGAGAGAGGTGCTGCGCAAAGGCATAGTGGCGAGGATACGCCCCCCACCTGGGAACCACCCCCCCGACCGCACCGGACGCGTGCTCGGGTCGCACCGGACGCGTGCTCGGGTCGCACCGGACGCGTGCTCGGGTCGCACCGGACGCGTGCTGGGGTCGCACCGGACGCGTGCTGGGGTCGCACCGGACGCGTGCTGGGGTCGCACCGGACGCGTGCTGGGGTCGCACCGGTATGCCGTCAGTCCGGGTAACCCTGCGGGTTCGCCTGCTGCCACCGCCACGTGTCGGCGCACATGTCCTCCACCGACCTCGTCGCCCGCCAGCCCAGCTCGGCCTCGGCGAGCGAGGGGTCGGCATACGAGCTGGCGATGTCGCCCGGACGTCGCGCGACGATCTCGTAGGGGATCTGCTGGCCGCTCGCCCGCTCGAAGGCCGACACCAGCTCCAGCACGGAGGTGCCCCGGCCGGTGCCGAGGTTCCACACCGACAGCGGCCGGTCGTGGCTGCTGATCCACTCCAGCGCCGCGACGTGGCCCTCGGCGAGGTCCTCGACGTGGATGTAGTCGCGCACCCCAGTCCCGTCGACCGTGTCGTAGTCGTCGCCGAAGACCGAGAGCCGGTCCCGTCGCCCGACCGCGACCTGGGCCACGAAGGGCATGAGGTTGTTGGGGATGTCGGAGGGGTCCTCGCCGATCCGTCCCGAGGGGTGCGCGCCGACCGGGTTGAAGTAGCGCAGCAGGGCCACCTTGAGCTGCGGGTAGGCGTGGGTCACGTCGCGCAGGATCTGCTCGTTCATGACCTTGGTCCAGCCGTAGGGGTTGGTCGCCGAGGTCGGCAGGCCCTCGGTCATGGGCACGGGCGCGTCCTCGCCGTAGACCGTGGCGCTGGAGGAGAAGACCAGGTGCGGCACGTCGTGGGCGACCATCGCCTCGACCAGCCGCAGCGTCGCGCCGATGTTGTTGCGGTAGTAGTCGATCGGCTTCTCGACCGACTCGCCCACCGCCTTGAACGCGGCGAAGTGGATGACCGCGTCGAAGCGCTCCTGGCTGAGCAGGGAGTCCAGCTTGTCGCCGTCGGCGAGGTCGAAGGCGTGCACCGGGACGGGGATGCCGGACAGCTCCTCCAGGCGCGGGGTCACCGACGGCTTGCTGTTGGAGAAGTCGTCGACGACGACCACCTCGTGCCCGGCCCGGGCCAGGGCGATGACGGTGTGGGACCCGATGTAGCCGGCGCCGCCGGTGACGAGAACGCGCATGGCGTCATCGTGTCAGACGGCCGTGCCGGTCTGCCGTGCCTCGCCCGGTGGGCGCGCGGTCAGGGCCGCAGCAGCCGCAGGGAGGGACGGGCCTTGGGGTAGCCGGAGACGACGACGGCACCGAACATCAGGTCGTGCACGGCGCGGTGCTGGCGGTCCCGCAACGGCCACAGGCTGTTGACCACCAGGAAGACGAAGACGGTCATGATGCTGAGGAAGCCCAGCACCGCGGTACGCAGCACCCCCACCACGCCACCCAGGCAGGTGCCGTCCGCGTCACGCAGCACCTTGAGCCCCAGCACCGCCTTGCCGGGCGACTGACCCGTCGACCCGTTCAGCCAGCCGAGGTAGCCGACCGCGCCGACCCAGACGGCTCCCGCCAGGTCCTCGAGCGGGTCGACGACGGCGGACATCAGGGCCAGGGCCATGAGCAGCCCGAAGACCAGGCCGGCGTCGATCGTCGTGGCCGCCACCCGCTCACCCCAGTCGGCGTAGCGCAGCCGCGGCGGGGGTGGCGGCGGTGTCGTCGGGACGTCCTCCGGCCCGCTTAGGCTCCGGGCACCCGGGACGTACGGCGGCAGGGGCGGCGCGCTCTCCCACGGCGGTGCGTCGGTGGGGCCGTCGGCCCGGCCATGGTCGGGTGACGGTGGGGGTGACCAGCTCATGCGACGCCTCCTCGGGGGGTGAGACCGAGGATAGAGCGCTCCCCTGGACCCTGCTCGGCGCGGTGGCGGCGGCATACCCTGGTGCCCGTGACGGACCCCACGAGCATCTCCGAGGACGACCGCGCCCACCTCTCGCGGGCCGTCGCGCTGGCCGAGGCCGCGCTCGACGCCGGTGACGAGCCGTTCGGCTCGCTGCTCGTGTCGGCCGACGGCGACGTGCTGCTCGAGGACCACAACCACGTGTCGGGGGGCGACCACACCCAGCACCCGGAGCTCGCGATCGCCCGCTGGGCCGCGCAGCACCTCTCGCCGCAGGAGCGCGCCGCGAGCACCGTCTACACCTCCGGCGAGCACTGCCCGATGTGCGCCGCGGCGCACGGCTGGGTGGGCCTGGGCCGTATCGTCTACGCCTCCTCCACCGAGCAGCTCTCCGCCTGGTCGGCCGAGCTGGGCGTGCCGCCGGGAGCCGTCGCGCCGCTTCCGATCACCGCCCTCGTGCCCGGCGCCGTGGTCGCCGGGCCGGACCCGGAGTTGGCGGAGCGGGTCCGCGCGCTGCACGCGCGCAAGGCCGCCTCCTGAGCGGTATGCCGTGACCCGCACCCGCGGTCCGCGCAGCTGACCGTGGAAGTGCGGCCCGGGCGACGATTCGCCGGTCGGGCGCGGGTGGCGCGGCGCTGCTGACCGTGGAAGTGCGGCCCCGGTGACGATTCGCCGGTCGGCTGGACGTGGGGGGTCACCACCGGTCTCGGCGCGTCCTGTTCTTCTCCCGCGTCTCGAGCCGGGTGGGCGGCGGCCGTCGGATCAGCACGGCGAGCAGGACGAGCCCGACCGACGCGACCACGGCCAGACCGATGGCCGAGATCGACCAGCCCGTCAGGAATCCGACGACCAGCACCACGACCGCCAGGGCTGCACAGCCCACGAGGAGCAGGCGCGAGGGCGGCGTGCGGGTGCTCGACCCACCCGGCCTCGGCCCGAGAAGACTCTCGCCCTGCGGCTGGTCCGACGGGTGCTCCTCTTCCGGCATGATCACTCCTCGCTCCGGCTCGGGCATCGAGTTGGTCACGACCGTAGTTCGGGTCCGGGGCTCCGTCGACCGCAGGAATGGAGGCAGGTCGACCGTGGAAGTGCTGCCCCGGCGACGATTCGCCGGTCGGGCGCGGGAGGTCTCAGACCCGGCGTCCGTCGTGCAGCTCGACGACCTGGTCCGCTCGCTCCATGAGGACGGGGTCGTGCGTGGACACGACGGAGGCGATGCCGCGCTCGTGGGTGAGCCGGACGAGCAGGTCCATGACCATCGCGCCGGTGTCGGAGTCCAGCTGGCCGGTCGGCTCGTCCGCGACGAGGATGTCCGGCTCGCCGACGAGGGCCCGCGCGATGCCGACCCGCTGCTGCTGGCCGCCGGAGAGCTCGTAGGGCCGCTGCCGGCTGTGCCGAGCCAGCCCGACGAGCTCGAGGGCCTCCTCGACCCGCCGGGCGCGCTCGCCCACGGCGGTGCGCTGCAGCCGCAGCGGGACCTCGACGTTCTCGGCCGCCGAGAGCACCGGCACCAGCCCGAAGCTCTGGAAGACGTAGCCGATGCGCTCCCGCCTGACCGCCAGGACCTCCTTCTCCGGCAGCGCGGAGAGCACCCGCCCGTCGTCGAGCAGCACCTGCCCGTCGTCGGGCCGGTCGAGCCCGCCCAGGAGGTTGAGCAGCGTCGTCTTGCCCGACCCGGACGGACCGCGCACCACGGTGAGCCTCCCGGCGCCCACCTCCAGGTCCACCCCGGCGACGGCGTGCACCTGGGTGGCGCCGCTGCCGAAGGTCCGGTGCAGCCCCACCGCGCGCAGCACCGGCCGCCGCGCGCCGACCGCCTCGTCCGCCCGGTATGCCGTCGGCTCACTCATCTCGTCCTCCTGCCTGTCGCCCGTGCGCCCGGTGCTCCTCGTCGTCCGGCCACACCTGCACGTGGGTGCTCTCGTGCTCCAGCCGGACCCGGTCGCGCAGGCCGAGCCCCTCGACGTGGGCCTTCGGCAGCTGGATCCGCCCGGCCCGGTCGATGACGGTGTACTCCCGCGCGACCTGCCGCTGCTCGCCGGACTCGTCGGTCACGACGTACCGCAGCACCTCGGTGGAGGTGCGCCCGTCGCGGATGGCGACCGTGCGCCGGACGTGGTCGGACACGGTGGGGTCGTGGGTGACGACGAGCACGGTGGTGCCGAGGCTGCCGGCGGCCTCCCTCATGACCTCGAGGACCTGGGCCGAGGCGGCGTCGTCGAGCTCGCCGGTCGGCTCGTCGGCCAGCAGGACGGCGGGTGAGTTGGCCAGGGCGGTGGCGATCGCGACCCGCTGCTGCTGCCCGCCGGAGAGCTCGGTGGGCCGGCGCTCCGCGCAGTCGGCCAGGCCGAGCAGGTCGAGCAGCTCCTCGACCCGCCGGGCCCGTTCGCGCCGACCCGAGATGACCATGGGCAGGGCGACGTTCTCGGCCGCGGAGAGGAAGGGCAGCAGGTTGCGGGACGTCTGCTGCCACACGAACCCGACGGTGTGCCGCTGGTAGTCCACCCGCTGCGCGCGCCCCATGGTCAGCAGGTCCACCCCCGCCACCCGGGCGCGTCCACCCGTGGGCCGGTCCAGCCCGGACAGGATGCCCAGCAGGGTCGACTTGCCGGAGCCGCTGGCCCCCACGAGCGCCACGACGTCGCCGGGGTCGACGACGAGGTTGAGCCCCTGCAGGGCCTGCACCTCGACCCCCTCGGTGGAGTAGATCCGCACCAGGTCCTCGCACCAGATGTCCGGGCCCTGGTGCTCGCGCACCGTCCCGAGGGTGGTGCGGTCGTCCACGGCGGCAGGCCCGGTCGGGTCGTCCACGGACTGCTCCTGGTGGTGCTGTGGGATCGTGTTCATCGGTCCTCCCCGACGCGCAGCGCCTGCGCGAGGTTGGTGCGCCCGGGGAGCCAGGCGCTGGTGGTGACGGCGGTCAGGACGGTCAGGACCACCGCGCCGAGCACGGCGGCCAGCAGCGGCGGGTCGAGGTGCAGGGCCGGTTGCGCGGTCCCGCCGGTGAGCCCGGTGAGGTCGAGGCCGCGCAGGAGGACCCAGGGCACGGCGAGCCCCAGCACCGAGCCCACGACGAGGGAGGTCGCCAGCAGCGGGGCCAGCTCCCACGCCGTCAGCGCCCGCGTCTGGCCGGGGGCCAGCCCGAGGGTGCGCAGGGTCGCGAGCAGCCGGGTGCGGGCGACCGAGCCCATGAGCTGCACCACGACGACGGCCAGGACGGTGAGCAGCGCGGAGACCAGGGTCGCCCCGACGAACAGCTGGCGCAGCCCGACGGTGACCGGGGCCTCGGTGAAGGTGTCGAGCCGGGTCGAGACCGTCGTGACGACGCCACCGCTCCCGACGAGGTCGGTGACGGCCTGCGCGACCACCTCCGGGTCCGCGCCCTCCTCGAGGCCGATGAGCGTCGTGGACACCCGGGGCAGGGTCTCCCCGGCCGCGACCCAGCGGTCTCCGTCGACGAGCACGCCGGCCCCGGTGACGAGGACGCCGGGGACCTCGTCGAGGTGTCCGAGCACCTCGACCTGGCCGAGGCCCGAGACGGCGACCTCGCCCGCGGACCCGGGCGCCGCCTCGTCGGCCGAGCGCAGCGTCACGACCCCGGGTGTGCCGTCCTCGGACCAGAAGGCGGGCGGTGGGCCCTCGATGAGGGGGGACGCGGCATACACCTGCTCCACCTGGGGCTCCGCCACCCAGACCCGCACCGCCGTCCGCTCGCCGTCGACGACGAGGTCCTGGGTGGCCCCGCTGTCGGCGACGCCGCCGACCGCGCCGACGCCCGGGATGTCCTCCAGCGAGGCGCGCAGCTCGTCGGTGAGGACCGGCCCGTTGAGGCGGACCGGTGCGCCGTTGTCCTGCCAGGCCGCGACCTGCGCGCCCTGGGACACGGTGGACAGCAGCACCGCGCTGATGAGCGCCACGGCCGTCCCGAGGACGACGGCCAGGGTGGGCACGAGGCCACCGGCCGGGTCCCGCAGGGCCCGCGCCGCACCGAGGAAGGGGGTGAGCGTGGGCCGGCCGCGCAGCACCCGGGTCAGCGCGGCCAGCGGGAGGGGGTAGAGGCGCAGGGTGAGGACGCAGGCGGCCAGGGCGAGGAGCACGGGGGTGGCCGCGGCCAGCAGGTCGATGCCGGTCGCGGCCGCGTCGTCCCCGCGCGCCCCGCGGCCGAGCAGCCGCCAGGTCGCGACCCCGGCCAGCGCGACGACGGCGACCTCCACCACCCAGCGCCACCGGCTGCGGCTGCGTCCGCCGAGGTCCTGGCGCCGGGTCAGCAGCGAGGCGTCGTCGACGGAGGCGGCGAGGGCGAGGGACGGGACGAGCGCGACCGCCCCGGAGACCGCCCACTGCCACCAGGGGGTCGGACCGGGCACGAGCAGCATCGCGCCGAGGTGCCCGAGCGCCGCGGCGGGCACCCCGAGCAGCAGACCCTCCGCGGCGATCACGCGGCGCAGCTGGGGGGGAGGCGCCGCGCGCGAGCGTCATCGCCAGGCTCCGCCGGCGCCGCTGCACGACGAGCCGGGCGCCCAGCGCGGCGACGGCGAGGGCGACCCCGAGCGGGCCCGCCGCCACGACCGCGAGCATCGAGCTCGTCGCCCGCTGCTGGCTGGCGACGCGGTCGAGGGCGTCGGTGAGGTCGGTGGTGAAGAGGGGGATCTGGGCGCCCCGGGCGTCGCCCATCTGCTCGGCGGTGGCGAGCGGGTGCTGCGCCGCGAGGAAGCCGTTGACCTGGGCGGTGAGCGCCTCGACCTGTCCGGTGGTCCCGGTGATGGCCGAGGCGTCGACGGGGTACCAGACCCGCATCGAGACGGTGGCCGCCGGCCCGATGCTCCCGCGGTTCTCCGGGGACAGGAAACCGGTGAGGAACGCCGCCTCGCCCCGGTTGGGGTCGTAGAGCGTGCCCATGACCGCGGCGTTGTCGACGTGCTGCCACCGCGGGTCGTCCGGGTCACGCGGGACGTAGGTGCCGCTGACGACGAGGTCGGTCTGCGGCACCGTGTCGCCCACCTCCAGGCGCAGCTCCTGCGCGGTCTCCTCGAGGACCACGATCGGCACCTCCGGGGCGTCCTCGGGCTCGGGCTCCTCAGGCCCTTCCTGCCCAGGTCGGTCCGCCGACCCGCCGACGCCCACCAGGGGCGAGGGCCCGACGACCAGCTCGGGCCAGTCACCCTCCACGAGCTCGACGTGCTCGCGCAGGTCGGGATCGACGGCGAGGCTGAGGGTCGCGGTGTAGTAGCCGGACTCGATGTCCGGGGTGAACTGGACCTCCGACTGCAACCGGGCCAGGAGCTGCGCCGGGCCCAGGACGTCGCGCAACGGCTCGGGCTGCTCACTGCGGACCCGCTCCGCGCCCTCGACGAGGGGCGCCCAGCCATCGACCCCGGGCGCACCGTAGTAATCGGCCGGAGAGCCGAACAACACCGTCCGCTGCCAGTCGCCGCGCAGGTCGCGCTGCGCCGCGGACAGAGCCCCGATCTCCTGCTCGAGCTGGCGGCCCTGCACGTCGACGAGACCGCGCGGCGCCGCCGTGAGCAGCAGCGCGACCAGGCCGACGAGGGCGGCCAGACCGAGGGACACCCACGGGTCGGCGGTGAACTGGCGACGGGCCAGCCGGGCCGGGCCCGGAGCCCGGGGTATGCCGTGCCGCGGGCTCATCGGATCTCCTCCCGGTAGCCGCGGTCGAGGGCCTGCGCACGGACGCGCCGGGCGACCAGGGCGACCAGGAGTCCCGCCGTCGTGAGGGTCACGGCCAGCAGCACGGCCCACGGGAGCGCCTCCAGCCGCAGCGCCGCCGGGAGCCGCAGCCGGCCGGGGGCCGTCGTCGACGACGCCAGCTCCGGCACCACCGCCCCGCCCACCAGCCAGCCGGCGGCCAGGCCGAAGACCGCCGCGACCAGCACCACCCCGGCCAGCTCGAGGGCGCGCGAGCGCGCCTGGGCGGCGGGCGGCATACCGAGCGCGCGGAGCACCGCGACCTCCGGGCGGCGCGCGGTGAGCAGGGTCGCCGCCACGGCCGCGACCCCGGTCAGGGCCAGCAGCACCGCACCGGCGGAGGCGACCCAGAAGACCAGCCGGGCCGCGCTTGTCGCGTCCGTCACCGAGACGGTTCCCGGCCCGGTGACGGCGCGCAGGTCCGCGCGGGCCGTGAGGGCCTCGACGGCGGCCTGCGCCCCGGCGGAGGGGGTGGCCCAGACCTCGTCCGGCCAGGTGAGGCTGCGCTGCTGCTCGGCGAGGACCCGGGAGGCGACCCGCGAGTCGGCGAGGGCGGCGGTCTCGCCCTGCTGACCGGGCAGCGCGGCGACGACCTGGGCCACCTCGGCCGGCACGGTGGTGCCGACGAGGCGCAGCGTCACCGGGTCGCCGACCGTGAGGGCGGCTGCTGCGGCGGTCTGCCGGGTGAGGGCGACGGGGACGGTGGCGGCCGGCGCCTCCTCGCCCGTCGCGCCGGTTCCCGGATCCTGGCCCAGCACCGCGTCGCCGCGGTAGGTCACGTCCGGTGCCACGGCGACCTCGATCGGCTCCTGCCGCAGGTCCGGGACCTGCAGGTGCCACGTGGGGGTCGTGGTGTCCACCCAGGGCGGGACGTCGACCTCGTCGGTGGTCACCTCGGGGTCGATGAAGGGCAGACCCGTCCCCCGGGAGCGCTCCACGACCTCGATCGCGGTCTGGAAGGACGGGTCCTCGACCGCCGCGGCCTCCTCCAGGAGCGGGGCGGCCTGGTCACGGCTCGCCGCCGAGGAGCTGCCCCACCCGTCCGTCCCGGACAGCAGGTCCTCACCCCCGGCGGTCAGCGACAGGTCGAGGTCGAGGGTGGTCGAGGAGTAGCCGGAGAAGAGGTCGGGCGGCACGTCGTCCGCCGTGCCCGGCGTGCTGACGGTCACCGAGCGGACCCGGTGCTCGCGCCCCTCGGGCAGCGCGAAGCGCAGGTCGGCGGTCGTCCGCTCCGAGGTGGAGCTCCAGTCGCCGAGCGCCTGCCGGTCGTAGGACAGCTGCGGGCCCTCGGCCCGGACCGCCTCGGAGGTGACGGACGACGTCAGGCCGGTGGCGACGTCCTCGACCAGCAGCGTCACCCGGAGCTCGACCGGCACCGCGGCGGCGACCACCTCGCTGTCGAGGGACCGCTGGATCGCGGCCGGGGAGTCGTCGAGGGCGTAGATGAACGACCCCCCGGCCGCCTCCGTCTGGGCGGGGTCCCAGCCCACGGCCTCCAACCCCTCGACGAGGCTCTCCTGCGCGTCCGGGAGCTGCTCGAGCCGGGCCAGCTCCCACGCGTCGGTGCCCCGCTCGACCACGAGCTCCACGTCGATCGCGTCGACGTCCTCGGGGACGGTGACGGCCGAGTCGGCGAGGGGCTCCCCGTCGGCGCCCACCGCCCGGTCCAGGCCGGCGGGCACCAGTCCGCCCGGTATGCCTTCCGGCACGTTCGCGACCGCGCCGAGCCCGCCGCCGTCGGTGCCGGTGGGGGCCAGGGTGAGCGGCACGTCGACCTCGCCCACCCGGGCGTCCGGGTCCGACCAGACGAGGGCCGCCGCGTCGACCTCCGGCAGCGCGGCGAGGTCCGGGGGCGGGGCGGGCACGACGCCCGGCTCGACCGTGGCGGGCGGGCGCACCAGGTCGGCGCGCAGCGGCGCGCCCTCACGGACGGCCGCGAGGTCGTCCCGCAGCTGCGCGCTCGTGCCGGCGTAGAGCGCCGCCAGCGTGGTCGAGCCCACCGCGAGGACGGTGAGGACGACGGGCACGGCATACACCGGGAGACGCCGGCTCACCTGGGCGGACGAGAGGTGCGCGGCGGTGGTGCGCGTCGGCCGGGTGAGGAGCTCGACGGCGCGGGTGAGCGGCCCCAGGAGGGCCGTCGCGAGCACGGCCGCGGCCGCGAGCAGCAGGGCCGGCGCGGCGGCGGCCACGAGGTCGGTGCCCAGGGCTCCGTCCTCGGCCCGGGTCACCGGCGAGCCGGCCCGGCGCAGCTGCCACCAGCTCAGCGCGGCCGCCCCCAGCACCAGGACCACGGCGGCGAGCGTCGTCGCGGCCCGGACCCGGCCCGACCGGTCGGCCACCGCGGCCCCGCCGGAGAGGCGGCGCGCCTGGAGCGCGGCGACGAGCCCGAGGGTCAGGGTGATGCCGGCCAGGGTCAGCAGGGCGGTGACCACGAGCCGGCCCAGCAGCCCCTCGCCGCCCGGCACGGCGCGCACCGCCGCCCAGGCGAGGAGGGTGCCGAGGACGGCACCGAGCGCCGCGACGAGCACCGACTCGACGAGGCCGGTCAGCAGGACCTGCCGGCGCGAGGCCCCGCGCGCCACGAGCAGCTGGGCCTGGGGCTCGCGGGTCGCGGCGAGCAGGCGGGCCAGCTGGGTGACGGCGAGCCCGGTGACGAGGACGAGCACCGACAGCGGGACGACCCCGAGGGCGCGGGCGGTGGCCAGGTTGGTCGAGGCCTGGCCGGCGGTGGGGGCGAGGTCGCCCTCGACCTGCACGCCGCGGACGGCCACCCCGGGGGCGTCCCGCAGGTCGGAGCGCAGGCTCGCGGCGCCCGCCGCGAGGACACCGAGGTCCTCGGGGGTGATCCGGTCGGCGTCGGGGCGGACGGGCCAGCGCACGAAGGGGGCGCCCACCTGCTGCGCCAGCGCCTCCTCCACCACCAGCGGCCCCAGCGTCGCCTTCTCCTCGCCCACGCCGGTCCGGACGAGCTCGTCGCCGAACCAGAAGGCGTCGGCGGGGTCGACCGGTTGCCAGAGCGCGGTGACCTCGACGGTGCGCTCGCCCACCACGAGGGTGTCGCCGACCGACAGGCCGAGGGCGCGCGCGGCACCGACGTGCAGGGCCCCCGGCGCCGGGGCGTCCTCGCCGGCACCCTCGTCCCCCGTGGGCCAGGTCCCCTCCAGGACCGTGACCAGGTCGCCGGGTGCCTCACCCGGCGCCAGCTCCGGGCCGCCGACGAGCACGAGCTCGCCCTCCACCTCCACCTCCGCCCCCGCGACCCGGGCCGGCCGCGGCTCGGTCACCACCAGCCGGCCGATGCTCACGGGGGCGGGGGCGAAGGCCTCGGTGATGGTGCTCCGGGCCCGCGCGTCCTGGCGCCGCGGGTCCTCGGCCAGCCTCGTCTGCACCTGCACCCCGGTCTGCGTCGGCTCGCCCTCCGTGAGCGCGCCGCGGGCGGCGGTGCTGGCCGCGGCCGCCGAGTAGCCGACCGTCCCGGCGATGATCGCCGTCGTGACGGTCACGAGCGCCAGCAGGGTGAGCAGCAGCCCCCGGGAGGACCGTGCCCGCGCCCGCGCGAAGCTCGCCCACGTCATACCGGGAACCCTAGGCAGCGCGTCGTGCCTGCAGGGCACCCGGGCCGCCCGTGGTGACCAGATCGAGATGCCGACGCCATGTGCTCCCAACGCGCGGGAGGCCCACCCAGGTTGGGCGGGGCCGACGGCGGGTCGACCTCGTCGCCGGCGTCCGCCCAACCTCCGGGGGTGCCCGGGGCGTTCCAGGAGAGGATGAGGCACCGCGGCACAGGAGGAGGCGGTATGCCGGGACGCGCCGGCGACGACTACGTCGCCTTCGTCACCGCCCGCCAGGGCGCGCTGCTGCGCGCGGCGTACCTCGTCTGCGGCGACGAGCACCTCGCCCACGACCTGCTGCAGGACGCCCTGGTCAAGCTGGCCAGCCGGTGGGAGCGCCTGCGGGACGAGGCGCCCGAGGCCTACGTGCGCCAGATCCTCTACCGCGACGCCGTCTCGCGGTGGCGGCGGACCCGGCGCGAGCGCCTCGTCGACCACCAGGACCCGGGGGGCGACCTGGCCCGGTTCCGCACGCGGGAGCCGGTCGAGGGCTGGGTCGAGGGGGCAGCCGTGCGGCAGGCGCTGATGCTGCTGCCGCCGCGGCAGCGTGCCGTCGTCGTGCTGCGCTACTACGAGGACCTGTCCGAGGCCGACATCGCCACGACGCTGGGGATCTCGCGGGGCACCGTCAAGAGCCAGGCCAGCGACGCGATGAGGACGCTGCGCTCGCTGCTGCCCGACCTGGACGGCTGGGTGCCACGGGTCGTGCGCGACGAGGAGAGGGGGAGCGCGTGAGGAGCCAGGACCTGCCGCGCCTGCTGCACCTGGCGGGCGACGAGGTGCTCGAGCCGGACCTCGCCCGGTCCACCTGGGAGCGGGGGCGGCGGTCCCGCCGTCGTCGGCTGGCGCTCCGGGGGACCGGCGCCCTGGGCGTCGTGGCCCTGGCGGTGTCGGCGCTCAGCCTCTCCTGGTCGGAGCCGGCGCCACTGACGGCCGGACCTGCTGCTGGCGAGGACGTCGGGCCGACGGACGCGGAGGCCATCGAGCTGCCCCTGACCGCGGCCGCGACCCTCCCGGGCGAGCAGGCCAGGTCGGTCTGGCGGGAGCTGTACTCCGCCTGCCTCACGGACCTCGGCTACGAGGTGAGCGTGGTGCCCGGGGACGGTGACGGGGGCGGCGGGCTCGCGGCCACCCGGCAGGGCGTCCAGGCCGGGGAGCGCGACCGCGACCTCCAGCGCTGCCGGGCCCAGCTGGTGCTGGACTCCCCGGTCACCGCCGCCCCCGCCGAGGAGGTCCGGGAGACACCGCCCCAGGAGGGTCGCGCCCAGCCTGCCGACCCCCTCGGGCCGGGTCTGGACCGGTCCAGCCGGCTGCAGCTGACCGCCCGCTACCAGGAGTACCTCGTCGCCGACTCCTGCCTGCGCGACGCCGGGCTGCCGACCTCCGACCCGCCGCCGGCGGAGGACTTCATCCAGGCCCTGGTCCGCGACCAGCTGCCGCCCTGGCACCCCCACCTCGAGGCCGCCGAGCAGGGACGCTACAAGCAGGCGCGCACCGCCTGCCCGCTCTCGCGCTAGCCGTCCCCCCACCCCCGGGCGTCCACGGGCGGGGTCCTCGCTCAGCCCTCGCGCTGGTCCACGATGCGCCGCGCCTTGCCGACGGACCGCTCGACCCCGCCCTCGGCCAGCACGACGACCTGGGCCGTGGTGCCGATCCGGTCCTTGACCTGCCGGGCGAGCTCGCCCGCGAGCCGGTCCCGCGCGTCCGCACCCAGGCCCGGCTCGCCCTCGACGTTGATGGTCAGCTGGTCCATGCGCCCCGGCCGGGACAGGACGCACTGGAAGTGCGGCGTCAGCCCGGGCAGGGCGAGCACCAGCTCCTCGATCTGCGTGGGGAAGACGTTGACCCCCCGGACGATCATGAGGTCGTCGCTGCGGCCGGTGATCTTGGCGAGCCGCCGCATACCGGGCCGGGCGGTGCCGGGGAGCAGCCG
The DNA here is from genome assembly GCF_006337125.1 of Serinicoccus chungangensis. Classification (GTDB taxonomy): domain Bacteria; phylum Actinomycetota; class Actinomycetes; order Actinomycetales; family Dermatophilaceae; genus Ornithinicoccus; species Ornithinicoccus chungangensis. The sequence goes on from NZ_CP040887.1 coordinate 283,149, forward strand.
GGTGAGGTCGCGCGTGCGGTAGCGCAGCACCGGCATGGCCTCGCGGGTCATCGCCGTGAGGACGAGCTCGCCCTCCTCGCCGTCCGGCACCGGCTCGTCGGTCAGCGGGTCGACGACCTCGGGGTAGAAGTGGTCCTCCCACAGCGTCAGCCCGTCCTTGGTCTCCACGCACTCCTGCGCGACGCCGGGCCCCATCATCTCGGACAGGCCGAAGATGTCGGTCGCGTGCATGCCGCAGCGCTGCTCGATCTCGGCGCGCATGGCCTCCGTCCACGGCTCGGCGCCGAAGACCCCGATCTGCAGCGAGGTGTCCGCCGGGTCGGTGCCGCGCTCGGTCATCGCGTCGACGAGGGCGAGGAAGTAGGACGGCGTCACCATGATGACGCGGGGCCCGAAGTCCTCGATGAGCTGCAGCTGCTTCTCGGTCTGCCCGCCGCTCATCGGGACGACGGTGCAGCCCAGCCGCTCGGCGCCGTAATGGGCGCCCAGTCCGCCGGTGAACAGGCCGTAGCCGTAGGCGACGTGGACCAGGTCGCCCGGGCGGGTGCCGGCCGCGCGCAGCGACCGGGCGACGAGGCCGGCCCAGGTGTCGATGTCGCCCCGCGTGTAGCCGACCACCGTCGGGCGGCCGGTCGTGCCGGAGCTGGCGTGGACGCGGACGCACTGCTCGCGGGGCACCGCGAACATCCCGAAGGGGTAGTTCTCCCGCAGGTCGGCCTTGGTGGTGAAGGGCAGCAGGCGGATGTCGTCGAGGGTGCGGATGTCGTCGGGGTGGACGCCACGCTCGTCGAGCCGGCGCCGGTAGTGCCCGACGCCCTCGTAGGCGCGCCGCACGCCGTCCTGGAGCCGCTGCAGCTGGGTGCTGCGGAGCTGGTCGACCGACCAGGTCTCCGCCTCGTCGTGGAGGTCGGGTCGGGGCTCGATCTCGGGCAGCTGCTGCGACGCCATGACGGCAGGGTATGCCGTCGCCGCCGGGGCGACGAGGGACCGGGGTCAGCGCCCTCCCGCGCGGTCGGTCGCGCGGAGGTCCCGGACGAGCCGCGGCGTGCGCCACGACGTCACCTCGCGGGCCCAGGTCGTCGGTGGGTAGGAGAGGCGGACGAGGAAGTAGTTGGCGTACTCGAGGGCCGCGAAGGCCCAGACGCCCAGCGTCAGCAGCCACGGCCCGGGGTCGGGACCGCCGTGGACGAGGATCATCACCAGGCCCAGCGCCAGGAGCACCGGGTCGAGCACGCGGACGACGCGGTAGGTCCGTGCCACCGGGCGCCGCATGGTGCCCCTGCCGACCCACGACCGGGCGAGGAGCCAGTAGGCGCCCGCCTGGACCAGCACCACCGTCAGCGGCCCCAGCGCCCACCACAGGGTGGCTGCCTGGTCGTCGGTCCAGCGCGGGCCGACCACCGAGACGGCCAGGAGGACGAACACCGTCGCGGCGCTCAGCTCGCCGAGGCCCAGGGAGAGGAGGCGACGCCGGAGCGCCTCCCGCTGCGGCCGCCCGAGCGGCGCCGTCGCCGTCATCGCCGGTGCACCGCGGTCACGAGGCCGGGCGCACCGCCCGGGAGTGGCCGCGGAACTCGGCCACGACGGCACCGTCGGTGGCACGGCACACCGTGACGTCCGTGATGCCGCTGCGGCCGTAGGTCACGCGCTCGCGGGCGGTGGCGACCAGGACGTCGTCGAGGTGGGAGGGGAGGAGATACGTGATGTCGCAGCTGGCGGCGACCGTCGTGCGACCGGTCGCGTTGCAGGCCAGGGCGAAGGTCGAGTCGGCGAGGGCGAAGACGTAGCCGCCGTGGGCGATGGCGTGGCCGTTGACCATGGTGTCGGTGATGCGCATCCGGGTGCGCGCGCGACCGAGCCGTCGGCCCGACCCGGTGGTCTCGACCTCCACGTCCAGCAGCTCGATGCCGAGGGCCGCCGAGGCCCGGTCCTGCTCCCACATGCGGCGGACGTGGGTGAGGTCGGTGTCGCTCACAGCGCCTCGCTCGGTCGGTAGCGGCCCCCGGGGTAGAGGCGGTCGAGCTCGGTGAGCTGGCCGCGGACCGTCTCCGCGCCGAGCTGCTCGAGCCAGCCGAAGGGGCCGTGGGGGTAGTTGGTGCCGAGGGTCATGGCGGTGTCGACGTCCTCGGCCGTGGCCTCGCCGCGGTGGACGAGGTCGACCCCCTCGTTGACGAGCATGGCCAGGGTCCGCGCGACCGGGTCGGTCTGCAGCGGTCCCCCGACGAGCTCGGCCGCGCGCCCCGCGTCGGGGTCGGCGTCGACCGCCCGGCCGTCGGCATACTCGAAGACGCCGCGCCCGGTCTTGCGCCCGAGGCGGCCCGCCCGCACGAGGTCGCGCTGCCAGTCCGTCGGGGCGTAGCGCGGGTCCTCACCGGTCTGCCGCCACACCGACTCGCCCACGGCGAGGTTGACGTCCTGCCCGATGAGGTCGGTGAGCTCGAAGGGCCCCATCCGGAACCCGGCCCCCCGCAGCGCCAGGTCGATCGACGCGGGGTCGGCCAGGCCCTCGGCGACCATGCGCTGCGCCTCGCCGTAGAACGGTCGCGCCACCCGGTTGACGATGAAGCCGGGCGTGGAGGTGCACCGCACCGGCACCTTGCCCCAGCGGCGCACCAGCTCGGACGCGGCGTCGAGCACCTCGGTGTCGGACGTGCGGGCGGTAATGACCTCGACCAGCCTCATGAGCGGCGGCGGGTTGAAGAAGTGCAGCCCCAGGACCCGCCCGGGGTGGGTCATCGCGGGGGACGTGCCGCCGTGCATCGCCGCGTCGTGTCCCGTGGTCGCCTCGCCGACGAGGTCGTCGATGGACAGCGACGAGGTGTTGCTCGCGAGCACCGTCCGCGGCCCCTGGGCGCGCTCCAGCTGCCGGAAGATCGCCCGCTTGACGTCGAGGTGCTCCACGACCGCCTCGACCACGAGGTGCACGGCCGGCACGGTCGTCATGTCCGACGTCGTGAGCGGCGTGATGCGGGACAGCGTCGCCTCGGCGTCCTCCTCGGTCACCTTGCCCTTGTCGACCAGCTTCCGGAACGTCTGGCGCAGTCCCTCCAGCGCGGCGTCCGCCGCCCCCGGCTGGGCGTCGACGAGGACCACCGGGTGCCCGGCCTGGGCCGCCACCTGCGCGATGCCTGCGCCCATCGCGCCCGCACCCACCACTGCGACCGGCACCTGCTCGGGCGGGTCGAGGAGCGGGTGCGGGCCGTCCGTCTGGTGCGTGTCGTCGTCGGTCACGCGCCCATGGTGCCAGCCCGGCAGCGCCGCCCGCGCCTGGTGTTGACTCTGACACGGTGTCAGGCTCTGGAGTGGGGTTGTCATGTTGAGTATCGGAGAGTTCGCCCGTCTGGCTGGGGTCTCGGTGCGGATGCTGCGCCACTACGACCGGCTCGGTCTGTTGCGCCCGCAACGGGTCGACCCGTTCACCGGCTACCGCTCGTACGCCGCCGCCCAGCTCGCCCGCGCCAACCAGCTCGTCGGCCTCAAGGAGCTCGGGTTCACCCTCGAGCAGGTCGGGGTGCTGCTGGACGGGGAGCTGAGCGAGGCCGAGGTCGTCGCGCTCATGCGCGCCCGCCGCGACGAGCTCCGCGGGCAGATCTCGGCCGACGGGCAGCGGCTCGCGGCCATCGAGGCGAGGCTCCGGTCGATCGAGAAGGAGAACCCCATGTCCGACTACGTCGAGACGTCCCTGCCCGGGCTGAGCCTGGTGCAGCTGTCCGTGCACATCGAGGAGATGGCGCAGGTCGAGGAGGAGATCAGCGGCATGTTCCAGCAGGTCGATGCGGCGGTCGGGGCGCTGCCGCGCAGCGGACCCGGTGTCGCCACCTACACCCTGGACGGCGACGGCATGATCGCCGCCGCCGCCGAGCAGATCGGCGACGCGCCCACGCCCGACGGCCTCGAGTCCGCGACGGTCCCGCCCGCCCCGAGAGCGCTCACCGTGCGCTACACCGGGCAGGACCTGTCCGGCATCCAGCAGGCCTGGCAGGGTCTGGTCGCCGAGGTCGAGGCCCGCGGGCTCACGCCGACCGGCACCTGCCGCGAGGTGTACGACGTCACGCCCTTCGACGGCGCCGGCGCCGGCTGGTCGGTGGACCTGCAGCAGCCGGTCGCCTGAGCGCATACGAGGTCGTCGCGCCGCCCGGCCGGCGCCCGCACCAGGAGGTCCCGTGGGAGTCGGGCAGGGTGCCAACTCCCACGGGACCTCCTGGCGTCTGTGGACATCTCTCCGGTGGGAGGCGGCAGGCGTGCCAGGCTGAGGCCAGGGCGAGTCGACGGAGCACGGCCGGCTCAGACGGGGACGCGTGCGGTCGCGAGTGCGCGGAGGGGGGCCTGATGGGACGGGAGATATCCGTCGCAGCGAGGCGGCGGGCGTGGCGCCAGGAGGTGGGACGTCACCTGGCCCGACGGCATGACGGCGTCGTCCGTCGCTCGGACCTGCTCGCCGCTGGCCTCACCGACCACGACGTCCGTGCCGAGGTGGACCGCGGAGTCTGGCACGCCGCCGGCCGGCACACGATCTGCATCGGTACCGACCGCCCTCGGGGAGAGGGGCTGCTGTGGCGCGCGATATGGGAGTCCGGCCCGAGGGCGGTCCTCGACGGCCCGAGCGCCTTGCTCGCCGCCGGGCTGAAGCACTGGGAGGAACCGTTCGTGCACGTCTCCCTGCCCCGCAACGCCACCGTCACCGAGGTGCCGGGCGTGCGTCACCACCACCTGAGGAAAATCGGCCCCGCCATCCCTGTCGGCCTGCGGCGCACCAAGCCGGAGGTGGCCGTCCTCCGGGGTGCCGAGTGGGCCCGCTCCGACCGGGCGGCCACCACCCTGGTCGCGATGACCGTGCAGCAACGTCTGGTCGCCCCCTCTGCCGTCCTCCAACGGTGGTCGGAGACGGCCCGCTCGAGGCGACGTGCCGTCCTGGACCTCGTGATCCGTGACGTGTGCGACGGGGCCCACTCCCTCAACGAGCTCGACGTCGTGCGGGCCTGTCGCGCGCGGGGCCTGCCCGAGCCCTCGCGGCAGCAGGTGCGGTCGACCTCCACGGGCACGGTCTACCTGGACCTGTTCTGGGACGACTACGCCGTGCACGCGGAGGTGCAGGGGGCGCACCACCTGTGGGGCCTGACCGGGGTGGACGACGCGGTGCGGGGCAACGCCGTCGCGATCGGGGACCGCGGCGTGGTCAGCCTGCAGATCCCGGTCCTGGGGTGGCGTCTGCATCCCGAGGTCTTCCTGGACCAGATCGCCGCCGCCCTCCGGGAGTCAGGGTGGGCGGCCTGACGCCGGGTGGGCTTGTGGACGGGGGTGCCGCCGCCTACGGTCCCGTGGGACTCGTCAGGGGTCCCGACTCCCACGGGACCTCCTGGGTCAGAACCGTCCCGCCTCTGTCATGGGAGGGCGGCACCGAGCGGGCGGGCCGGTGATTGCGCGACCGCTGAAGGCCGCGGTTACCCTGAGGATCATGGCTGAGACCGCGACGACGTCCTCCGTGCACCCCCTCCTCGACGCCCACCGCGAGACCCTGGAGGCGGCGGCCCGGGCGCTGCGGGAGCGCAGCTACTACAGCCGCTACCCCGAGTCGCCCAGTCCCCGGGTGTATGGCGAGGGCGCGCCGGAGCGCGGTCAGCTCGCCCACCAGGAGGCGCTCAACAAGGAGTTCGACGGCCTCGCCGGGCAGCCCACCACCGGGCGCGGCGTGGGCTCGGAGAAGAGCCCCTACGGCCCGACGCTGGGCGTGCGCTACCCCGAGCTGGACGTCGACGCGGCGATGGAGGCGGCGCGGGCCGCGACGCCCGCCTGGCGCGACGCCGGGGCCCAGGTCCGCGCGGCCGTGCTCACCGAGGTCGTCGAGCGGATCAACGCGCGCTCGCACGAGATGGCGCACGCCGTCATGCACACCTCGGGACAGCCGTTCGTCATGTCCTTCCAGGCCGGCGGCCCGCACGCCCAGGACCGGGCGCTGGAGGCCGTGGTCGTGGCGCTCGAGGAGCAGGAGCGCGTCCCCGCCTCGGTGACCTGGGAGAAGCCCGCCAAGGGCGAGCCCATCCGCATGCAGAAGGACTACCGCGTCGTGCCCCGCGGCGTCGCGCTCGTCATCGGCTGCAACACCTTCCCGACGTGGAACGCCTACCCCGGCATCTTCGCCTCGCTGGCCACCGGCAACCCGGTCGTCGTCAAGCCGCACCCCCAGGCGGTCCTCCCGCTGGCGATCACCGTGCAGATCGCCCGCGAGGTGCTCGCCGAGGCGGGCTTCGACCCGGCGCTGGTCCAGCTGGCGGCCGAGGACGACGGCGGCACCCTGGCCAAGGACCTGGCGCTGCACCCTGCCGTCAAGATCATCGACTACACCGGCGGTCCCGGCTTCGGCCACTGGCTGGAGACCGAGGCCGCCGGCGCCGGCAAGCTCGTCTACACCGAGAAGGCCGGGCTCAACACCGTCGTCGTCGACTCCACCGACGACCTGCGCGGCATGCTCGGCAACCTCGCCTTCTCCTTCTCGCTCTACTCCGGCCAGATGTGCACCGCCCCGCAGAACGTCTACGTCCCGCCCACCGTCCGCACGGACGAGGGCGAGCTGACCGCCGAGGAGTTCGCGGGCCGGCTCGGGGAGGCGATCAGCCGGTTCACCGGGGACGACGCCAAGGCGGTCGAGATCCTCGGAGCGACCGTCAACGACGAGGTCCGCGGCCGGGCCACCGACATCCCCGCCCTGGCCCAGCAGCTCGGCGGCGACGTGGTGCTCGACTCCCGGGCCGTGACCCACCCGACCTACCCCGACGCCGTCGTCCGGACCCCCGCCCTCATCGGGGTCGACGCCGGCAACGAGGCGGCCTACACCACCGAGTGCTTCGGGCCGGTCGCCTTCGTCGTGCGCACCGCAGGCACCGAGGACTCGCTGCACCGGTTCGCGCAGACCGTGAGCGAGCACGGCGGCATGACGGCGGCGGTCTACTCCACCGACGAGGAGGTGCTCGACGACGCGCGCGAGGCCGCCGCGGACGCCGGGGTGGCGCTCTCGGAGAACCTCACCGGTCAGATCTTCGTCAACCAGACGGCCGCGTTCTCCGACTTCCACGGCACCGGCGCCAACCCGGCGGCCAACGCCGCCTACTCCGACGCCGCCTTCGTCGCCAACCGCTTCCGCGTCATCACCAGCCGGCGCCACGTCTGAGGCCTGAGGGTATGCCGTCCGTCGAGCCCTCCGCCCCGGCGTCACCCGACGTCGAGCCGGCCGCCGTGCGCCTGCGCGCCGTGACCGACGGCGTGGTCATGCTCGCCGGGTTGTCCGGGCTGCGTGACCGGGACCCCGAGGAGTCCGTCCGGGTGCTGCTGGCGCTGGTCGAGCAGGCGTTCGCCGCCGGCCGGCACCGGGTGGAGGCGGAGGTCCGCGCCGACGACGCCGACACCCGGCGCACGCTCCAGCGGGCGGGGCTGCGGCCGGAGGGCGTGAGCCGTGGGCGGGGCACCGACGGCCGGGGCGTCCCCGTGGACCTGCTCCGGCTGGCGCGGCTCGTCGACGACCCGGCACCGGGCGAGCCGGGGGCCTTCCTCGGCATGCTCAACGCCACGCTGCCGCGCAAACGGCTCATCGCGCAGGGCCTGGTCCGCGACGACCAGGGCCGGGTGCTGCTGTGCGAGCTGACCTACAAGACCGACTGGGACCTGCCCGGCGGGGTCGTCGACCCGCACGAGTCGCCCCGGCAGACGATCGGGCGCGAGGTCCGGGAGGAGCTGGGGGTGGACCTGCCCGTCGGTGAGCTGCTCACCGTCAACTGGCTGCCGCCCTACCGCCAGTGGGACGACGCGCTCCTGCTCGTGCACGACCTCGGCACCCACCCGGACCTCGCGGAGCGGGCGATGCTGCAGCGCTCGGAGCTCCGGGCGGTCCACTGGGTGCGGCCCGAGGACGTCGACCAGCACGTCGCGCCCTACGTCGCGCGGCACCTGCGCTCCGTGCTCGACGGCGGCGCCGGCGAGCTCGAGGACGGCCTGCCCGTCTGAGGGTGGCGGCCGCCGCCCAGGGGGCGGTGCCGCCCGTCGGCACATCGTCGCTCCGAGGGGGGTGCGGCGGCGGTCGGGGGCTGGCAGGATGCGCGCATGACCACCGCCGCGCGTCCCGTGCAGACCGCCCGCACCACCACCGCCGTCCGTGAGGCGGGCGACCCCGCCGCGCCGACGCTGCTGCTCATCCACGGCAACGTCTCCTCCTCTGCCTTCTTCGACCGGCTCATCGAGGACCTCGCCGCCGACCTCCACGTCCTCGCCCCCGACTTCCGCGGCTACGGCGACTCCGCCCGGGCGACCATCGACGCCACCCGGGGGATGGCCGACCTCTCCGACGACGTGGCGGCGCTGCTCGACACCCTGGGCGTCGAGGGCGCCGTGGACGTGCTCGGCTGGTCGGCCGGCGGCAACGTCGCGCTGCAGCTGGCGATGGACCACCCGCACCGGGTGCGCCGCCTGGTGCTCGAGGCGCCCGGCAGCCCGTTCGGCTTCGGCGGCAGCACCGGGCTCGACGGCCGCCCGGTGGCCCACGACTTCGCCGGCAGCGGCGGCGGCACGGCCAACCCGGCGTTCTGCGAGGCGCTCAGGGCGGGGGACCGCGGCGAGGAGCCGACGAGCCCGCGGACGACGCTGCGCACGTTCTACGTCAGGCCCGGGTTCACCTTCGCGCCCGAGGTGGAGGAGGCATACCTGGACGCGATGCTGCAGACCTGCGTCGGGGACGACGTCTACCCGGGCGACACCACGACCAGCGAGAACTGGCCCGGCGTCGCACCCGGGACGACGGGGATGAACAACGCGTTGTCCCCGAAGTACCTCGACCAGTCCGGCTTCGCCGACCTCGACCCCGCCCCGCCGGTGCTCTGGATCCGCGGCGACGCCGACCAGATCGTCTCCGAAACCTCGATGTTCGACCTCGCCCAGCTGGGCAGGCTCGGCGCGGTGCCCGGCTACCCGGGGGAGGACGTCTGCCCGACGCAGCCCATGGTGAGCCAGGTGCGCGCGGTGCTCGAGCGCGCGGGCGAGGTCACCGAGGTCGTCTACGAGGACTGCGGGCACAGCCCGCACCTGGAGCACCCGGAGCGCTTCGCGCGGGACGTCCGAGCGTTCCTGCAGGGCTGACCTACAGTTCTGGACATAGGTTTCTGGGACCCGTCGCCCAGAAACCTATGTCCAGAACGGACGGGCGAGGGGCCCGGGGGGCCCGGGGGGTATGCCGTCCGCTAGGCGGGCAGCGGCGTCGCCAGCGCGGCGTCCAGGGCGATGGTGACCATGTCGGCGAAGGTCTGCTCGCGCTCCTGGGCGCTCGTCTCCTCGCCGGTGACGATGTGGTCGGAGACGGTGCAGACGGCCAGCGCCTGCCGGCCGTGCTGCGCGGCGAGGGTGTAGATCTCGGCGGCCTCCATCTCGACCGCGACGACGCCGTACTCCACGACCTTCTGGGTCAGCTCGGGCCGGGAGTGGTAGAAGCTGTCCGAGGAGAAGACCGTGCCCACCAGGTGCGGGGCCTGGGCCGCCTCGGCGGCCTCCACCGCAGCGCGCAGCAGCCCGAAGTCCGCCGTGGCCGGGTAGTGGTAGCCGCCGAAGCGCAGGCTGTTCATCGAGCTGTCCGTCGCCGCCGCCTGCGCCAGGACCACGTCACGGACCGCGAGCCGCTCGGTGAGCGCCCCGCAGGAGCCGACGCGGACCAGCTGCTGCACGTCGTACTCGCTGATGAGCTCGTTGACGTAGATCGAGGCGGACGGCTGCCCCATACCGGTGCCCTGCACCGAGACGCGCTCGCCGCGGTAGGTGCCGGTGAAGCCGAGCATGCCGCGCACCTCGGAGTAGCAGACGGCCTCGTCGAGGAAGTTCTCGGCGATCCAGCGGGCGCGCAGCGGGTCGCCGGGCAGGAGGACACGGGGGGCGATCTGGCCGGGCTCGGCCGCGATGTGGGTGCTCACGCCCCTCAGGGTATGCCGTCCCCGCGGCCTCGCCACCTCCTCCGGGGACCGTCTTCTCATTGTCCTCTCCTCTGTCCGTGGTGGGGTCGTCGCCGAGGAGAGGAGCGGGTATGCCGCAGGGACCGTCGGGCGACCGGCCCCCCGGGGGCCAGACCCGACCCCAGGGCGTGCTGGCTCACACGCGGGGTGCCGTCGCGCGAGGGCGCAGGGGATGGCAGGCGTCCCGGACCCGACGGGCCGCGTGGCGGGCCGACCCGCACGTCGTGGCCCTCGACCTGGTGCGGCAGGTGGAGCGGGTCGCCTCCGACCTGCCACGGCGACTCCTGCCACGGACCTTCGTCGCGCAGGGCCGTGCCCTGCTGCCGGCCCCGGCCCCCGAGCTGGTGCGCAGCCTGCTGCCGGCCTCCCCGGCTCCGCCGAACGGCGTCGAGCGCGTGGCGTCGCCGGTCTCGGCGGACGCCGTGGTGCTCGCGAAGTTCGCCCTGCTCGGCGGGGTGAAGCTGAGGGCGGCGTACGCCTCGCCCCGCCTGACCCTGGCGGTCGACGGGACGGGGGACCTCGCGCGGCTGGGCCGGATCCGCGCCTCCCACCGGGTGGTGGGGGCCAGCGACCCCGACCTCATCCCCCCGCTCGTCGCCCACGGGGTGCTGCCGGACGGCGCCTGCTGGCTGGTCGAGGGGTGGGTCGACGGCGCCCCGCTGGCCACCGGTGTCTCCCTGGCGACCGCGGCGGCCGAGCTGCTGGAACGGCTGCGTCAGGTGCACGTCGGCCACGGCGTCGAGCAGCTGCGGCTGGTCGACTGGTGGGACGTCCCGCGGCGGGCGCGGTGGCAGGAGACGGTGCGGACCGGCATCGTGCCGCCCCTTGTCGACGAGGCTGTCGGTGGGCTCCTGGACGCAGGCGGCACGGTGACCACGTCGTGGTGCCACGGCGACCTGGTGGCCTCCAACGTGCTGCGTGCCCCCGAGGGTCTCGTGCTCGTGGACTGGGAACGCGCCGGTGTCGCACCGGTCATGCTCGACGCCGCACGACTGCACCTGTTCTCCGCGGACCCGGGGCAGACCCTCGTCGATGTCCGCGCCCGCTGGGCCTGGCCCCTGTCGCCCGGTGAGCTCGGGCACGCGCAGCAGCTGGCGCTCGCGCACGCCTTCCAGCTCAGTGCCTACGCGCTGCGCCGGGCCGGGCTCGAGGGGCACCCGCGCAGCGCGGTCTACGAACGGCAGGCGCGACGCTCGGTGGACCGTCTGGTGCAGGTGCTCGACCTGCCGGGCTGAACGCCCACCGGTACGGTCGAGGGATGGGTGACCATCAGCGCCGTGCGCGTGGCCTGCTCCTCCTCGCCTCCGCGTCGCTCCTTCTCGCGGGCTGCGCGGCCGGCTCGGGCGAGGGTGCCGAGGCGGGTGACGACGCGTCGGTCGGCAGCGAGGACGTCGCCGACGACCCCGTCCCTGCCCTGGACGTCGAGGTCGTCGCCGAGGGCCTCACGCTGCCGTGGGACGTGCAGCTGCTGCCCGACGGCACCGCCCTGGTGACCGAGCGCGGGGGCCGCCTGCTGGCGCTGGACGGCGGGGAGGTGCGGGAGGTGGCGATCGACATCCCCGACCTCTTCGTCGGCTCCGAGTCCGGGCTCATGGGGGTGGCGCTCTCGCCGGAGGGGGACACGGCATACCTCTGCCACGCGACGCGGTCCGGCGGGCAGCCGCAGGACGTCCGGGTGACGAGGTGGACCCTGGACGACGGCGCGAAGAGCGCCAGCGCCGACGGCGTGGTGGTGGACGGCATGCCCATCACCTCCGGGCGGCACGGCGGCTGCCGGCTGCTGCTGGAGGACGACGTCCTCTACGTCGGCACCGGAGACGCGGCCGACGCGACCAACCCGCAGTCGCTGGACTCCCTCGGTGGCAAGGTGCTGGCGGTGACGCCCGAGGGCGAGCCGCTGGCGGACGCGCCGTTCGTCGACGGCGACCCGCGGATCCTCACCTACGGCCACCGCAACGTGCAGGGGCTCGCGGCGCAGCCGGGGACGGGGACGATCTGGTCGGTGGAGCACGGATCGTCGGTCGACGACGAGGTCAACGTGCTCGAGCCGGGCGCCAACTACGGCTGGGCGCCGGGCCCGGGCTACGACGAGTCGGTGCCGATGACCGACACCGAGCGCTTCCCCGACGCGGTCGAGGCGGCATGGAGCAGCGGGGACCGGACGCACGCGACGAGCGGCGCCGCCTTCCTCGAGGGGGAGCAGTGGGGTTCCTGGGACGGGGCGCTCGCCGTGGCCGAGCTCAAGGACTCCGGTGTCGGCGTGCTGCGGGTCGACGGCGAGCAGGTGGTCGGCGAGGACCGGATGGCCGAGCTCGAGGGTGACTACGGCCGCCTGCGCTCGCTCACCCTGGACGAGGACGGGGCGTTGTGGGTGACCACCTCGAACGGCGAGGGTGACGTCGTCCTCCGCGTCACCCCCGCACCGGACGCGCGCTAGGACCGCACCGGACGCGCGGTCAGACCGCACCGGACGCGCGGTCAGACCGCACCGGACGCGCGGTCAGACCACACCGGACGCGCTTCCTGACCCGCGCAGGGCGTGGCGCGGTCAGACGTCGAAGGCTGCCTCGATCCGGTCGGCCGCACGCTCGACGCCCCGCTCGGCCCGCACCCGGGCGCCGACGAGCGCCGCCTGACGGCGCAGCGGGGACCCGGTGGCGGTGGTGAAGGCCGCGCTCATCGCCTCGACCGAGGTCTGCCCGACCGGCACCGGCGCGGTGCCGACATTCACCTCGTGCACCCGCCGGGCGAAGAACGGCTGGTCCAGGGCGAACGGCACGACGACCTGCGGCACCCCCGAGCGCAGCGCCTCGGCGGTCGTGCCCGCGCCCCCGTGGTGGACGATCGCGGCCGTGCGGGGGAAGAGGAGGTCGTGCGGGGCGTCGTCGAGGAAGTGGACGCGCTCGTCGTAGCGCTCCGGCAGGCCGGTGCCGCGCAGCGCGACGACGCGGTGCCCGGCGGCGAGCGCACCCTCGACGGCGTGCCTCAGAGCCTCGCGGGTCTGGGGGAGGCTCTGGCTGCCGAAGCCGGCGTAGACCGGCGCGGGCCCCGCCTCGAGGAAGCGCTCGAGCCCGGGGCCGAGCCGGGCGCCGCCCGGGGAGTCGCGGAAGGGGTAGCCGGTGAGCACGATGCGGCGTCCGCTGACCCGGCGCGGCGCGATCACCTGCGGCGTGTGCGCGACGAAGGTGGGCACCCCCAGGGTATGCCGCGCCGCCCGCACCCCGGAGCCGTGCGGCACACCGCGCTCGGCGAGGGCCGCGGCGACGGGCGAGCCCATCGCCATGGCCGGGCGCAGCGCGCGCAGCCCGTCGACGAGGTTGCGGGCGGACCAACCGGGTCGGGTGGCGAACATGCTCGCGTCGCCCCAGGTCGAGGGCAGCGCGGGGACGAAGAGCATGAGCGTGTGCGGGCGCGGGTCGCGCGCGGCGAGCTGGCCGGCCCACCCGAAGGTCAGCGCGGTGGACACGACCGCGTCGTAGCGGGGCCACAGGTCGAGCAGCACCCGGGCCAGCTCGGGGGCCATCGCCTCCGCCTGGTGGCGCAGCGCGGCGACCTGCCGGCCGAGGTCGGCGCCGGCCATGATCTGGGCGACCGTCCCCTCGCGGTAGATCCGCATGGCGTCGACCCGGACCTCCTCGAGGTCCAGCCCGGCCGCGTGGATGCTCGCGGCGAAGTCGCTGGAGGCCGTGACCCCGACCTGGTGACCGCGCGAGCGCAGCTCCCGGCCCACCGCGAGCACCGGCTGGTAGTCGCCCCGGCTGCCCCCGGCCAGGATCGCGATCCGCATACCCCCATCCTTGCAGGAGGACCGGCGGCCGACGCCTGCCGGGAGCCGCGCCGCAGGAGTACCGTCGGCCCCATGGACCTGTCGCCCCTGGGGGTGCGTGCCACGGCGGGCACGCTGCGCGCCGCCGAGGGGATCGTGCTGGCCCACGCGTGGACGGACGAGGGCGTCGTCGCCGGCCCCGCGACCAACGGGGCGCAGCTGCTGCACCTGTCGGTGGCGCTCTGCGTGCTCAACGACACCTACCGGGAGGCGCAGACCCTCGGCATCGAGGTGGACGGGGTGGCCGTCACCGCCGACGGCGGTTTCGACGACGACTGGCGCTCCACCGGGGTGAGGTATGCCGTGCACCTCGACGCGCGCGCGTCCGCGGCGGACCGGACCCGCCTCGTCGAGCGGGTGGACGCCGTCGCGGAGATCCCGCGGGCGTTGCGGCAGGGGGCGCCGGTGCTCAGGACGTCCGTCGGTGGTCCCCTGTAGCGTCGGGCGCATGACCTTCGCCAACGTCGGCACCCTGGACGCGGTCCCCGGCAGGCGGGACGAGCTCGTCGCGATCCTCGCCCGCCGCTCGCCCGAGCTCGAGCAGGCCGGGTGCCTGCTCTACGAGGTCGGTGTCAGCGAGGACAGCCCGGACACCGTCTTCGTCGCCGAGCTCTGGACGTCCGCCTCGGCGCACGAGGCCTCGCTGGGTCTGGAGAGCGTGCAGGCGTCGATCCAGGAGGCCCGTCCGCTGCTGTCCGGCCGGATGGGCGGGTTCAGCTTCGACGTCGTCGGGTCGCCGCTGCGGGACTGACCCGGTGCGGGCCCTAGGCTGTCGGCACCCACCCCCACCGTCAGTAGAGGACCCCCATGTGCCGAGTGCTCGCCTTCATCGGGCCGGAGACCCCGCTGGAGAACCTGCTCCTCACCCCCGCCAACAGCCTGGTCAACCAGGCCCTCGACCCGGAGAGCCACCCGGAGCTCCAGCTGGCCGGGTGGGGGTTCGGCGCGTGGGGTGAGCACCTGGCCAAGCCGGAGGAGCCGTTCATCTACCGCCGGCCCATGGCGGCGTTCTACGACGACAACGTCGAGCGCATCGTGCCGAGCCTGCGCGCGAGCACCATGCTGGCGCACGTGCGGGCGGCGGCCTACGACGCCAAGGTCGTGCTCGCCGACGAGAACTGCCACCCGTTCTCGTTCCAGGGGACGCGCTGGATCGTCGCGCAGAACGGCTACCTGCCGGGCTGGAAGATCCTGCAGCGGGAGCTGCTGCAGCACTGCAAGGACGAGTACCTCGAGCAGATGGCGGGCTCGACGGACACCGAGTTCATCTACGTGCTGCTGCTCTCGCTGCTCGACGGCGACGAGGACGAGGACGTCCAGCGCGCGGTGGAGCAGCTCATCCGGCTCGTCGCGGACGCGATGGACACCCTCGGCCTGCCGGGCCTGACCAAGCTCAAGCTGGCGCTGGTGTCGCAGGACCGGGTCATCGGGGTCAACGGCGGGCTCGGGCTCCACGGCGAGACCGACCCGAGCGGCGACTGGCAGGAGCTGCGCCAGGCCGAGCCGGGCACGGACGAGCACAGCCTCTCGATGCTCCTGGAGCCGATGTACTACCTCAGGGGGACGGGCTTCGACCAGGACACCTCGACGTACGCCTTCGAGACGAGCGACGGGGACGAGGAGGCCACCGGCGCGATCTTCGCCTCCGAGGCCCTGACCGAGGACACCGACGGCTGGTCGAGGCTCGACTTCGGCCACATCCTGTTCCTGCGCAACGAGGGCGGGCGGGTCACCACGTCGGTCAGGGAGCTGTCGGTCTAGGCCCCGGCCGGCTCCGCCGCACCTCCTCGACGCGGCCGCCGGCGTCCCCGGCGCCGGGACCCATCTGCACGACCACGTCCGCGGTCGCCACGGCGGCCGGGTCGTGCTCGGCCACGACGACGGTGTGCCCGGCACCGGCCAGGGCGTGCAGCTGCGCCAGCAGGCGGTGCACGTCGGCCGGGTGCAGCCCGGTGGTCGGCTCGTCGAAGAGGTAGAGCGTGGCGCTGCGCCGTCGCTTCTGCAGCTCGGTCGCGAGCTTGATGCGCTGCGCCTCCCCGCCGGAGAGCTCGGTCGCCGACTGGCCCAGCTGCAGGTAGCCCAGCCCCAGCGCGTCCAGGGCGTCCAGCGCTCGGGCCGCCGCGGGGAGACCGCCCAGCGCCTCGCGTGCCTCCCGCACGCTCATCCGCAGCAGGTCGGCGACGGTATGCCCCTGCCACCGCACCTCCAGCGTCTCCGGCCCGAACCGGTCGCCGTGGCAGGTCGGGCACGGCGCGTACGTCCCCGGCAGGAAGAGCAGCTCGACCGCCACCGCGCCCTCCCCGCTGCAGGTGGGGCACTGCCCCACGGTGGTGTTGAAGCTGAAGCGCGACGCGGTGAAGCCGCGCCCCTCCGCCTCCGGGGTCGCGGCGAAGGCCCGGCGCACCGCGTCCCACAGCCCGGTGTAGGTCGCGAGCGTCGACCGCGGTGACCGGCCGATGGGCTTCTGGGTGATCCGCACCACCCGCACCGGAGCCCCCTCGCCCACCGCACGGACCTCGCCCCCGGAGCGCTCGGCCGCGCCGTCGCCGGGCCCCTCGTCCCCGTCGTCGGCGGCGCCCTCGCCCTCGACGTCCTCCACCCGCGCCAGCCGACCGCCGACGACGTCGTGCACCGCCTCGAGCAGGCTGGTCTTGCCCGACCCGGACACCCCGGTCACGACGGTGACCACCCCCAGCGGCAGGTCGAGGTCGACCCCCCGGACGGTATGCCGCACCAACCCCCGCAGCTCCAGCGTCCCGGTCGACGCCCGCTCGCCCCGCCCGGCGTCACCCAGCACCTCGCCCGCGTGCACGGGCTCGTGCAGGTAGGCGGCGGTCGGCGAGCCCTCCACGCGGGCCAGCCCGTCGACCGGACCGGACCAGAGGACCTGCCCGCCGTGGCGCCCGGCCCCCGGGCCGACGTCGACCACCCAGTCGCACCGCTGCACGACGGCCATGTCGTGCTCCACGACCACCACGGTGTTGCCGGCGGCCACCAGCGCGCGCAGCAGCTCCAGGAGCTGGTCCACGTCCCGGGGGTGCAGCCCGGCCGACGGCTCGTCGAGCACGTAGACCACCCCGAAGAGTCCCGACCGCAGGGCGGTCGCCAGCCGCAGCCGTTGCAGCTCGCCGGTCGACACCGCCGCCGCCGGGCGGTCCAGGGACAGGTGCCCGAGCCCGAGGTCGAGCAGCAGCTCGAGGCGCCCCAGCAGATCGGCCACCAGCAGGGACTCGGCCTGCGTGCGTGCGTCCGGGCCGTCCGCGACCGCCTCGGCCACCGCCGTCACCGGGCTCCCGGTCGGCACGACAGGTCCCTCCACCCCCGGGGCGCCCGGGGCACCGTCCCCTCCGCCCAGCGCCCGCTGCCGGGCCCGCAGCGTCTCGACCAGACCGCTCACCGGCAGCGCCGCGGCCTCGTCGACCGCGAGCCCCTGCCAGGTCACGGCCAGCGCGTCCGGCCGCAGCCGCCGGCCACCGCACGTCGGGCACGCCCGGGTCTCGACGAAGCGCAGCATCCGCCGCCGCGAGGTGGCGCTCCTGGTCTCGGAGAGGGTGCGCCGCACGTACCTCGCGGCGGAGGAGAAGGTGCCCTGGTAGGGCCGGTTGATCCGCTCCGCGTCCCGCACCGGCACCACGGTGACGACCGGCTGCTCGTCGGTGAAGAGGATCCACTCCCGCGTCGGCGGGGGCAGCTCGCGCCACGGGGCGTCGACGTCGTGACCGAGCGTGGCGACGATGTCGCGGTAGTTCTTGCCCAGCCACGCCCCCGGCCACGCCGCGACCGCGCCCTGCGCGATCGAGAGCGTGTCGTCCGGCACCATCGAGGCCTCCGTGGGCTCGTGCACCACCCCCAGCCCGCCGCAGCCCGGGCAGGCGCCGACGGCGGTGTTGGGGGAGAAGTGGTCGGAGTCCAGCCGCTGCGCGC
Organism: Serinicoccus chungangensis; assembly: GCF_006337125.1. GTDB lineage: Bacteria > Actinomycetota > Actinomycetes > Actinomycetales > Dermatophilaceae > Ornithinicoccus > Ornithinicoccus chungangensis. Next base: position 300,879 of record NZ_CP040887.1, read on the forward strand.
CCGGGGGGTAGGCCCCGCACCGCGACAGCAGCATCCGCAGCGTCGCCCCGGTGGTGGTGACCGTCCCGACGCTGGACCGCGCCCCGGCGCCCGACCGGCCCTGCTCCAGCGCCACCGTCGGCGGGAGCCCGTGCACGTCGCGCACCTGCGGGTCGATGGCGGTGTGCAGCAGGCGTCGCGCGTAGGGCGCGACGGAGTCGAGGTAGCGCCGCTGCGACTCGCCGTGGACCGTCCCGAACGCCAGGCTCGACTTGCCCGACCCGCTCACCCCCGTCACGGCGACGAGCGCGTCCCGCGGCAGGTCGACGTCGACGTCGCGCAGGTTGTGCAGCCGGGCGCCGCGGACCTCGATCTGACCGTCCATGCAGGTCAGGGTATGCCGCCTCCGTCACCGGTCGGGGGGCCGGAGCCCGGGCGCGGGGCGTCGGCACCCCGGGTCCCCTCCCACAGCTCGCGCAGCTGCGGGGTCACCCCGATCGTCGTGACGTCGGAGGACGTCTCGATCCCGGCGTCCCGGAAGGCGTGCAGCACCGCGCGGATGACCGCGTCGCGGGCCTCCTTGGTCTCCAGCTGACGGGCACCGGACCAGAAGCGCAGCTCCAGCTCGACGGTGCGGGTGCCGATGGTGGTGAAGAGCGCCTGGGGCAGCGGGTCGTCCAGCACGCCGGGCAGCTCGACCATGGCCCGCACCGCCACGGTCCGCACCTGCTCCAGGTCGTTGTCGTCGGCCAGCTCGACGGTGATCACCGACCGGACGGCCTCGAAGCCGGTCTGCACCGTCACGGGGTGGGAGTGCAGCGTGCCGTTGGGGACGAGCACGAGCCGGCCGTCGAAGGTGCGGATGGAGGTCGAGCTCAACCCCATCTGCACGACCGTCCCGGCGTGCTCGAGCACCGCGATCTGGTCCCCGACCCCGAAGCGGCCCCGCGCGAGGATGACGATCCCGGCGAACATGTTGCCCAGCACGGTCTGGAAGGCGATGCCGGCCGCGATGGAGATGACGCCGACGCCGCCGAGGATGTTCACCGGCCGCACGCTCGGGAAGAGGATGGTCAGCGCGGCGCCGACACCCAGCGCGACGACCAGCAGGCCGGTGAGCCGGCCGAAGACCCGTGCCGACTCCGCGCTGCGCCCGCGCCACGCCAGGGCCCGGGTGACGAGGACCCGCACGACCTGGCCGAGGAGGACCGCACCGACCAGCGTCGCGAGCGCCAGCCCGGCGCCGGTCCAGGTCACGGCCGGCAGCGCCAGCCCGGTGGCGGAGGCGGTCACGGCCCGACCCTGGTGAACGCCTTCTCGTCGTCGGCGCGGGCCCGCCGGACGATCTGCCGGGTCACCCGCTCCCAGTGGTCGAGCACCTCGGTGTACTCCGGCAGCGCGACCGGGCGCAGCCGCTCGAGGACGAAGAGCACCTGGCGCGGCACCTGCAGCGAGTCCTCGGCGTAGTGCAGCAGCTCCTCGAGCGCGAGGTCGATGACCTCCGCGACGCGCTGCGGCCGGTGCACCAGCCGGATGTGGCCCTCGCGCTCGACGACCGCCGGCAGGTCCCGCCGGGTGACGATGAGGCGCAGGATGCGGTGCAGCTCGTTGGTCACCTGGCTGGCCGTGGTCGGGTCGTTGATGCCGGGGCTGAGGGCCCGCTCGGCGATGTCGACGAGCTTGCGCACGCCCACCTCGGGGTCCTGGTCGAAGGACCGGTCCCGTTCCACGACGATCGCGCGGCGCACCACGCCGAGGTCGAAGCGGTCCGCCAGCTCCTGGTGCTCCTCGTCGTCGGCGCCGTTCATCACCATCCGGCGCTCCGGCAGCGCCAGCCCGTAGATCCACACCGCCGGCGCCCCCTCGGTGACGTAGCGCCCGACCGGGGTGAGGACCTGCACGACCGCGTCGTGCTCGGCCGCCCAGTCGACGAGCCGCCGGTAGCCGATCTCCACGACGTAGCCGTGCTCCACCGCCTCCAGCTGCAGCACCGGCGCCGACTCCGGTGGGTCCCACTCCCGGTCGGGGCGGCGGGCGGCCGGCTCGTCGGCGACCGGGTAGTAGCGGTCGATGACCGACATCGTGGAGCTGCCCAGGTGCGTGACGATCGAGGACACCTGGATAGAGGTGGTGATGTGCTGGATGAAGGCGAGGAAGGTGCCGACGCTGGCCAGCACCAGGAGGAAGCCGAGCGTGACCGAGATCTGCGGGACGAACGACGCCTCGCCGGAGGCGCCCTGCACCGAGCGCAGCACGGTGAGCGCGTAGGTGAACGTCGCCGCGAAGATGCCCAGCGTCGACTGGGTGATGCGGCTGGAGAGGAAGTCGTCCAGCACCCGGGGGCTGAACTGGCTGCTCGCGAGCTGCACCACGACCATGGTGATCGAGAAGACGAGGCCGGTCACCGAGATCATCGCCCCGGCGATGGTGCTGAGCATGCCGCGGGCGCCGTCCGCCCCGCCCTGGAAGACGAAGGGCAGGTGCTCGTCGACGCTCTGCTCCCACTCCGGCAGCACCGCGCCGACGACGGTGGCGACGACGACGAAGGTCATCGGCAGCACCCAGAACGGTCGCCACACCCGGCTCCACCGTGACGTCCGGCGGATCTGCGGCAGGACACCGAGGTCGTCGCCGTCGCTGCGCGCGTCGTCCCGGGCAGGGGAGGGGTCGGTCATGGTGCGTCAGTGTCGCAGGGTCACCGGGTGGGCGCGCGCCGGCCGGGGAGGTCACCCCGGGCGCTGCGGACGGCGAGGCGGCGCAGCAGCGGGACCTGGGCACGACGCTCCCGCGCGAAGGTGGCGCGGGGCCCAGAGGTCCAGGTATGCCGGAACAGCCGCTTGGCGGCCGCCAGCGCCTGGGGGTCGTGCTCGAGCATGGGGGCGATGAGCTCGTGCGCGAGCGCGACCGGGTCGGCCCCGACCCGGGTGGCCAGGCCGAGCTCCCCGGCCTCGGCGCCGGGCACGAGACGCCCGGTGAGGGTGAGCTCCTGGGCGACGTCGAGGCCGACCAGCTCGGCCAGCGAGCGCGTCCCGGTCATGTCCGGGACCAGCCCCCACCGCACCTCCCGGACCGACCACGACGCGTCGGGGGTGGTGGTGCGCAGGTCGGCGCCCAGCGCCAGCTGGATGCCCGCGCCCAGGCAGTGGCCGTGCACGGCCGCGACCACGGGCACCGGCAGCCGGCGCCACACCCAGCAGGCCTCCTGGAAGACGTTGGTGCCGCGCCACGGCCGCGGCACGAAGCGGTGCCCGATGCCGACCGGGTCGCGCAGCGCCGCGCGCAGGTCCAGCCCGGCGCAGAAGGCGTCCCCCTCCCCGCGCAGCACGACGGCCCGGACGGCGTCGTCGCGGCCGAGCGCCCGCGCGGTGCGGACCAGCTCGTCGAGCATCGGCAGCGTGAGGGCGTTGAGCTTGTCCGGACGGTCCAGGACGACGTGCGCGACGCCGTCGGGGCGCCGGGAGACCCGGACGTGCGGGGTGGGCGGTGACGGCATACCCGCGAGCATCGCAGAAAGACGCCGGCCGGGGCGTCCACGTGGACGCCCCGGCCGGCAGTGCTCCGGGTCCGCGGGAGGCTCAGGCCTCCAGCGCGGCGTCCAGGGTGATCTCGACGCCGGTGAGGGCCTTGCTCACGGGGCAGGTGGCCTTGGCGTCCTCGGCGGCCTTGACGAAGGCCTCCTCGTCCAGGCTGTCCACCTCGCCGCGCACGGTGAGGGCGATGCCGGTCAGCTTGAAGCCGCCGGCCGGGTCCTCGCCCAGCGAGACGTCCGCCTTCACCTCGAGGGCCCGCGGGGTGCCGCCGGCCTCGGCGAGCAGGTTCGACAGCTGCATCGCGTAGCAGGAGGAGTGGGCGGCGGCGATGAGCTCCTCGGGGGAGGTCGTGCCGCCCGCGTCCTCGGCGGCGCGCTTCGGGAAGGACACGTCGTAGGTGCCGATCTTGGAGCTGCTGAGCTCGACCTTGCCGGAGCCGTCCTGCAGGGAGCCGGTCCAGTCGGTTCGTGCGGTGCGCGTGGGCATACGTGATCCTTTCGTCGGCGGTGCTGTCCCCCCCGTCAACCGGGAGCGCGGTCGCCGCATTCCGTGCGGGCCGCCCGCACCTGACACCATGGGGCCATGCTGGCGGTGACCATGGTGACGATCGACTGCGACGACCCGCAGGCCTTGGCGGAGTTCTGGGGCCAGGCCCTGCAGACCGAGGTCGCTGCCGACTGGGGCGACTTCGTCGTCCTGGCCGGCTCGCCGGCCATCGGGCTGCAACGGGTCGAGAGCGTCTCGCCCGGCAAGAACCGCCTGCACCTCGACCTCTCCGGGGGAGACCGGGCGCCCGAGGTGGCGCGCCTCGTCGAGCTGGGGGCCGACGTGGTGCGGACGCACGACGTGGACGGCTTCGGCTGGACGGTCATGGTCGACCCCGCGGGCAACGAGTTCTGCGTGAGCGATCCGCAGGGCGGGGGCGAGGAGGTCGAGCCGCGCACCGAGGGCGAGGGCGACCGCGACTTCGACTCGGCGCCCGAGGTCGAGCTCGGGCGGGACGACTGCAGCGACCCGGAGGACGGGGACGCGGGGGGTGAGGACCACCAGGCCTCCCAGGGCGAGGGTGCGGACGGCCGCGAGGCCTCCCAGGACGAGGGTGCGGACGGCCACGAGGCCGACCAGGACGACGGCGTGCCGCCGGGCGTCGAGGACGAGGGCGGCCGGTGAGCGAGGGCGAGGCCGCGGCGGCCACCCCGCTCGTCCTGCTGCACGGCGTCGGCCAGGCGCCGATGGCGTGGGAGGACGTCGTCGTCCCCCTCTACGGCAGCCGTCGGCTCCTCACCCCCTGGGTGCCCGGGCTCCGCCCGACCGAGACCCAGCTGCTCGGGCTGACCGACGCGGCGGCGGCGCTGGACCAGCAGCTCATGCTCGAGGGCATGCAGCAGGTCGACGTGTGCGGCGTGTCCTACGGCGCCATGGTCGCCACCCGGCTGGCGGCCGACTTCCCCGAGCGGGTGCGCCGGCTCGTGCTCGTCGCCGGGCAGGTGCGACCGCCCCGGCTGGCGATGCGGGCGCAGTCGGCGGCGCTGCGGCTGGTGCCGGCCTCGCGGCTGGCCGACTCCGGGGTGTCCAAGGAGCGCCTGCTCCAGGCGCTGGAGGTGACCCGGTCGGCCGACCTCACCGAGGCCCTCGGACGGGTCCAGGCGCAGACCCTGGTGCTCGTCGGCGGCAAGGACAAGGTCAACCAGCCGGGCTCCCGGGCGCTGGCGGACGGCATACCCTCCGCGCGGCTGCGGATCGTCGACGGCGCCGGGCACGCGCTCAACGAGGAGGCGCCCGAGGCGCTCGTCGGGCTGCTGCGCGACTTCCTCGACGCCTGACCGCCCCGGCCACCACGGCTGCGCCCGCACCCCCTCGCGGGTCGGTCAGGTCAGGCCGAGGAAGGCGCGGACGGCGGGCATCTCGTGGCGCGCCTGCGCCAGGCCCGCCTCGTGGCTGGCCCGCAGCCTCTCCACGTCGCGCTCGCCGTTGCCCACCGGCATGCGATCGGGCACGAAGAGGTAGGCCGCGCCGCTCGCCTCGAGGTCGAACAGCTCCTCGCGCACCGCGTTGTAGCGCGCCGGGCGTGCCGCCAGCGCCTCCGGGATCGCGGGGTAGCGGCGGAAGTGGCGCCGGAGGTACCAGTCGCCGCGCTGCCCGCTCTTGCGGTAGCCCCGCTCCTGCGTGAGCACGACGAGGAACTTCTCGTAGCCGTCGGCGCGGGCGGCGTCCAGCGCGATGCCCGCCGAGCCCCCCAGCGCCCCGTCGACGTAGACCCGTCCGTCGATCCTCACCGGAGGCATGACCACCGGCATGGTCGAGGACGCCCGGACGCGGACCATGAGGTCGCGCAGCGTCATGAGGTCCTCGCGTCCCCACCACACCTGCTCCCCGGCCACGGCGTCGAAGGCACCGATCCGCACCTGCGCGGGGTCGGCCGCGAAGGTCCCCCAGTCGAAGGGCAGCGCCTGGTCGGGCAGGGAGGTCTCCTCGTAGATGTACTGCGCGTTGAACCACCCCTGCCCGCGGGCGAAGGACCGCCAGTCGCCGAAGCGCGGGTCCGAGGCGAAGTCGGTGAAGCTGTGCCGCGCCCGCCACGGGTCGTGGCTGACGTAGTTGCACGTGTTGCTCGCGCCCGCCGAGATCCCGCCCACCCACGGCAGGTGCACCCCGGCCTCGAGCAGGGCGACCACCATGCCCGAGGTGTAGGACGCCCGCATGCCCCCGCCCTCGAAGATCAGGGCGGTGTCGGTCACGGTCGGGGCCACGCACCCGAGCATAGGAGGGCTACTGTGGCTCCATGGGCCAGGGCGAGGCCGTCACGGCATACCTGGACTCGCTGCCGCCGACCGCGCGTGAGCGGGTGGAGCTCGTCCGCGCGCGGGTCCACGCCACGGCGGAGGGGCTGGAGGAGAAGATCTCCTACGGCATCCTCACCTTCACCCTCGACGGGCGGACGGTCTGCTACACCGCGGGGTATGCCCGGCACGTGGCGGTCTACCCGTTGCCCGACGTGTCGGCCGACCCCGTGCTGGCCGAGCGGATGGCGCCCTACGTCTCCGGCCGGGGGACGCTGAAGTTCCCGCACGCCGCCGAGCTGCCGCTGGACCTCGTGGGGGACGTCGCGGCCGCTCACCTCGCGCGGCTGCGCTCCCCGGGGTGAGGCGTCAGCAGTCGCACGCCCCCGAGTCGCAGCCGCACCCGCCGCCGCCGGGGGCGCAGCAGCCCTTGCCCTGCCAGGCCTGCACCCCCTCGCGCAGCGCGACGCCGGCGATGACGAGGCCGGCGACCGGGTCGGCCCACGACCAGCCGAGGGTGGCGTTGAGCAGCAGGCCGAGGAGCAGTACCGCGGAGAGGTAGGTGCACAGCAGGGTCTGGGTGCCGTCCGCGACGACGGCGTTCGACCCCAGCGCGCGGCCGGTGCGGCGCTGCGCCCAGGACAGGACGGGCATGACGGCGAGGGAGACGAGCGCGAGGACGATGCCCACCGTCGAGGTCTCCGCCTCGCGCCCCACGACGAGCGCGCGGGCCGACTCGACGGACACGAGGGCCGCGAGCGCGAAGAAGGCGAGGGCCATGAGCCGCAGCGCCGTCCGCTCGCGCTCCTGGGGGAGGTGGTGGCTGAACTGCCAGAGCACGACGAGCCCGCTGCTGACCTCCACCACCGAGTCGAGGCCGAAGCCGAGCAGGGCCACCGACCCGGCGACCAGGCCCGCGGCGATCGCGACGACGGCCTCGAGGACGTTGTAGACCACGGAGGTCAGCGCCAGCGCCCGGGCCCGGCGACGCAGCCGCCGGGTGCGTCCGGCGGCGTCCGGGGTCTGCAGGTGCAGGGCGCTCATCGGGTGGTCGCCGCCCCGGTGTCGGGGCAGAGGACGACCGCGTCCCCGGTCGCGGCCAGCAGCTGCTCGGCCGTGGCGAACAGCGCCGTGACGAGCGAGGGCTCGGTGACCCTGAAGACGGAGGAACGGCCCACCGGGCGCGAGGTGACCAGACCGCAGTCGCGCAGGCAGGCCAGGTGGCCGGAGACGGTCGACTGGGCCAGCCCCAGGTGCTCGGTCAGCCGGCGCACGTTGTGCTCGCCGAGGAGCAGGTGCCGCAGGATCGCCACCCGGGAGGAGTCGGCCAGGCCGTGGAAGAGGCAGGCCGCGGCCAGCGCCGCGTCCGGCTCGGCCCGACCGTCGACCGGGCCGGCCGGCGCCTCCGTCAGGACGGGATCGACCTTCGCCTCTGTCATCGCCATGCGGCGATGATAGATGCCTCAGGCGGTGGTGGCGAGACCTGCCCCGACCTCCGCCGCCGCCTGCCGCGCCCACTGCCCGACCCCGATGAGGGTGGCCGATGCCGCACCGCACCAGTCGCCGTAGCCGAGGAGGAACAGCCCGGGCACGCCCGGCACGGCGGGACCGCCCTCGGTGACGACCCGCCCCTCGCGGCGCGGGACGTCCAGCCCGCGGAGCCAGGACAGCTCGGGCCGGAAGCCGGTGCACCACACGACGGCGTCGAGCTCGTGCTCGGTCCCGTCCGCGGCCACGGCACCGTCGGGGGTGAGGCGGGCGATCATCGGCGTGGCGACGAGCTCACCGGCGTCCCGGGCCCGGCGCACCGGGGGCACCGCCACGATGTCGCCCAGGCTGCCGACCCCCTCGCCCTCCCCGCGCAGGCTGGCCGAGGCCACCCGGAAGAGCTCGCGGCCGTCCACCTCGTCCGGCAGGTAGCGCGGCGACCCGAGCGTGGCCCAGGTCACCTCCGCCACGGGTAGCAGGTCGGCGGCGACCTGCGCGCCGGAGTTGGCCCCACCCACGACGAGGACGCGCCGGCCCGCGAAGGGGGCGGGGCCGGCATACCTCGCGCTGTGCACCTGGTCGCCGCGGAACCGGTCGATCCCCGGCACGGCGGGGACGAACGGCCGGCTCCACGTGCCCGTCGCACCCACGACGGCGCGCGCCCGCCACGTGCCGTGGTCGCTGTCGAGGACGAAGGTGCCGTCCTGGCGGGTGACCGAGCGGACGTGCACCGGTCGGCGGACCGGCAGGTCGTACCTCTGCTCGTAGGCGGCGAGGTAGTCGACGACGTGCGGGGCGTCGGGGTTCTCCGCCCCGTCGGTCGGGGGCATCCGCCAGCCCGGCAGCGAGGAGTAGGCCGCCGGCGAGAAGAGCCGCAGCGAGGGCCAGGTGTGCCGCCAGGCCCCGCCGGGCGCCTCGGCGGCGTCGAGGACGACGTGCTGGACGCCCTGTCGGCGCAGGTAGAAGGAGGCCGCCAGGCCGGCCTGGCCTCCGCCCACGACGACGGCAGGCAGGACGTCGGTCACGGGGCGGGGTGTGTGGCTACGGGACGAGCTCGGGGTCGCGCCGGTGGCTGCGGCGGCTCGGGACCGGCGGCGTCGACGGCACGCCGTGCCGGGTGCTGGGCGTCGCGTGCGGAGCGGTGGCCGCCGGCGTGCGCGTGGGGGCCGTGGCCGGTCCGGCCGGCGCGGCGGCGACCTCGGACGGGTGCGGGTGGGCGGGGGCCGTCTCGAGCTGGCGCCAGAGGGTCGCGGTCCGACGCCGCTCCATCCACTGGTCGGCGTCGATGATGGCGCGCAGCACGACCGCGCCCACGAGCATGCCGCCGATCAGGTCGGAGGGCCAGTGGTAGCCGAGGTAGTAGGCGACCCCGATGGAGTTGACCACGATGAGCCCCATCGCCCACGCGAGACGGCGCACGACCCGGGTGTCGGGGTGGGAGTAGACCACGATGAGGTAGGCCGCGGCGCCGTAGATGAGGATGGCCTCGGAGGCGTGCCCCGAGGGGTAGCTGATGCCGTACCAGCCGTGCTCCACCGCCCCGCCGTTGAAGAAGCGCCCGGAGACGTCGTCGGCCTTGGGGGAGGTGCGGGCCAGGACGACCTTGAGGCCGCCGACCACGGCGTAGAAGCCGATCTCGGCGGCGGCGGCGACGAGGATGGGTCGCCAGGTGCGGTGCTTCCACGCGAGGACGAAGGCCACGGCGAGCAGGACCGGGAGGCAGACCGCCTGGCCGGCGACCGCGTTGGGCACCTGGTCGAGGAAGTCGGTCCACCGGGGCGTGAGGTCGTCGGACCAGAAGCCGTGCAGCGAGCGGTCCACCTGCCGCAGCGGGCCCGCGACCAGCGCCGTCACCAGCACCAGGGCACCGATGAGCACCGGCAGGCTGGTGAGACGACGGAGGGTCAGCATGATGTCCTACGGTAGGGAGGGAGTCTGGGACGAGCCTGAGGTATGCCCCGTTGCACCTCGGCTGACCCTTCATTTTAGCGAAGGGTCTCCGGGCCTGCAGGTCGAAACGCCCGGCCTGCCGGACTGTGCGCGCCGCTGGCCCCGGGAGGGCCACGACCGCACACGGGCTGGGCCGGTCAGGGTGGGTGAGGGCCCGGTCGTGCGCGGTGGTGGCCCCTGGAGGGCCAAGACCGCACGCGGTGCAGCGGCTACACGGGCGTCAGCGCCATCAGCGGGCCGTCCGGTGCCGTGACCCTGATGTGGTCGCCCGGCCGCACCGTGCCGCCGCGGGTGACGACGGCCATGACGCCGGTGAGCCGCTCCACCGCGCCGTCGCCGTGCCGGCGCAGCACCTGCCGGAGCAGCCCGGGCTGGAAGTCGTCGATCTGGTAGCACGGGTTGCGCAGCCCGGTGACCTCCACCTCCGCCTCGCCCAGCGCGAGCCGGGCTCCCCGGGACAGCCCGAGCAGGTCGATGCCGGTGGTCGTGACGTTCTCCCCCAGGTCGCCGGGGTGCACGGTGTGGCCGAGCCCGGCCAGGTCGTCGAGGAGCTCGGCGTGGAGGAGGTGCACCTGGCGCAGGTTCGGTGAGGTCGGGTCCTTCGCCACGCGCGACCGGTGCTGGACCGTGGTGCCGGCGTGCGCGTCGCCCCGCACGCCATACCCCTCGACGAGCCCGATCTCGGCGACCGGTCCCTTGCTGAACTCGTGGACGGGGCTGAGCTGCACGGCGAGCACGCGGGACGGCATACCCGCATTCTGCCGTCCCAGCGCCACGCCGGTGTCGACCGGCCCAGCCACGCACGTGCGCACCTGGGCCGGGACGGACGGGCGTGTCGCCGGGACCGGGGGCCGGCGGGCGGCGGGCCGGCGCGGCATACCCCTGGTCGTGCCCGCGCTGCGGTCCCGGGTGCGGAGGTGCCATCATCGGGAGAATGCGTTTCCTCTCCATCCAGAGCCACGTCGCCTACGGCCACGTCGGCAACTCGGCCGCCGTCTTCCCGCTGCAGCGTCTCGGGCACGAGGTGTGGCCGGTGCTGACGGTCAACTTCTCCAACCACACGGGGTACGGCGCGTGGGGCGGCCCGCTCATCGCGGCCGACGACGTGCGCGCCGTCGTCGCCGGCATCGAGGACCGGGGCGTGCTCGGCACCGCCGACGGGGTGCTCTCGGGCTACCTCGGCGGCGAGGAGATCGTCGACGTCGTGGTCGACGCGGTGGCCCGGGTCAAGGCGGCCAACCCCGACGCCACCTACACCTGCGACCCGGTCATGGGCAACGCCACCTCGGGCTGCTTCGTGGCGCCGACCATCCCGCCGCTGATCCGCGAGCGGGTGCTGCCGCACGCCGACATCATCACGCCCAACCAGTTCGAGCTCGGCTACATGACCCACACCGAGCCGGACAGCCTGGAGTCGACGCTGGAGTCGGCCGACCGGGCCCGCGAGCTCGGGCCGCGCACCGTGCTGGTCACCAGCGTGCTGCGCCCGGAGCGCGAGCCGCAGCCCGACGGCGGCGAGACCATCGAGATGCTGGCCGTCGACGACGAGGGGGCCTGGCTGGTGGCGACCCCGCGGCTGCCGATCAAGGCCAACGGCTCGGGCGACGTCACGAGCGCGCTCTTCACCGCGCACTACCGGGAGACCGGGTCGGCCGCGACCGCCCTGGAGCGGACGGCGGCCAGCGTCCTCGAGCTGCTCCAGGTGACCATCGACTCCGGCGAGCGCGAGCTGCGGCTGGTGCAGGCGCAGGAGGCCTTCGTGGCCCCTGGGCGGGCGTTCACCGCCACCCAGGTGCGCTGAGGCCCGGACCGACCGAAGGAGGCGCCGGATGGCGACACCGCCGAAGGGTGTGCAGGAGGCGGCGCAGCGGGCGCTGCGCTGGATCGAGGACGGCAAGGCCGGGAAGAACTTCACCGACACCGGCCGCACGCGGGCGAAGCAGTTGGCCGACGGCGACGACGTCAGCGAGGAGGTGCTCAAGAAGATGCGCGCCTACTTCCGCCGGCACGAGGCGGACAAGGACGCCGAGGGGTTCACGAACGGCGGCGACGGCTTCCCGTCCCCGGGCCGCGTGGCCTGGGACGCCTGGGGCGGTGACCCCGGCCAGCGCTGGGCCGAGAGCGAGCTGGACGACTGACCCGGGTCCCGACGCTCAGCGCCAGGGGGTGACGAGCTCGGTGACCTTGTCGGTGAGCGCCTTCTGCAGCAGCGGGCCGAACGTGATGCGCTGGACGCCGAGCGAGCGCAGCTGCTCGAACGAGCCGGAGGGCGCGCCGTCGACGGGGTGCGCGGTGACGTTCACCGGCCCCGACAGGCCGTAGAGCAGGGCGCGCAGGGTGTCGGCGTCCGGGACCCGCACGGGGTAGACGCACCGTGCACCGGCGTCCTCGCACGCCCGCAGGCGGGTGAGCGCCTCGGCCAGCGGGTCGTCGTACGTCACGACCTGGCCCATGAAGGCGTCGGTGCGGGCGTTGACCACCAGCTCCACCCCGGCCTCGTCCGCGGCCGCGCGCAGGGCACCGATGTAGTCGGCGTGCTCGCGGACCTCGCGCAGGCGGCCCTGGCTGTGCACCGTGTCCTCGATGTTGATGCCGGCCACGCCCGCCTCGAGGGCCCGCTCGACCAGCTCGGCGGCGGGGGTGTCGTAGCCGGACTCCAGGTCGGCGGTGACCGGCACGTCGACGGCCGCGGTGATGCGGCGTATGCCGTCCAGCGCGTCGTCCAGGCTCATGCCCTCGTTGTCCTGCTGGCCCCGGGAGTCGGCCAGGGGGTGGCTGCCCACGCTGAGCGCGGGGAAGCCGGCGTCCACGACGGCGTGGGCGGACCACACGTCCCAGACGGTCGGCAGCACGAGGGTCTGGCCGGTGTGGTGCAGACGGAGGAGCTCGGAGGCGTGGCGGGCGACGTCGGTCATGGCCCGAGCATGCCAGACCGCACGGACGGGGTGCCGCTGACGGCCACGTGCTGCTGGGCGAGGCGGCGCAGCGCCGCGAGCACGGGGTCGATGAGCACGGTGCCCAGCACGACGTGGCGCACCGCCGCCTGGGGCGAGGTCCGGGGCACCGACTCGACGTCGGTGCGGCCGATCTGCTCGACGGCGTCGGCGTACCGCGTCATCCGCTCCTCGTCCACGCCCAGCCCCGCCCGGTCGCAGGCGGCCCACGCGGCCTCGAGCTGGTCGAGGACCGGGTCGCCCGGGTGCACCTGCCAGCCGCGGCCCGCGACGAACCGACGTGCGCGGTCGCCGACCGTGCCGGGGTCCTCGTCGGACGGTGCGGTGCTCGGGTCCGGTCGGGGGTCGGCCCCCGGCCCTCCCTCGGCCCCGGTCACCGCGGGCAGCGAGCGCTGCGCGGCGGCCATGACGTCCACCGCGGAGAGGTCGGGCTCCTCGATCGCGGCGAGCACCCGCCGGACCGACGCCAGGCTCAGCCCGCCGACCTCGGTCAGGGCGCGGACCAGCGTGAGCCGCTCGACGTGCGTGGCGTCATACCTCGCCTGGGTGCGGGACACTGTCTCGCCGGGGTGGAGCAGCCGCTCGCGCAGGTAGTACTTGACCGTCGCCACCGGCACCCCGGTCGCCGCGGACAGGTCGGAGATCCGCATACATCACCTCTTGACACTGGAGAGTAGCACTATCCAGTATGGGTAGTGACACTCTCCAGAGGAGCCTGACATGCCCGCACCCCAGACGCACGCCCACGACGGCGAGCTCGTCGTCTTCCACATCGGCATGACGATCCGCAAGGCCCACCGGCCCGACCTGTGGCTGCCGGTCGTCCGGGCGATGCCGCGCATGCTCACCGAGCTGGCCCGCAACACGGAGGCGGCCGCGCGCGGGGAGGCTGAGGACCTGGGCTTCCTCGGGGCCACCACGCTCGTCGGCGCCCGCGGGCCGTGGGTGGTGCAGTACTGGCGGTCGGTCGACCACCTCTACGCCTACGCCCGCGCGGCCGACCACGCCCAGCTGCCGGCCTGGCGTGCCTTCAACCGGGTGGCCCGACGGCACCCGGGCGCCGTCGGCATCTGGCACGAGACGTATGCCGTGCCCGCGGGCGGGGTGGAGACCCTCTACGTCGGCGGCGCCGGCACCGGGCTGGCGGCCGCGACCGGCGCCGTCCCCGCGACCCGGCGTGGCACGGACGCGCGCGAGCGGCTGACCTCCGGGCCGCTGCCTGCACCGGTGGCACCCGCCCCGGCGGAGCGCCGGCCGGTGCTGTGCGCGCTCGTGGCCCCTGGAGGGCGACCAGCGCGC